>NZ_JBANBJ010000030.1:22259-91693 GCF_059803515.1 Bradyrhizobium sp. UFLA05-125 | reverse complement strand
TGAACAGGAGCGCCTTAAGGCGGCCCGCAGCACCTGCGCAACGACGACATAATCAATTGAGGAGGAAAGATCAGATGAAGACACTAACCGGCATCATCACAGCCGTTGCGCTGGCGGTCACAGCACCCCTGGCGACCGCACGCGATTTCCGCTCCGCCGACGTACACCCCGCCGATTATCCGACCGTCGAAGCCGTCAGGTCCATGGGCAAGGAGCTCGCGACGGCGAGCGGTGGCAAGCTCGGTGTCAAGGTGTATCCCAATGGAGCCCTGGGCTCTGAGAAGGACACCATCGAGCAGCTTAAGATCGGCGCGCTCGACATGATGCGGATCAACGCATCGCCGTTGAACAACTTCGTGCCGGAAACCATCGCGTTGTGTCTGCCGTTCGTCTTCCGGGACACGCAGCACATGCGTAACGTTCTCGACGGGCCGATCGGCGATGAAATTTTGGCGGCGATGGAGCCTGCGGGTCTCATCGGCCTTGCCTATTACGACAGCGGCGCTCGCTCCATCTACACCGTCAAGGCGCCGATCAAGTCGCTCGCTGACGTCAAGGGCCTGAAGATCCGCGTCCAGCAATCCGACCTGTGGGTCGGCATGATCCAGAGCTTGGGGGCCAACCCGACGCCGATGCCGTATGGCGAGGTCTATACCGCGCTCAAGACCGGTCTTGTTGACGCCGCCGAAAACAACTGGCCCTCTTACGAATCGTCGCGGCACTTCGAGGCAGCCAAGTTCTACAACGTCACCGAGCACTCCCTGGCGCCCGAAGTTTTGGTGATGTCCAAGAAGGTCTGGGACACGCTGAGCAAGGAGGATCAGGCGATGATCCGCAAGGCGGCCAAGAACTCGGTGCCCGTGATGCGCAAGCTCTGGGACGAGCGTGAGGAGGCGTCCCGCAAGACCGTCGAAGCGGCCGGCGTTCAGGTCATCACGATCGCCAACAAGCAGGAGTTCGTCGATGCGATGAAGCCGGTGTACGACAAGTTTGCCGGTGACGAAAAGCTGAAGAGCCTCGTCAAGCGTATCCAGGACACGAAGTAAGAACGCGTCGGCTTCCGGCGTCGCCGAGCGGCGACGCCGGACCCTCGCAAGGAGAGGCGGGAATGACAGACCCACACGTCGCAAGCCACGAGCCGGAGGCCGCTGCGGCACGCCCGTCTACCGGTTTGCTGTCGCGGATCAATGCCACCGTCGCTCGCGTGGGCATGTACCTGTCCGTGAGCGGCCTGCTCGTCATCGTCACCATCGTGTTCTACCAGGTGTTCGGACGTTATGTGCTTAATTCCAGCCCGACCTGGACGGAGAACCTTGCGCTGGTTCTCATCCTGTATGTCACGCTGATCGGCGCCGCCGTCGGCGTGCGCGATGCCGGACACATCGGCATGGACAGTCTGCTGGTGATGCTTCCGGATCACGTGCGAGAGAAGATCGAGCTGGTGATCCACGTTCTGGTGGCCTTGTTCGGCATTGCTATGGTCTACAACGGCTGGATCCTCGGAGCGTCGGTCGGAACCGTGAAGATCCCCAATCTCGGCCTTCCTGAGGTCGTTCGCTACGTACCGTTGATCGCCTCCGGCGTCCTGATCGTCTCCTTTTCAATCGAGCACATCATTGCTCTCCTGCGCGGCGAAGAGGTCGTCCCCTCATGGAATTGATCATTCTCGGCGCCACCTTCTTCGGCTTTCTCATCCTCGGTGTGCCGGTCGCCTTCGCGATTGGCCTCTCGGCCATATGCACCATCCTCTACGAAGGCCTGCCGGTTGCCGTCATCTTCCAGCAGATGATGTCGGGGATGAACATCTTCTCCTTCCTCGCCATACCGTTCTTCGTCTTCAGCGGTGAGCTGATGCTGCATGGCGGCGTCGCCGACAAGATCGTGCAGCTTGCCAAGAACCTCGTCGGACACATCCGAGGCGGTCTCGGCATGTCGAACGTGGTCGCCTGCACGCTGTTCGGCGGCGTATCCGGTTCGCCCGTGGCCGACGTGTCGGCGATGGGGGCGGTGATGATCCCGATGATGAAGAAGGAAGGTTTCGACACCGACTACGCCGTCAACGTCACCACCCACGCCTCGCTGGTCGGAGCCCTCATGCCGACCAGCCACAACATGATCATCTATGCCCTGGCCGCCGGCGGCAAGGTGTCGATCGGCGCGCTGATCGCCGCCGGCATCTTGCCAGCGCTCGTGCTGATGGCGTGCATGCTGGTTGCCGCTTACGCGGTCGCGGTGAAGCGAGGCTATCCGGCCGGCAAGTTCCCGGGCTGGGCCGAGGTTTTCCGCTCGTTCGCAGCCGCTCTGCCCGGCCTTCTGATCGTCGGCATCATCCTGGCGGGGATTCTGTCTGGCGTCTTTACTGCAACTGAATCCGCGGCCGTCGCGGTCACCTACACGATCCTGCTGACCTTCTTCATTTACCGCACGATGACCTTGCGGAACTTCCTGCGGGCCGCGGCCAAGGCGGTGAAGACGACGGGCGTGGTGCTGCTGCTGATCGGCGTTTCCACCATGTTCCAGTATCTGATGGGACTCTACGAGGTGGCTGACCTCGCCGGCGACATGATGAACAAGGTGTCTTCGGAACCCTGGATGATCTTCCTGCTCATCAACGTCATCCTGTTTTTGCTCGGCACCTTCATGGACATGGCCGCGACCATCCTGATCTGCACCCCGATCTTCCTGCCGATCGCGATGAAGGCGGGCATGGATCCCGTGCAGTTCGGCATGCTGATGCTGATCAACTGCGCCCTGGGGCTGAACACCCCGCCGGTCGGAACGACGCAGTTCGTGGGCTGCGCCATCGGCGGCATCTCGGTGGGCGCGGTGATGCGCACCATCCTGCCGTTCTACGCCGCCCTGATCGCAGCGCTCATGTTCGTGACCTACGTCCCCGCCTTCTCGCTTTGGCTGCCGCGCCTGCTGATGGGATACAAGGGATAGCTGCCGCGCGTTCGACGGCACTTGGCCGGCGAACCGCCCTTGCGATACTTTGCCTCGCAGCAACAGGGAGAATCTGTCTGTGACGGACTATCGCAAGCTTTTTGATCTCACCGGCAAGACGGCGGTGGTGCTCGGCGCCGCGTCCGGCATCGGCCGATCGTCGGCCGAGGCGCTGGCCGGGCTCGGTGCCCGTGTCGTGTGCGCCGATCGTGCGCTGGACACAGCGGAAGCGACGGCCGCCGGCATTCGCGACAAGGGCGGCTGGGCCGTGGCGGCTGCGTGCGATGCTGCGAACGTCGCGGATGTCAATGCGCTGGCCGCGACGGTGATGCAGAAATTCCCACGGCTCGACATCGCGGTGACGACGCCAGGGCTGAACATCCGCAAGACCATTCTCGATTATACCGAGGACGATCTCGACCGCGTCCTCAACCTGAACGTCAAGGGCACCGTCTGGTTCTTCCAGGCCTTCGGCCGCATCATGGTTGCGCAGAAGGGCGGCAGCATCATCGCCTGTTCCTCGGTGCGCGCGGTCACCATCGAGCCAGGCCTTGGCATCTATGGTTCGACCAAGGCGGCGATCGGCCTCCTGGTAAAGGGCTTTGCGTCCGAGGTCGGACATGCCGGCGTTCGCGTCAACGCGATTGCGCCGAGCATTGCCGAGACCGCGCTGACCGGCCCGTTCAAGCAGCGTCCGGACATCTACGATCTCTATGCCAGGCATACCGTCTTCAATCGCTGGAGCAGTGCCGACGAGGTCGCGACGGCGGTCGCCTATCTCGCCTCCGATGCCGCAAGCTATGTCAGCGGCAGCACGTTGTTCGTCGACGGCGGCTGGACGGCGGTCGACGGACCGCCAACCGGTCTCACGCAGCTCAGCAAATAGCGCGAGTCGTCTAAAGCGTGATTAGGCTTGATTGTTGACAGTGTGCTCCCTCCCCCGCCTGCTGGGGAGAGGGTGTCTCCGCAGTGGACAATCCCCAAGGGGAGAGTGCCCTCACCCGGCGCTTCGCCATAGCCGAGGTATCGCCTCGGCGTTCCTTAAGAGGACCGCCGCCGAAGGCGGCCAATGCCTCTCCCGCAAGCGGGAGAGGTTGAGCGAGCCCCTGGCAAAGTCGATTCGACCTAAAGCCATTCCCTGCTAGCCTGCAAAGCCCACGCGCCGTCGCAGCTCTTTCTGGTCTGCGCCGGCGAGCAGTTCGATCAGGACACGCGCCGCGGCGACATGTGCCGCGCGCGTCGTCACACCTGCTGTGTACATTGTCGCAAGCTCGTGTCCCGGAGGCAGCGAGCCGGACAGCACAATACCCTCCGTTGCGATGATTTCGGTCGCCTGCGTGCATCCGATCGGCCGTTTGGCATCGGATGCTGCGAGCTGCCGCATCGCGGTTGCGCCGTTCGGAAAGATCTTGAGGCGAGACGCAACCTCTCCGGCGATGCCGAGCCGGTCCAACGTCTTGGCGACATGAATTCCGGCCGTGGAGGCCTTGGTGTCGGGAACGAAGATCGCATCGGCCGCGCGCAGCGCTTCCCGCAGGTCGGACTCGGTCTTGACGGTGACCTTGGAGTGGTCGGCCCGGACGGCGAGCGCGGTCTCGACCACGCCGACGTCGACCATCGAGGTCGGATCGACAAGCGTTTCTTCGGCAAGCCTGGTCACGAGCGCGCGCGTCAGGATGAGGATGTCCGCCGGCGTGCCTCCACGCAATTTGTCGGCCATCAGGCCGACCGCGCCGAACTCGCCTTCGATCTCGTAGCCGGTCCGTGCTTTGAGGTTCTCGGCAAGCTGAGCGACCAGGCCCTGCGCCGCGCCGCCGCTCAAAATATGGATCGCCGTCACGATGCAAGCTCCATTGCTGCGATCAGCCTCTCTCGCGTGATCGGCAGGTCGCGCACGCGGACGCCGAGGCAATCGAACACCGCGTTCGCAATCGCCGCCGTCACCGGGCCGTGGGCGGCTTCGCCGGCGCCGACCGGCGCGATCTCCGGCCGCTGGATGATCTCGACGTCGACGGCAGGCACCTCGCTGAAGGTGAGGATCGGATAGTCCGACCAGGACGTCGAGGTGATGCGTGTGCGGTCGAAGCGGACGCGCTCCTTCAAGACCCAGCTCGTGGCCTGGATCGCGCCGCCCTCGATCTGATTGACCACGCCATCCGGATTGATGGCTTCGCCGACGTCGACCGCGAGCGTCAGCCGCTTGACGCGAATGTCCTCTGCGCCTTCGATCTCGGCAATTGCCGCGCAATAGGCACCGGTGTTCTTGTAGCGTGCAAAGCCGAGGCCGTACCCGATCCCCGCTTTCTTTTCCGGCTTCCAGTTCGCACGCGCCGCAACGGCGCGGATCACATCCTTCGCCCGCTGGTCGCGCAAATGGCGCAGCCTGAACTGGACGGGGTCTTCACTGCCGATAGCCGCGATCTCGTCGAGTATGGATTCGATCGCAAACACATTCCCCTGCGCGCCGAGTGTCCGCAGCGCCGAGGTGCGTATGGGCATTGTGAGGAGGCGATGGCTTTCGATTGTCCAGGCGGGGAAGTCAAAGAGGGGAACGGAGTTGCGATCGCTGCCACCGCCATTGGCCGCCGGAGGATCCGACGAGATCAGGCGTGGGTAGGGCGTTGCGAGTTCGGTTGCCGCGAGCAGGGCAGGCTGCGCCGCGCGTCCGGGCCGCGCGGTATGGCCGTTGCTCCAGACCCGGTGGCGCCAGCCGACGATCTCACTGTGTGCGTCGAGATCGGCCTCGATCTCGATCGCCATGGCCGCACCGAACGGCGCATGCGACATTTCATCATGCCGCGACCATTGCACACGCACCGGACGTCCGCCGGCTCCCTTTGCGAGCAGAACCGCGTCGAGCGCAACGTCATCGGCCGCATTGTGGCCGTAGCAGCCGGCACCCTCCATGTGCTCGACGGTGATATTCTCGGTCGGCAGCTTCAGCACGATCGCAAGGTCGGCGCGCAGCATGTAGACGCCCTGGCTGTGCGTCCATACGTGGACGTGATCTCCCTCCCATTGCGCCATCGCGCAGGACGGCGCGATCGAGGCGTGCGCGATATAGGGCCGAGTGTATTGCCTGCGGATCGTGCGCGCGACCTGTTTCGGCGCGGCTGCGGTTTTGGTGTCGATGATCCGCGTCTCGACCGGCTGGCTCTTCAGGAAGGCAGCCAGGTCGTCCTCGTCCGGCAGCGTCTCGCCCGCCGACCAGGTCGCGCCCTTGCGCAACGCTTTCAACGCGGTCTCGGCGCCATCCTCGGTCTCGCTGATGACGCCCACGAAGCTGCCGTCCCGCACGATGGCAATGAGCCCGGCAGCCGCGCGCGCTGCGGTGTCATCGAGCGCGACGAGCTTTGCGCCCGATAGCTCCGGCCGCAGCACGCGGCCATGCAGCATGTTCGCCAGCGGCACGTCGTGAATGAATCGCGGCTGCGCGAACACCTTGTCGGGAATGTCGATCCGTTGAATGGATTGCCCGGCAACGCCGCGCGCGGCGGCCGGCTTCGCGACGACGTCCGCTGACGCGTTGCGATCGAGTGAGACCTCGCCGGCGAGCTCCCAATAGCTGGTCCGGACATTGCCCGGTCCAGACATCATGCCATCGTCGATCTCGAGCGTCGAAGCATCAACGCCGAGTCGTTCCGACGCCGCGGCGAGGAACAGCCCGCGCACCTCGGCGCAGACCTGGCGCAGCGCGCGGCCCGATTGCTGGATCGAGAGGCTGCCTGAGGTGACGCCTTCGTTGGGGCTCGCGGCCGTCGAGGCGCGGATCATGGCGATCCGGCCGACATCGACGTCGAGCTCGTCGGCAGCGATCTGCGCCAGCGCCGTGACGATACCCTGGCCGATTTCGACCTTGCCCGGTGAGATCGCCACACGCCCGTCGGGCGTGATTTTCACCCAGGACGTCAGCCTTGGATTGGCAGCCAGGCTGGGCGGCAGTTGCGGGGCAGGGGATGGCATGCTCATGGCGGGGTCATTTCCGATGCTGCGCGCAGCACCGCCCGCACCATGCGGTTCTGCGAGCCGCAGCGGCAGAGGTTGCGATCGAGCGCTTCCCTGACCTCCGTTTCGGTCGGTGACGTCTTGCGTTGCAGCAGTGCCGCTGCGCTGATCAAAATGCCCGGTACGCAATAGCCGCATTGCATCGCCTGCTCGGCGATGAAGGCGCGCTGCAGCGGGTGCGGATGCTCCGGCGTGCCGAGGCCTTCCACGGTCGTGACCTCCTTGCCGGCGACCGACCACAGCGGCATGTCGCAGGAGGCGAGCGCGTGGCCATCGACCATCACGTAGCACGCCCCGCATTCATTGGTGCCGCAGCCGAAATGGCTGCTGCCCATGAGGCCAAGCTTGCCGCGCAGCGCCGCGAGCAGTGTCTGATCGGAATTGGCGTCGATCGCGGTGTCGGAGCCGTTCAGGCGAAATCGAATGGTTGGCATTGCTCGACGACCTCAGGACTTGTCGAACTTCTTGACGACATCAGCCCATTTCACGATGTCGCCGCGCAGGAATTTTTCGAACTCATCCGGCGCCATCACCATCGGCACGGCGCCTTGTTCGGTCCATAGCTTGACGATGTCGGGCCGCTTCACCAGTGCCGTCACGGCGGCGTTGAGCTTGTCGATGACCGGTTTCGGCGTCCCCGCCGGCGCCATCAGGCCGAGCCAGATGGTTGCTTCATAGCCGGGTACGCCGGCTTCGCCTGCGGTGGGAACGTTCGGCAGCACTGCGGAGCGCTCCTTGCCGGTGGTCGCGAGCGCACGCACCTGGTTCTCCGTGACGTTGGGAGCCATCGCCGGGACCGCGTCGATCATCATCTGCACCTGTCCGCCGATCACACCGCTGCGCGCCTCGCCACTGTTGCGATAGGGGACGTGCACGACGTCGATGCCGGCCATGGCTTTGAACAGCTCGCCCGCCATGTGATAGGGCGTGCCCTGTCCCGATGACGCATAGTTCAGCTTGCCCGGCTGCGACTTGGCAAGCGCGATGAACTCTGGGAGCGACTTCGCCTCTACGCTCGGATGAACCACGATGACCAGATCGGAATAGTTCACCGGCGCGATCGGTGCGAGGTCGCGCATCAGATCGTATTTGCGCTGCGCAGGCGTCAGCAGCGATTCGTTAGCGGTCTGGGTGTTGGACATCATCAGAAGCGTGTAGCCGTCGGCCGGCGACTTCGCGGCCTCCAGTGTGCCGATGACGCCGCCGGCGCCGGTGCGGTTCTCGATCACGAAGGGCTGGCCAAAATTTTCCTGCAGCACGTTTCCGATAAGCCGCGCTGCAACATCCGCGGGTCCTCCGGCGCCGAAGGGGACGATGATCCGGACCGCATGCGTGGGATAGTCCTGCGCGAAGCCGCGGGGCGCAGAGAATAGGGTCAGCAGGCCGGTAGCCAATGCTAGCACGAATCTTGGGCCTGTCATGCCCGCCTCCCTGATGTCGTTCTTGTTGGCGTGCACTGTAGCGACCGGCCAAGCCCGCTGTCGACGCCTCACAAAGTCGAGCGATACGGGAATATCGCGCGGTTTCCCGCGTGGCCGGGCCGGGAACAGGCCGCGTCGGCCCCAGCAATTTGCATGGGCATTCCCGGATAAATGCGCTCGGCTGGCCGGTGCTTTGGTGTTACGAAGTTGCCCATGAACCAGCACGCCAAGATCGCGATCCGTCACTCCACCTGTCCCCATGACTGCCCGTCGGCCTGCGCGCTCGACGTCGAAGTCATCGAAGGCCGGAGCATCGGTCGCGTCCGCGGCTCGAAACAGCAGACCTATACGGCGGGCGTCGTCTGCGCCAAGGTTGCGCGCTATGCCGAGCGCATCCATCACCCCGAGCGGGTGATGTATCCGATGCGCCGTACGGGGCCGAAGGGATCGGGCCAGTTTGCGCGGATCTCCTGGGACGAGGCGCTGGACGAGATCGGGCATCGCTTCAATGCGGTCGAGCGCGAGTTCGGCGCCGAGGCGGTCTGGCCGTATTACTACGCCGGCACGATGGGACTGGTGATGCGCGACGGCCTCAACCGCCTCACGCATGTGAAGAAATATTCCCGCTTCTATTCGACGATCTGCGCCAACGTCGCGCGCGTCGGCTTCGCGGTGGGCGCCGGCAAGATCGCGGGCGTCGATCCGCGCGAGATGGGTGTCTCCGACCTCGTCGTGATCTGGGGCACCAACCCGGTCAACACGCAGGTCAACGTGATGACGCATGCCTCCCGCGCCCGCAAGGAGCGCGGTGCGAAGATCGCCGCGGTCGACATCTACAACAACGACACCATGAAGCAGGCTGACATCAAGATCATCCTGCGTCCCGGCACCGATGGCGCGTTCGCCTGCGGCGTCATGCATGTCCTGTTCCGCGATGGCTATGCCGACCGCGCCTATATGGACAAGTACACCGATTGTCCCGGTGAGCTCGAAGCGCATCTGAAGACGCGCACGCCGCAATGGGCATCCGCGATCTGCGGCGTTCCGGTCGCCGAGATCGAGGCCTTTGCGAAGGCGGTTGGCGAGACCAAGCGGACCTTCTTCCGCCTTGGCTATGGCTTCAGCCGCAGCCGCAACGGCGCGGCCCAGATGCATGCCGCGGCCTGCATTCCCGCGGTGACCGGCGCCTGGCAATATGAAGGGGGCGGTGCCTTCTTCAACAATTACGCGCTGTGGCACTTCGACGAATCCATCATCGAAGGCCATGACGCGATCGATCGCGATACGCGCGCGCTCGACCAGTCCCAGATCGGCCGCATCCTGACCGGTGATGCCGAGGCATTGCAGGGCAAGGGTCCGGTCAAGGCAATGCTGATCCAGAACACCAACCCGGTGACGGTCGCGCCTGAGCAGGTGCTGGTGCGCCAGGGCTTTGCGCGCGAGGATCTGTTCGTGGCGGTGCATGAGCAGTTCATGACCGAGACGGCGCAGATGGCCGATATCGTGCTGCCGGCGACCATGTTCATGGAGCACGACGACCTCTATTACGGCGGCGGCCATCAGCATATCTCGGTGGGCCCTAAGCTGATCGACCCGCCCGGTGAGTGCCGCTCCAACCACGAGGTGCTGCAGGCATTGGCGCCGCGGCTCGGCGCCAACCATCGGGGTTTCGAGATGTCGTCGCGCGAACTGATCGACGCGACGTTGAAGCTGAGCGGCCACGGCGATGTCGAGGCGCTCGAGGCGGATATCTGGCGCGATCTCCAGCCGGATTTCCGTACCTCGCACTTTCTTGACGGTTTTGGGCACGCCGACAAGAAGTTCCACTTCAAGGCCGACTGGGCGCATCCGCCATTCGGCCTGATGATGGGCGATTTCGACAAGATGCCATCGCTGCCGGATCATTGGGCCGTGATCGAAGAGGCCGACCGGGACCATCCGTTCCGGCTTGCGACGAGCCCCGCGCGCAGCTTCCTCAACACGACCTTCAACGAGACGCCGTCCTCGCAGGCTCGCGAAGGCAAGCCGAGCGTGATGGTCCATCCCCTGGATGCGGCATCGCTCGACATCGTCGAGGGCGATGCCGTAACGCTCGGCAACACCCGCGGCCAGACGACGCTGATAGCCACGCTGTTCGACGGCGTGCAGCGCGGCGTGCTGATCGCGGAATCCGTCCATCCGAACAAAAATCACATCGGCGGCCGCGGCATCAACGTGCTGACCGGTGCGGACACGATCGCGCCGATCGGTGGCGCGCCGTTCCATGACAACAAGGTCTGGTTGAAGAAGGCCGTCACCGCCTGAGGCGCGCGCTCCTGCCTCCATCGCGGCGCAAAGTTGTGTCGAGGTGCTAAAGCGGCGCGATGTCGTAGATTGCGCTTGCGCCCGTCGTCCGACCTGCCGCAAATGGCTTGCAAGCGGAAGCCAACAAGCGAGCGTGCCATGACCGACAACACAAGCGTCATCACCGAGAAGCGCGGGCAGGCGTTCTGGATCACCATCAACCGGCCGGAGAAGCGCAATGCGCTCAATGGCGCCGTGATCGCCGGCATCGCCAGGGGCTATCGCGATGCGCATGACGACAAGGATGTCCGCGTCATCGTGCTGACGGGCGCGGGCGACAAGGCTTTTTGTGCCGGCGCCGACTTGCAGAATTCCGGCGCCGCCTTCGCGATGGATTTTTCCAGACCCAACGTCGACTACGCCGATCTGTTGCGCCTGTCGCAGGATGCGACGAAACCTGCGATCGCGCGCGTCGGTGGCGTCTGCATGGCCGGCGGCATGGGCCTGTTGTGCATGACCGACATGGCGATCGCCGCCGATCACGTCATTTTCGGCCTGCCCGAGGTGAAGGTCGGCGTGTTTCCGATGCAGGTGTTGAGCCTGTTGCAGAACATCGCGCCGCCGCGGCTCGTCAACGAATGGGCGCTGACGGGCGAACCGTTCGATGCCAGGGCAGCGCAAGCGGCGGGGCTGCTCAACCACGTGGTGCCTGCGGCCGAGCTCGACGCCAAGGTCGACTGGTTGATCGGCCGTATCGTCGACAAGTCGCCGACCGCGATCCGCCGCGGCAAGTACGCCATGCGCGCCATCGCCTCGATGTCGTTCGACGAGAGCATCGCCTATACCGAGAGCCAGATCGCGCTCCTCGCGATGACCGAGGATGCCAAGGAAGGTCTCAAAGCGTTCAGCGAAAAGCGCAAGCCGTCCTGGACCGGACGATGAGGGAAGCAATACGCGTCAGTCGATGATGAGGTTTTGCTCCTGATTTGCCCGACGTGTCAATCGATTTCGTAAAATCAGCAGAGTGCGCTGACGCCATCGGCTACTTTGCATGGGGTTGTTTTTCGAGTTTTTATTGTGCCGTCGCAGAAATGCGTAGGTTAGCGAAGCGTAACCCACCTCCTTCGCTTCAGCGGAGACAAACAGTGGTGGGTTACGCTGCGCTAACCCACCCTACGATCATCAGCCCGCGTTCGCCTTCAATCCTGCGGCCGAGATGCCGGCGACGGCGCAAGCTTCGTCATTGTCCGAGGTGTCGCCGGAGACGCCGACGGCACCGAGCAGGGTGGTGCCGTCCTGGATCAGCACGCCGCCGGGCACCGGCACCAGCGCCCCCTTGGCGATGGTGTTCACGGCGTCGATGAAATAGGCCTGCTCCTGGGCGCGCTGGTACAGGGCGCGCGAGCCCATCCCCATCGCGAGCGCGCCATAGGCCTTGCCGTGGGCGATCTCCGCGCGCATCAGGCTGGTGCCGTCCTGGGCAGCCGCGAGCTTGAGGACGCCGCGCGCATCCAGGATGGTGACGACGAGCGGCTTCAGCTTCAGCTCGGTTGCCTTCGCGAAGGCGGCATCGAGGATCTTGCGGGCGGTGTCGAGGGTGAGTTCAGCCATTTGGAATGTCCTTGTGTGATGAGGTCGTTGGATGGGCCTTGGCGCGATCGAGGCTCATGGCGAGCACGCGCGCGACATGCAGGGCGTCGCGCGCACTGCCGTCGTGGATCTGATGCCGGCATGAGGTGCCGTCGGCGACCACCAGCGTCGCCTGGTCCGCACCGCGCACGGCCGGCAGCAGCGACAACTCGGCCATCTCGATCGAGGCATCGTAGGTGTCCGCGCCGTAGCCGAAGGCGCCAGCCATGCCGCAGCAGCTCGACTCGATGGTCTCGACCTTCAGGCCGGGAACGAGGCGCAGGACCTGCTCGACCGGCTTGAAGGCGCCAAAGGATTTTTGGTGGCAATGGCCGTGTACGAGTGCCTTCTCGGCGATCGCGCCGAGCGGCAGTTGCAGGCGACCGGCTTCCGCCTCGCGCACCAGAAACTCCTCGAAGGTGAGGGCGTGGGCGCCGACCGCCTTGGCGTCATCGTCCTTGCGCAGCGACAACAGCTCGTCGCGCAGCGTCAAGAGGCAGCTCGGCTCGAGGCCGACGATCGACACGCCCCGCGCGGCAAACGGGGTGAAGCTCGCAACCAGACGGTCGAGCTCGGCCTTCGCTTCCTCGACGAGACCCGCGGACAGGAACGTCCGGCCGCAGCAGAGCGGCCGGGCGCCGCTGACGGGCTTTGGCAGATGCACGCGATAGCCGCCTGCGACGAGCACTCGCAGCGCTGCGTCCAGATTTTCGCGTTCGTAGATCCGATTGAACGTGTCGGTGAACAGCACGACCTCGCGGCCATCCACAGGTCCGATCGCCTCCGCGGGCGGCGCAAACACATCGCTGCGGAAGGCGGGCAAGGCGCGGCGCGCGCTGATGCCGGCAAAGCGCTCGAGCAACTTTCGCAGCAAAGCGCTGCGGTTGCGCAGGTTCGCAAGCGGCGCGAAGCGCGAGGCGATACCCGCATAGCGCGGCAAATAGCCGACCAACCTATCGCGCAGCGTCAAACCGTGAGAAGCGACGCGCGCTGCCAGCACCTCGATCTTCATCTTGGCCATGTCGACGCCGGTCGGGCATTCATGGCGGCAGGCCTTGCAGGAGACGCAGAGTTTCAGCGTCTCCATCATCTCGTCGGAGGAAAGCGCATCAGGGCCGAGCTGGCCGGAAATCGCCTGCCGCAGCGTGTTGGCGCGGCCGCGGGTGACGTCCTTCTCGTTGTGCGTTGCACGATAGGACGGGCACATCACGCCGCCCTCGAGCTTCCGGCAGGCGCCATTGTTGTTGCACATCTCGACCGCGCCCTGAAAACCGCCGCCCGCGCCGGGGTAAGCGGACCAGTCGAGCTTTGTTTTCAATTCAGTGACGCGATAGTCCGGCCGGTAGCGGAACAGCGAGCGGTCGTCCATCTTCGGTGCATCGACGATCTTGCCGGGATTGAGGACGTTGTCGGGATCGAACCGCTGTTTCACCTCCTTGAAATCCGCGACGAGACGCTCGCCGAACATGCTCGCGTGAAATTCCGAGCGCACGATGCCGTCGCCATGCTCACCGGAATGCGAGCCCTTGTACTCGCGCACCATGGCGAAGGCTTCTTCCGCGATGGCGCGCATCGCCTTGACGTCCTTCTCCAGCTTCAGGTTCAGGACGGGGCGCACGTGCAGGCAGCCTTCGGAGGCGTGCGCGTACATCGTGCCGCTGGTGCCGTGCCTGGCAAAAACCTCGTTCAGCCGCGCGGTGTAGTCGGCGAGGTGCGGCAGCGGCACGGCACAGTCCTCGACGAAGGAGACCGGCTTGCCCTCCTGCTTCATCGACATCATGACGTTGAGGCCGGCGGCGCGGAAATCGGCGATGCCGCTCTGCAAAGCAGGCTCGGTGATATCAATCACGCCGCCCCATTTGCGTTTGTCGTTCGTCCAGCCGAATCCGAGATCGCCCATCAGCTCGGTGAGCTGCTTCAGGCGCTGCAGATTGGTCGCCTGGTCCTCTTCGGCGAACTCCACCACCAGTACCGCATCGGGATCGCCCTTGATGGCGGCCCCGATGATGGGGCGAAACATCGCGATGTCGCGACCGAGCGCGATCATGGTGCGGTCGACGAGCTCGACCGCGATCGGCTTGAGCTTGACCAGATGCTGGGCGGCGTCCATCGCCTCGTAGAAGCTGCCGAAATGGCAGACGCCGAGCGCCTTGTTGCGGATCACCGGCCACAGTTTCAGCTCGACCTTGGTGGTGAAGGCGAGGGTGCCTTCGGAACCGACGAGCAGATGCGCCATGTTGTTCGGCGCGTTGCGCGGCGTGAGCGCATCGAGGTTGTAGCCGCCGACGCGGCGCTGCACCTTGGGAAACCTGTCCGCGATCTCGTCGGCCTCCCGCGCGCCGAGATCGAGCATATCGCGGAACAGCGCCAGCGCATCGTCGCCGGCCCTCACGCCGCTGAGGTCGCGCGGGACCTCGCCGAAGTCAGCTATCGTGCCATCTGCAAGCGCGGCTTCCATCGACAGCGTGTTGTCGCGCATCGTGCCGTAGCGTAGCGAGCGGCCACCGCAGGAATTGTTACCGGCCATGCCGCCAATGGTGGCACGTGACGCCGTCGAGACGTCGACCGGGAACCACAGGCCGTGCTTTTTGAGCTGGCGGTTGAGATCGTCGAGCACGATACCGGGCTCGACCACGCAAGTGCGGTTCTCGACGTCGAGCGAGAGGATCCGGTTCAGGTGTTTCGACACGTCGACAACGAGGCCGTCATTGATGGTCTGGCCGCATTGCGAGGTGCCGCCGCCGCGTGGGGTGACCTTCAGGCCCTCGTTGCGGGCAATGGCCAGCGCCCGCAGCGCCTCGTCCATGCTGCGTGGCACAACAACGCCCAAGGGCATGATCTGGTAGAAGGACGCATCCGTCGCGTAGCGGCCGCGGCTGAAGGCATCGAACAGGACATCGCCCGTGATTTCGCGGGCCAGGCGCGCGGCCAGGCCACCGTTTTGGGCCGATTTTCTGGTTTTTTCGGCCGCCTCAGCCGTCATGGGTCCGCTCTCGCTGTCTTCACCGGGACGTCTTGCCTAGGGTCCGCCGGCTTGGCAAGGCGAGCCCTGCTTCTTGCGCATTGACGGGCCTCCGCAGGCGGGGGACAAGCCGGGCGAATAGTGATATGCGAGCGGCTCGCCGAGGACCTCCAAGGCAGACTCTAAAGACCGGGAAGGACGCCCATGACCGTGCACACTGGAAGGCATTTTCTTCAAATTCCAGGACCGACCAACGTGCCCGACCGGGTGTTGCGGGCGATGGATATGCCGACGCTGGACCACCGGGGCCCGGAGTTCGCCGAGATCGGTTTTGCCGTCCTGGCCGCGATGCAGCGGGTTTTTCGCACCAAGCAGCCCGTGATCATCTATCCCTCGTCGGGAACCGGCGCCTGGGAAGCGGCGATGGTCAATGTGCTCTCGCCCGGCGACAAGGTTTTGATGTGCGAGACCGGCCAGTTCGCCGTGCTGTGGCGCGGCATCGCCGACAAATTCAAGCTCGACGTCGACTTCATCCCGGGCGACTGGCGCCATGGCGCCGATCTGGCCGAGATCGAACAGCGCCTGTCCGCCGACAAACAGCACAAGATCAAGGCAGTCTGCGTCGTGCATAACGAGACCTCGACCGGCTGCGTGACGCCGCCCTCGGAGGTGCGCAAGATCCTCGACCGCGTGAAGCATCCGGCATTGCTGATGGTCGATACCATCTCGGGCCTCGGCTCGATGGAGTATGAACACGACGCCTGGGGCGTCGACGTCTCGGTCGCAGGCTCCCAGAAGGGCCTGATGCTACCACCGGGCCTTGGCTTCAACGCTGTCTCCGAAAAGGCGCTGGCCGTAGCGAAAAGCAATCCCGGCATGCGCTCCTATTGGGACTGGCAGGAGGTCATCGCCTTCAACAAGGCCGGCACCTTCCCGTATACGCCCGCGACCAACCTGCTCTTCGGCCTGCGCGAGGCGGTCAAGATGCTGGAAGAGGAGGGGCTCGAGAACGTCTGGATCCGCCACAAGCGCCACAGCGCCGCGACGCGCGCGGCGATCAAGGTCTGGGGTCTGGAGACGCAGTGCGCCGATCCCAACGCGCATTCGCCGGCGCTCACGGGCGTGCGCATGCCCGAGGGCCATGACGCCGACAATTTCCGCAAAGTGGTGCTCGAGAACTTCGACATGTCGCTCGGCACGGGGTTGAACAAGGTGAAGGGCAAGGTATTCCGGATCGGCCATATCGGCCATTTCAACGACCTGATGCTGATGGGCACGCTGTCCGGCGTCGAGATGGGCTTGGATCTTGCACAGGTCCCGCATCGGAGCGGCGGCGTGCTGGCGGCCATGGACGTCCTCAAGGGACGCGACGTGGTGCCGATGACCAAGGCTCAAGTCGCCTGAACCAACTTGAGTGAAGTGAAGAAAGAGAGCGCGCGATGAACGCACCCGTGACTGAAGACCTGCTCTATTCCGTCACGGACGGCATTGCGCGCATCACCTTCAATCGCCCGCAGGCGCGCAACGCGCTGACCTTCGCCATGTATGAGCGCATGGCGGAGATCTGCCAGGCCATCAATGCAGATCGTTCGATCAAGGCGCTGATCCTGACCGGCGCCGGCGACAAGGCGTTCGCCTCGGGCACCGACATCTCGCAGTTCCGCGCCTTCAAGACCGCGCAGGACGCGCTCGACTACGAGGCGCGGATCGACCGCGTGCTCGGCACGCTCGAACAGTGCCGCGTCCCAGTTATCGCGGCAATCGCGGGGGCCTGCACCGGTGGCGGTGCCGGCATTGCGGCCTGCTGCGATATCCGCATCGGCACGGAATCCACGCGCATCGGCTTTCCGATTGCGCGCACGCTCGGCAACTGCCTGTCGATGTCGAACATCAGCCGCGTCGTCTCGCTGGTGGGACCGGCCCGCACCAAGGACCTGATCTTCAAGGCGCGCCTCGTCGAGGCACCGGAGGCCCTGGCGCTCGGCCTGCTCAACGAGGTCGTGCCTGACGTCGAGACGCTTCAGCGCCGCGCCGACGAGACTGCCAGGCTCGTCGCAAGCCACGCGCCGCTCACGCTGGAGGCGACCAAGGAGGCGGTGCGCCGCATCCGCCGCACGCTGTCGCGCGAGGAGGGCGAGGACCTGATCCTCAAGGCCTATATGAGCGAAGATTTTCGTGAAGGCATGGATGCCTTCCTCAACAAGCGCACGCCGAACTGGAAGGGCAAGTAGGGCGCCCCCTCGCGCCTTCCTCAGCCGAAAGTCATATGCGGCTGAATGCCCGCCTGCTTGAACTCGTCAGCATTCCTCCGCACAATGCGCCGATAATTCCCGGCATTACAAAGCCAAAAAGAAACAGGGGACGAAACTCGTGCGATTTCCAGTGAAGGCCGTCGGAGCTGCGGCGGCCCTGTTGTTGAGTGCGCCGGCCTTCGCCGGCTGGGAGCCGACCAAGCCGGTCGAGATCGTGGTCGCAGCCGGCGCGGGCGGCGCCTCCGACCAGATGGCGCGGATGATGCAGGCCGCGATCCAGAAGAACAATCTGATGAAGCAGCCGATGGTGGTGTCGCTCAAGGGTGGCGCCTCCGGTGCCGAAGCGCTGATGTACATGAAGTCCAGCGAGGGCGATCCGAACAAGGTGCTGATTGCCTATTCGCTGATCTACATGCTGCCGCTGTCTGCCAAGATCCCGTTCAACTGGCGCGAGCTGACGCCGGTCTCGGTGATCGCGCTCGACCAGTTCGTGCTGTGGGACAATGCTGCGGGACCGAAATCGGTGAAGGAGTTCATCGAGGCGGCGAAGGCCGCAAGCTCCCCGTTCAAGATGGGTGGTACCGGTTCCAAGCGCGAGGACCACGTGCTGACCGTCTTCCTCGAGCAGAAGACCAGCGCGAAATTCTCCTATCTGCCCTACAAATCGGGCGGCGAGGCCGCGACCCAGCTCGTCGGCAACCACACCGAATCCAACGTCAACAACCCAAGCGAAAATCTCGAAGTCTGGCGCGCAGGCCAGGTGCGGGCGCTCTGCGTATTCGACAAGGAACGCATCTCCTACACCACCAAGGTCACGGAGACGCAGTCATGGCACGACATCCCGACCTGCAAGGAGGAGGGGCTGGACATTCAGTACCTGATGCTGCGCGCGATGTTCTTGCCCGGCAAGGTCACGGCGGAGCAGCAGGCTTTCTACGCCGACCTCTTCCAGAAGGTGACGCAGACTCCCGAGTACAAGGACTACATGGAGAAGCAGGCGCTCAAGCCGATCTTCCTCACCGGCAAGGACATGGTGCAATTCCTCGAGGAGGACGACGCGCTGAACAAATCGCTGATGATGGAAGCGGGCTTTGTCGCGAAGTGACCACCTTCGATGCATGCCCCGCCACCGGGACCCGGCTTCGGCGAGCCCGATGACGACGCAATTTGATCAGGCAGAGTGATGTCTCAAACCGATATCGAGATTGTGGTCGACGATCCCACCGCGCCTGAAGACGACTCGCCGAGCGTCGTCAGTTCGCGAACGATCGAGATCGTCGTCTCGCTGCTTCTGCTCGCACTCGCGATCACACTCGGCTACGACAACTGGCGGACCGGCATTTCCTGGGATTCGACCGGGCCCGAGCCTGGTTACTTCCCGTTCTATCTGTCCGTCATCCTCGCCGGCGGAAGCCTCTATGGCCTCGTCGCGGCGCTAGGTGTGCGGCGCGCTCGAATCGAGCCTTTCGTCACCCGCGCGCAGGTGCGCCGCGTCTTGGCGGTGTTCGCGCCAACGCTTCTGTTCTGCCTGTTGACGCAATTCCTCGGCCTCTACGTAGCGAGCTTCCTTCTGATCGCGGGCTTCATGCGGTTGATCGGCAAGATCGCGTTGTGGAAGTCGCTGCTCACCGCTCTTGTGTTCTCGGCGATCATGTTCGTCACCTTCGACATCGCCTTCGACGTCATCATGCCGAAGGGACCGCTCGAAGCGGCCTTCGGTTTCTAGGGCGGGCCAACGATGGAAGCGTTCAGTCTCCTCGTCCACGGCTTTGCCGTCCTGCTCACCTGGAAAACGCTGGTCCTGATGATGGTCGGGCTCGTGCTCGGCATCTTCGTCGGCGTGCTGCCGGGCCTTGGCGGCCCCAACGGCGTCGCCATCCTGCTGCCGCTGACCTTCACGATGGATCCGACCTCAGCCATCGTGATGCTGTCTTGCATCTATTGGGGCGCGCTGTTCGGCGGCGCCATTACCTCGATCCTGTTCAATATCCCCGGCGAAGCCTGGTCGGTTGCGACCACCTTCGACGGCTACCCGATGGCGCAGCAGGGGAGGGCGGCCGAGGCACTCACCGCGGCCTTCACCTCATCCTTCATCGGCTCGCTGGTCGCGGTGCTGCTGATCACCTTTCTCGCACCGCTGATCTCGTCCTTCGCGCTCAAATTCGGCCCGCCTGAGTTCTTCGCGGTCTACCTCCTGACCTTCTGCTCCTTCGTCGGTCTCGGCCGCGAGGCCAAGCACAAGACCGTCATCTCGATGTCGCTCGGCCTTTTGCTCGCCGGTATCGGCATGGACACGGTCTCCGGCCAATTGCGGATGACGTTCGGCTCCGCCGAGCTGCTGCGCGGCATCAACTTCCTCGTCGCCGTCATCGGGCTGTTTGGCATCAGCGAGATCCTGCTGACCATGGAAGAACGGCTGGCGCTGCGCGGGCACGCCGCGAGCATCTCACTGCGCGTCGTGCTGTCGGTGTGGAAGGACCTGCCGAAATACTGGGTGACGCTGCTTCGCTCCTCCTTCATCGGCTGCTGGCTCGGCATCACGCCGGGCGGCGCGATCGCGGCTTCCTTCATGGGCTACAACCTTGCCAAGCGCTTCGCCAAGGACCCCCGAAGCTTTGGCAAGGGGCGCATCGAGGGCGTGTTCGCGCCGGAAACGGCCGCGCACGCCTCCGGCACCTCGGCGCTGCTGCCGATGCTCGCGCTCGGCATTCCCGGTTCAGGAACGGCGGCCATCCTGCTTGGCGGGTTGATGGTGTGGGGCCTCAATCCGGGGCCGTTGTTGTTCGTTGAGCACAAGGATTTCGTCTGGGGCCTGATCGCCTCGATGTATCTTGGCAATGTCGTCGGCCTCGTGCTGGTGCTGACCACAGTGCCGATCTTTGCTTCGATTTTGCGCGTGCCCTTCGCTGCGGTCGCGCCGATGATCGTGGTATCCTGCGCGATTGGCGCCTACGCCATCCAGAATGCGATGTTCGACATCTGGCTGATGCTGGGCTTTGGCGTCGTCGGCTACGTCTTCAAGAAGATCGGTATTCCCCTGGCGCCCTTCACGCTGGCGCTCGTGCTCGGCAACCGCGCCGAGGACGCCTTCCGCCTGTCGATGATCGGCGCCGGAGGCGACCTCAGGGTGTTCTGGTCGAACGGGCTGGTCGGCTCGATCACGACGCTGGCGATCCTGCTGCTGTTCTGGCCGCTGATCGATTCACTGTTCAACCGCATCCGACGGACGCCTCAGCCGACCCCCGCCTCAGGCTAGGTGCCGGCTGAGGAAAACCTAAATCACCTTCGCGTCCTTGAGCCTGGTGATCTCGGCGGCATCGAAGCCGAATTCGGCGAGCACCTCGCTTGTCTGCTCGCCGACTTCCGGCGGGCGCGCCACCATCGTGCTGGGCGTGCGCGACAGCGTGACGGGCTGGCCGACCAGGCGGATATGACGGTTCTCCGCGTTCGGCACGTCCTGCGCGATGCCGAGATGGCTGACCTGTGCATCTTCGAACATCTGGTCGATCGAATAGATCGGCCCGCAGGGAACGCCGGCCTCGTTGAGCTCTCTGACCCAGGTTTCGGTCGACTTGGCCATCGTACGCTTCTCGATCTCGGCGTTGAGCGTATCGCGATTCTTTGAGCGCGCGGGCGCCGTCGCGTAGTCCGGATTGGCGACGAGTTCAGGCGCGCCGATCGCCTGCGCGCAGCGTTCCCAGATCCGCCCGCCGGTGGTGGCTATATTGATGTAGCCGTCGGAGGTCCTGAATACGCCCGTCGGAATGCTGGTCGGATGATTGTTGCCGGCCTGCTTGGCGACTTCCTTCTCCATCAGCCAGCGTGCGGCCTGGAAATCGAGCATGAAGATCTGCGCCTGCAACAGCGAGGTCTGCACCCACTGGCCCTCGCCGGAGACGTCGCGCTCGAGCAGCGCGGTGAGAATGCCGATGGCGCAGAACAGCCCGGCGGTGAGATCGGCGACGGGAATACCCACCCGCATCGGACCGCCGCCCGGGGCCCCCGTGATCGACATCAACCCGCCCATGCCCTGCGCGATCTGATCGAAGCCCGGCCGCTTGTGGTAGGGGCCGTCCTGGCCGAAGCCAGAGATGCTGCCATAGACCAGGCGGGGGTTGATCGCGCGCAGGCTCTCATAGTCGATGCCGAGCTTCTTCTTCACGTCGGGACGGAAATTTTCGACCACGACGTCGGCCTGGGCGGCGAGGCGCTTGAATACCTCGAGTCCCCTCGGGTCCTTTAGATTGAGCGTCATCGCCCGCTTGTTGCGGTGCAAATTCTGGAAGTCCGCCCCATGCCTCGGTCCACCGGGCTGCTCGCCGCCGGCATCCTCAGTGAGGGCGTCGATCTTGATGACGTTGGCGCCCCAGTCTGCGAGCTGTCGCACGCAAGTGGGCCCGGACCGGACACGGGTCAGGTCGAGCACGGTAAAGCGCGACAGGGCCTGTGAGGCATGTGGGAAGGGCATATGAAAACGCTCCAAGAGGATGATCTCGGACCCACAATAAAGCTGAAGCAGGATCCAGCAAGTCAGCTCAATGCAGACCACGGTTTCTCGAATCCATTGAAAAAGCTCGCCGATATCGCCGGCCGTCCCAGGTTCTGAAAATTCAACGTTTCCAGCTCCGGAGCTGATGCTCGCGCTATAGATTCTGTCGTAGCCCCGGACTAGTTTGGTGGTTGAATGCAGGGGAACGGTGGAATGGAGACTGTCCGTACAGGCGATCGGAACCTAAAGCCCGCTGGCCATTGGCCGCGGTCACTTGGCTTGTTGCTAGCCACTAGATGCGGCCTCGCGGCGACTGCACTGCTAATAATGTCGATTGCTCCGATAAAAGCGCAATCGCTTGGTCAAGGGGTCGCCGCCTTCAAGCGGCAGAATTATGTCACGGCTTCGCGTGCTTTCATTCCGCTGGCCGAGCGCGGTAACGCGGCCGCGCAGTCCTATCTCGGCTACATGTTTGAGACCGGCCGTGGCGTGCCGCAGAACTATACGGAAGCTGCGATGTGGTACCGGCGGGCTGCCGAGCAAGGTGACAGCCTCGCACAATACTCCCTTGGGCTGCTTTATGATCGCGGGCTCGGCGTGCCGCGAAACATCATCGAAGCGTCCAAATGGCTCAACCTGTCGACCGCTGCCGCACCGCCACAGGCGCGCGACGCGAGGGCCCGGATCCGCGACGCCGTTACCACCAAGATGACGCGCGGAGAAATCGCCGAGGCGCGTCTGCGGGCTTTGGAATGGGCACCCAGCCGCGAGCGCTAAAGCGCGATGAGATTAGGATGAATCGTCATCGCTCTTTAGCTTGTTGTTTGAGCATGATCTTTTCGGAAAACCGCTCCACACTTTTCCGGATCAAGCTCTAGCCGGGCCAGAACACCAGCCGATCGGCCAGCCAGAATTGGTTAATCAAGCCCTGGCCGATCCAGCCGATCCAGATCGCCGGCGCGAAGAACAGGCCGAACGGCAGGTAAGCGGTTGCGCGCAACGGCTTCTTCTGCAGTGCTGCATTGGCAGCATAGGCTGCGATGGCGGATAACGCCGCCAGCTCTATTACCGCGACCACCGTAGTTAGTTCGAGCCAGGCGCCGGCGACGGCGGCGAGCTTGACGTCGCCGAGCCCAAGCCCGTCGCGGCCGCGCCAGCGCCGGTAGAGCAGCATCAGGAGCAGGAGTGGCAGCGCTGCGATAGCGGCACGAATGCCTGCCCAGAGCACGGCGCTGGCGCCGGCCCCGGCGTCGGACGGAAGCACTGCAGCGCGCAGCAAGGCGAGAGCCAAGGCCGCGGCCGTCAGCTCGTTGGGAATGATGTAGCGTTGCGCGTCGGTCGCTGCGATCGCCAGCATCAGGACGGCGAGATATGCGCCGCAGAGGCCTTCTTCGCCGGGGGCGGTGAGGAGGCTTATGATCACCGCGGCGCAGAGCGTCAGGCTGATGAGGAGCCGCAGGTCCCGCGGACCGTTCGCAAGTGATCCGGTCACGTCTTTCAGCGTGCCGTCTTCGGTGGAACGACGACGACAGGGTCGCTGGTGCCGACCAGGCGGCTGTTCATCTTGGTGCGCATCTCCTCAGCGATGACATGCGCGTCGACGCCGTCCTTGATGACGGTCGGCCGGATGAACAGGATCAGCTCGGTGCGGGCACGAGCGTTGGTCTGGTGCGAGAAGGCGTCGCCCATTCCCGGAATAGAGTCGAGGATCGGAAGGCCCTGGCGTTGCTTGTTTTCGGTCTCGCTGATCAGGCCGGCGAGGAGCACGGTCTGGCCGCTCGTCACCGCGATCGAGCTCTTGACCCGGCGCTGCGAGATTGTCGGTGTGAGCGTCGTGCTGCCCGCCGCCACGCTCGAGATCTCCTGCTCGATGTCCAGTACCACGTTGCCGTTGGCGTTGGAGCGCGGCAACACGCGCAAGATGATGCCGGTGTTCTTATAGTCGATGGTATTGACCACCGTGTTGTTCGCGGTCAGCACGGTCGCCGTGCCCGTCGAGAACGGCACCTGGTCGCCGACCTGCAACGTTGCCGTCTGATTGTCCAGAACCACCAGCGACGGATTGGACAGCACCTTCACGTCGGTGACGTTATGCAGCGCATCGAGCACAACGCGCGGCGAGTTCTCAGAGCCGATCAGAAAATTGAAGCCGGGCAACGCGCGCCCGAGCAGTGCGCCGGCGGCGGCATTGACGGCGTTGGTCTGCCCTTCGATGTTGCTGCCGATCGTGGCGCTGTTGCTGATGCCGGAGATGGTGTTGGAGACCGAACCTTTCTGACTCGCGAGGAAGAACTGCACGCCATAGTTCAGTTGGTTGTTCAGCGTCACCTCCGCGATCGTCGCCTCGATCGCGATCTGGCGTTGCGGCCGGTCGATCTGCCGGATGGTCTGCTCGACGACGCGCTGGGATTCCTGGTTGGCATAGACCAGCACGGCGTTGTTGGTAACATCGGCAGTTATCCGCACGTTTTGCAGGACGGCGCTCCCGGCCGGCTTCGAGCCGGAGCCGAGCAGCGAGCCGGAGTTGTTATCCTGGCCGGGCGCACCGCTGGCTGCGAGTGCGGGACGGGCGCTCAGCGAGGAGCCCGCAGGCCCGGTGACCGGGGTTGCTGCGCCTGCGGCAGCCGTCGGAAGCGCGCTCAGTGACGCCACTGGATTGGTGCCAAGACCCGATGAGGACATCGAAACGCCGGAGCCCGGCGAAATCTGGCTCGACGAATTGTCGAGCGAAGAGCTGCTCGTCCCGCCTTGGCTGAAAAGCATGTCGTTCAACAGCGCGACCACGACCTTCGCGTTGCCGTAGCGAAGCGGGTAGGCCTTCATGTTCACGCCGTCGGTGTCGGAACGATCTAGCCGCGCGATCCACACCTGGGCGCGCTTGAGATATTCCGGCTTCTGGCTGACCACGAGGATGGAGTTGAGGCGCGTCATCGGCTGGAACTTGATCATGCTCTGGCTCAGGCCGCCTTCGCCCGAATCCATGATCTTCTCCATCTCGCTGATGACTGGCTCAGGCGAGGAGTTGCGCACCGGGATGATGCCGACCGATTGTCCGCGCATCCAGTCGGCATCGAAGGAGAGAATGGTGTCGATCGCCGCCGCGCGATCCGTGCCGCTGCCGGTGACGATCAGCGTGTTGCGCGTATTGTCCGGGCGCATGGTCGACGCCTTCACGCCGAATGCGTCGAGTAGCTTGAAGATGTTCTGCGCCGAGACGTAGCGCAGCGGCACGACGCTGATACCCTGGCCGGCTTCTGCAGAAACCGAGCGGTCGATGCCACCGGGGCCTGCTTCCGGCGCGGGGATGAGGCGATAGCTCGCGCCGCGATCATGCACCAGCGCAACGCCGGACATCCGCAGCGCATTCTCCAGCACATAGAGCGCATCGGTCTTTGGAACGGGGCGCACCGAGGCCAGGGTGATGGTGCCCTGCACGCGCGGGTCGATCGTGTAGCCCACGTTGAGGACATCACCGAGGATGACCTTGGCGACGGTTGCGACCGGCGCGTTCTCGAAATTCAGATCGTAGCCGCCGCCACCATCGTCGCGCTCGGCAAGCGCCCCGCCTTGTGGCGTCGAGCCGTCGCTGAGATAGATCGCGGGCTTTGACGATTTGGTCTGAGCGATGCCGCTCGCGCCCGTGTCTGCGGGTTGGCGAGGTTCGAGATCGAGCGAACGAATCTTGTCAGTGATATCCTGGGCGCGCGGATCGCTGGGATTGCGTTCGATCGACTGATCGGCCGTGACGATGCACGCGGTCAACAGGAACGCAGATGACAAAAGGATGACAGTTCCAGGCAACGCTGAGCGGAGGCGCGAAAGCGGCTGGACCACTCTAAACAAAGGACGCCTACCAACAGCACGAGTGACTGGAAACGCATCCGATCTTCATGATCAGGACGCGCAACAATTTGCGCCACGAATATGTTTTTGCTACGTAGCAAGTCAAGGGCAAACGCCTTCCGTCACGTGCGGGTGCGGTGCTTTCACCTAACAAGGTAAGCTGTGACTGCGATGCGAGACCTATCCGCAGATAGCTTCCGGCAGCATCTTTTCGAAAAACATTCGTTGCCACCGCAGGCGCGCGCGCGCGCAGAGACGTTGAACAGTTCGGCGTTGAACCGACCTTTGCGCGAATTGTGGGAGGCGACCGACCTCTCCGCAGCCGAATTCGCCGACGAGGTCTCCGATTATTTTGGTTTGACTCGGCTGAGCCTTCCGCAGCTTCTGACGACGACGCCGTGCTTGAACGGTTTTTCGCGCCGCTTCCTGCGTGAATCGACAATCTTCCCGTTTCGTGCGCCCAATGATGGCTATCGATTGGCGATTGCCGACCCGTCGGATACTGCAGCCATTCGCGCCGCCGAAATTGTATTCGGCGCACCGGTCGACATCGTAGTTGCTTCATATGAAGATATTACGACAGTTCTCGACCAGCGTGCAGACGCGGAGGATGCGAGTGCGGATGACGCCTCAAAGGACGTGGTGCAGCAATCCGATGACGACATCGAGAGCCTGCGCGATCTCGCGAGCGGCGCGCCTGTGGTCCGCGCGCTCAATGATCTCCTCGAGCGCGCAGTGGAATTGCGCGCGAGCGACATTCATATCGAGCCGTTCCGCGCCGGGCTCGTGCTACGCCTGCGCGTCGATGGCCTCTTGCGCGCTCTGCCCTCGCCGCAGGGAATCCCGCCCCAGGCGTTGATCTCGCGGGTGAAAATTCTCGCCGGTCTCAATATCGCCGAGCGGCGATTGCCGCAGGATGGTGCGGCGCGCGTGCGCGTCGGACGCAGCGAACTCGACGTCCGCGTCGCGACCATGCCGACGCAACATGGCGAGAGCGCCGTTATCCGTCTGTTGCCGCGCGACCGCGGCCTGCTCGAGATGAGCAAGCTCGGTCTTGCCGCGCGCGATGAGAGCGTGATGACGCGGCTGCTTGCCATGCCGCACGGCATGATCGTGGTCACCGGGCCAACCGGCAGCGGCAAGACCACGACGCTTGCCACCATGCTGTCGATCCTGAACGAGCCGACGCGCAAGATCCTCACCATCGAGGACCCCGTTGAATACGAGATTCCCGGCATCAACCAGTCGCAGGTCAAGCCGTCGATCGGGCTGAGCTTTGCCTCCGCCATGCGTGCCTTCGTGCGCCAGGACCCTGACGTGATCATGGTCGGCGAAGTCCGCGACGCGGAGACCGCGCATATTGCGATCCATGCCTCGTTGACCGGCCACCTCGTGCTGACGACGCTGCACACCGAGACTGCGGCTGCCGCCGTGCCGCGCCTCATCGATCTCGGCATCGAAGGGTTTCTGCTGAAGTCGACGCTGCGTGCGGTGGTGGCGCAACGTCTCGTGCGCGTGTTGTGCGACCGCTGCAAGGTGCCGCACGCGCTGACCGAGACAGATCTTGCCAAGGATCCGCGCTTTGCCGTGATCGGCTTCAGGGCGGGCGAGGTCGTGCACGAGGCCGGTGGCTGCGAACGCTGCGGCGGCACCGGCTATCGCGGCCGCAACGGCGTGTTCGAGATCCTGGAAATGTCAGACGATATTCGCCGACTGATCGGGCCGCAGACCGATTCTCACTCCATCGACGCTGCGGCGATGCAGGGCGGTATGACGACGATGTTGGAGGATGCGGTCGCAAAATGCCGCGCCGGGCTGACGACCGTGCCCGAGGTCTTCCGCGTCACGACGGTCCGCTGATCCGATGCCGAACTATCGCTACCGCGCGCTCAATGCCAATGGCGAGCTGGTCTCCGGCGCCATCGCCGCACCCGCACCCGGCGACGTCGCGCAGCGGATCGAACGGCTCGGCCTCGTGCTGGTCGACAACGTCGCGCTGGAGGACGGCGGTTCGGCCCGCAGCGCCTTCAGCGTCTTCAACAAGCCCAAGCTCGCGGACGTCACGATCTTCACCGCTGACCTTGCGCTGCTGCTTCGCGCGGGCGCCCGCATCAATGACGGTTTGGAGCTGCTGGCAGCCGACCGCGATCTCGGACGGCTGCGGCCCGTGGTCGCCGACATCCGTTCGCGCGTGCTCGCCGGCGAGAGCTTTGCCGAGGCGCTGCTGCGGCACGGCACGTTGTTCCCACCGATGTATGTAGCGCTCGTTCGGGTGGGCGAAGCATCGGGGTCGCTCGACCAAGTGCTCGAGGTGCTGGCCAACGAGCGGACGCGAACCGAGGCGCTGAAGCGCAAGCTCAGCGATGCCATGCGCTATCCGGTCTTCGTGCTGGGCGCGGCCGCTTGCGTTCTCTTGTTCTTCCTGACGTTCGTACTGCCGCAATTCGCGAGCGTGTTGCAGGACTTCGGCGCCAAGGTCGACCCGATGCTACTGGTGTTCCTGAACCTGTCGACTTTCCTGCACGACAATTCGGATGCGGTGCTGGCGGGGCTTGCCGCGACGATCGCGATCCTGTGGCTGGTGTTGCGGCAGGAACGCATCCGTCGCGGCATTTCGAACGCGATCACGCGCCTACCGGCAATCCGGGGCATCGTGAGCTCGTATCGCACCGCGCTGTTCTGCCGGAACCTCGGCGTGCTGCTCGGCAGCGGGGTCAATCTGACGACCACGCTACGTATTCTCATCGACATGATGGCGACCGCTGGCCCCTCGACGGTGTGGAGCGAGGCCGCCGACCGCGTCCGCCACGGCACGAAACTATCCGATGCGCTGGCCGAGACCGACGCGCTGCCGGCAATGGCGGTGCGCATGCTCAGGCTCGGCGACGAGACCGGGCAGTTGCCGATGCTGTCTGGCCGCGTCGCCGATTTCTTCGAGGCCAAGCTGCAGCGCACGCTCGACCGCGCCGTCGGCATCGCAGGCCCTGCCGCAATCATCGTGATTTCGGTTGTGGTCGGCGGCCTGATTGTGTCTGTCATGACGGCGTTGATGTCGGTCAGTCAAATTGTCGGCTAGAGCATGATCCGGAAGAGTGCGAAGCGGCTTTCCGAAGAGACTGCACAAACAGTAGCCTGGCTACGGAGGGGGTTGAAGTGACTAGAAATTCAGTCGCACTCGCAAAGCGCGGGCGGCGCGCGCGACGAGGGGAGGCCGGCTTCACGCTGGTCGAGATCCTTGTCGTCATCACCATCATTGGCCTCATCATGGCGCTGGTCGGCCCGCGGGTTCTGAATTATCTCGGCGAGTCCAAGGCGAAGGCGGCCAAGATCCAGATTGAGAGTTTTTCGAGCGCGCTGGATCTCTATTATCTCGACCTGGGCCGTTATCCCTCCACCAACGAAGGGCTGGCCGCACTGGCGCGCAGCAACAATGTACCGGGCTGGAACGGGCCGTATCTGCGTGGCGGCGTCGTGCCAAACGATCCCTGGGGACACGGCTATGTCTACCGCGCGCCCGGCGAGCGCGCGCCCTATGACATCATCTCGCTCGGATCGGACGGTCAGGAAGGCGGCAGTGGAACGGCAGCCGATATTGCCAGCGGCGGGCGCTGAGACCGCGTTCGATGCGCGCGGCTTCGCGCTGATCGAGATCCTGTGCGTGCTCGCCATCATCGGCTTGCTCGCTGCGATCATCCTGCCGGCGATCCCGCGCACGACGACGCGCGCAAGGCTGGAGAGCTATGCGGTCGCGACCGCGGCGCTGCTGAAGGCCGATCGCAGCACGGCGCTGCGTCGTCAGGTCAGGGTTACGACGCAGGTGGATGCCGAGGCTCGCGCGATCCGCTCTGGCGTCACGGGGCGGGTCCTCCGCCTGCCGAACGACGTGACCGTACAGGCAATGCTGGCGGCACGCTGCGCCGACCGTGCCGCCGGGCGAACGATCGATTTCTTCCCGTCGGGTATGTCGTGCGGCGGCGTGATCGCGCTGGCACGGCCGGGCGTGGGCTATGAGGTGCGCGTCAACTGGCTGACCGGAGGCGTCGAAATTGTCGCGCAGAAGCTGCTCTAGAGGCGAGGCCGGCTTCACTTTGATCGAGGCGCTGGTGGCGCTTGCGATCATTGTGGCCGTGCTAGGTACGATCGGGACAGTCATCGCCACGACGGTGCAGGGGACCCGCTCGATCGATCAGCGCCTGGCGCTGGCCGGAGCGGCGGAGACGTTGCTGGCGCAATTGCCGCCGCGCGCGCTGCTCAAGCCGGGGCGGCAAAGCGGCGAGCTCGCGGGCAGCCGTTGGCGCATGGACGTCACGCCGATGAACGTGCCAGGCGGCGATCCCGCGACCGACCGCTTCGTGCCATTATCGGTCAATCTCCGACTCCAGCGTGCCGACGGCAGCGCGTTCCAAATCACGACCGTGAAGCTGGTGCCGAGGGCCGCGCAATGAGGGCGCTGCGCCGCGCATTGGCCGAGGAGGCGGGCTTTACGCTGCTCGAAGTGCTGCTGGCGACTCTGTTGATGACCGTCATCCTCGCGGCTCTGGCGACGGTTACCGCACAGTGGCTGCCGAACTGGAATCGCGGCATCGCGCGCGTGCAGCGGGCCGAGCGCGTTGCCACCGGGCTTGATCGCATCGTCGCGGACCTGTCGGTCGCCGAGCAGCTGCCGATGAACGCCGACAGCAGGACCCCGCTATTCGAGGCTTCCGAGCTGGCGGTGACCTTCGTGCGCACGGCGCTCGGTCCCAACGTGCACCCGGGACTCGAGATCGTGCGTCTGATCGAGAAGGCCGATGCGCGCGGGCTTGCGTTGGTGCGCGAGCGCGCGCCGTTCGCACCGATGCCGTCCGACGGCCAGATACGCTTCGTCGACCAGGTGGTGCTGCTGCGCGCGCCGTTCCGCGTGACCTTCTCCTATTCGGGGCCGGATCAGGTCTGGCAGCCGACCTGGCGCGACCAAGCGCAGCTGCCCGAGCGCATCCGAGTCACCGTGCGCGACAGTTCGACGGGACAGGTGTTGGCGGTTTCGGGGGCTGTGATGCCGCACATCACGACACCCGCCGAATGCGCGCGCGCCAAGAATCCCGCGACATGCGCCACCGCGCGTGCAAAGCCGGAACAGGCCGGGAAACAGGAGTAGCAGCTGTGATGCTCAAGGTCGTCGCGCGACGCCGCGGGAGCGCGGCCGGACAGACAGGCGGCTTCATCGTCGTCGCGGTGCTCTGGATGCTGGCCGCGCTGGCGGCACTCGTCCTGATCTACCTGACCTATGTGACGAACACGACTGTAACGGTGGCCGGCAACACTGATCATATCCAGGCCGACGCGCTGGTGAGCGCGGGCGTCGAACTTGCCGCCTATCAGCTGACGGCAAAAAGCGAGACGCGCCCGACCAGCGGCACGTTCAATGCCCGCATCGGTGCGGGACGGGTGTCCGTGACGTTCCGTTCCGAAGCCGCGCGCATCGATCTCAATGCCGCGCCGAAAGGGCTGCTCGCCGGATTGATGATCGGGCTTGGCATCAGCGAGACGGATGCGGCGAGCTATGCCGACCGCATCCTCGCCTGGCGCGCATCGACCGAGGCGGGCAGTGACGATCCGGAGAATTCCTACTATCGAACGCTCGGCTCGGACTATCTGCCGCGCCATGCGCCATTTCCGCACGTCGACGAGCTCTGGCTGGTGCGCGGCATCCCGTCCGCAGTAATCGAGCGCATGCTGCCCTTCGTTACCGTGTTCAGTAACATGCGGACCGTGAACTTGCTTGACGCGGCGCCCCAGGTGCTGGCGGCGCTGCCGGGCATGACGCCGGAGACATTGCAGCAGATGTTGCGCGACCGGGACGATCCCAACGTCAATCCGCGCTCCTTGCTCGGACTTGCCGGCGCCGGCAGCGCCACACTGGACGGCTCCAATGCGTACCGGCTGAGCGTCGCGGTCGAGTCGACCTCACGTCGGCGCAGCTCGGCCGAAATCGTCATTCTGCTTCTCGAGGGCACCGACGAACCTTATCGTGTATTGTCGTGGCACAACGACCTGGACGGCTCCGCCGGAAAGCCTCTGTGAGATGAATTTACTGCAATCGACACGCGCCATCCTCAACGCCTGGACCGGCACGGTCGCTGCGACCATCGTCGCCGGTTTCGAGCGGATGGTGTCGCCGCGTCTCGTCCGGCTTGTCGAAAGCGAGAGCGGAGAGTTTGCGCTGGAGGCCGCCAACAGGCCGGACAACGTTCCGGCCGGGATCGCTTTTCGTGACGGCGAGTTCGCCGCGGCCAATCTGGCACCGGTGCTTCGCGGAAGCCGCATCGAGATCGTGTTGCGGCCGACGCGCTTCCTATTCCGCCCGCTCGAATTGCCGGCCCGCGCCGCCGATTTCCTCGAAGGCATCGTGCGAGCGCAAATCGACCGGCTGACGCCGTGGAGCGCCGGGGATGCCGTATTCGGCTGCGGCGCGCCGTTTGCAAGCGGCAGCGAGGCCATCACGACCGTGATCGCCGCAGCGCCGCGCAAGCTCGCGATGGGCTATGTCGACGCGGTGTCAGCCTTCCATCCCTCCGCAATCGCGATCTGCACCGATGTGGCCGAACCGGGGCAGGCCCGGATCAAAGTGTTCGAACAGAAGTCCCGCGGCGCCATCGACCGGGCCCGCCTGAGCCGCATGCTACAGATCGTGCTCGGCGTCGCCGCCGTCGCAGCAGTCATCGCTTCCGTTCTCACGAGCTATCTGGCCGACAGCCTCAGCGTGCAGGAGAACGAGCTCGAGCGGCAGATCACCCAGCGCCGAGCCGCGCTGCGCACGGGAACCGATGGCGGCGAACGTTCGCCGCTCGCGCTTCTCGAGCGTCGCAAATACGAGACGGCGGCGAGCGTGATCGTGCTGGAGTCGTTGAGCCGCGTGCTGCCGGATCACACCTATGTCACCGAGATGCATCTCGCGGGCAATAAGCTGCAGATCGCGGGCATCACGCATGATGCGCCGTCGCTGATCCCGCTGATCGAGCAATCCCAGCATTTCACCCGCGCGACATTCTACGCCCCGACCACGCGCTCGCCCTCGGACCCCGGTGAGCGCTTCCATATCGAGGCGCAGATCGAGCCGAGGAACGTGCCATGAGCGCCCAAAGCACCATGACGCGCGCCCTGACTACCTCGCCGTTGATCGCGGTGACCCTTTATGTCGCCATGACCGGTGGTCTTCTGCTCATGGCGGGGCTCTCGGTCGCCGACGTCTTCGCCCATCGGCAGGCGTTGACGCAGACCTCCGATCTGCTCGACCAGTTGCGCGGCCGCAAGGCCGGCATCGGTGGAAAGGCCGCCTTGTCGGCCGACCATCCGGGCACGCCTTTCCTGGAAGGACCGACCGTGACGGTTGCGGGCGCCAATCTTCTGCAGCGCGTCGCCTCCGCGGTCGGTAACGTCGGCGGCTCGGTCCAGTCGTCGCAGGTCGACGTCTCCGGCGCCCAGACCAAGGATGGTCTTGTCGGTCTCGTAATCAGTTGCGAACTGGAGCAATCCAGTTTGCAGAAGCTGCTCTATGATCTCGAAGCCGGCATGCCGTTCCTGTTCGTCGACCAGCTCGATGTCCAGGTGCCGCAGACAACGACCCTGAACGATAGCGGCACCGGCCGCGTCAGGGTGATCCTCGGTGTTTCCGGCCAGTGGCAGGCGGAAAAGTAGGCTCATTCACCAGTTTGTCTGTGGAGCAAAGTGTTTCGGAACGGAGAGCGCAAGGCCGGCAGGTGGGACGTGTTCCCCGGTTCTCGTCGTCGTTTTGATTCGACGCGGGTTGATGGCGCACCGCATTGGAACTAGTTTGCCGACTTGGCCGCGCCACGCGGCGGTCGGTCGCAGGGGGACTGTCGATGATCGCACGGCTGGGACGGATCGGATTGGCCGCGCTATGGATCATCCCTGCCCTGAGCACAGGGGCGATGATGGCGGCGACCTCGTCCCGAATCGATATGCTGCCCGAGGATACCGTCAGCAATTCGACTGACACCGTCGACGTTGGCGCAATGCGCCCGATCGCAAAGCCGGCGCAATCCGCAAGCAAGCCGGTCCCCCGTGGTAACCCGCTCTGGGCTGTGCCGCTGTCGGCGCTTACCGCGACAGAGGAACGCCCGATCTTTTCGGCGACGCGCCGGCCGCCGCCGCGGGCCGTGGCGGCCTCGCCAGGCGAAGAAGCCCCTGCGCCGCCGCCCCCGAAGGCGACCGAGGCCCCGCTGCCGCTCGTTCTGGTCGGAGCCGTGGTCGGCGAGGGCGACGCCATTGCGATCCTCATGGATCGCAACGATCAGAAAGTGATCCGGATGCGCCTGGGTGAATCGCGGGCAGGCTGGTCATTGAGCTCCGTTCAGCCGCGCGAAGTTACTTTCAAGCACGGCGACCGCAGTGAGGTGCTGGCGTTGCAGCGGCTGGACGTGCGGCCCCCGCAGTCCGATCCGAGTGGCGCGGCTGCCATGCCCCCGGGGGCGGGCGGCAAGCTGACCACGCCAGTTACGGGCGGCACCGCGTCCTTCACGCCCCGCTCGACGTCGAAGGAGGGCGGGTCGGACGGTCTTTAAGCCGGGGTGTTCTGACCAAGCATGTCACAGGTCGACGTTAAGCTTCGCCAGACAGTAGCCGAGCAGGACTGCAAATCCGATAAAGGCGGCGCCGATTAGTCCCACGCCCAGCACGCTGATCCACAGACGACTTTTTGGGGTACGATCGGGAAAAGGTTCAAGCGAACGCAATGCGGGATCGCTGATCGACGAGGGCGACGCCATTGCGATTCCCATGGACCGCACCGTCCAGAGAAAGCGATCCGCATTCGTCAGGCTGAATCGCGGGCAGGCTGGTCATTGAGCTCCGTCACGCCGGCGGCGGCGACACCTCTTTCGTGCCCTTCGTGCCTGCCCCGGCAATTGCTACTGATTCCGCCGTTCCCGCATTTCTGGACCAGCGACGTACTCGCGGCTTGGCAAACCGGGACCCAAGCTTGATGCCATTGCCTAAGCCCTTCAATCGCCTTAAGACGCGCTTTCAAGGCCCAATCTGGTCGCCCGAAAACGTATGTTCCGTTGCTGAAATCGACCGGCGATCGAGCAAGGTCAGGCATGGCCTAACCGTTGGAATTGGTGTGAGAAAAAGTCCGCCCGATCTGCTCGGAAATTCGGCTTGGAACGCGATTGCGTTCGTGGTGGCGGTAGCACTCAATCTGGCCATCCTGCCGTTCGTCGTGCTCCGCCTTGGCCCAGCTTCTTTCGGCGTCGCAGGGCTGGTCACAGCCTGCATCGCACCGGCGCTCGTGTTCAGCAATTCGCTGGCGATGTCGACCGCACGCGAACTCGCACAACGATTGACGCCGTCCGATCGCGCTGATGCGCGAAGGTTGTTTGCAACGGCCATGGCGCTGGCAATCGGTGCAGGCACCCTGATCGCCGTCTTCTATGGCTTCGCCGGCGCGCCGCTCGCGCGCCACGGATTCCATCTCAGCGGACCGGTCGCCGATGATCTCGAGCGCGCCTTTGCATTGGCGAGCTTCGGCTGGCTGTGCCAATGTTTGTCGTCAGTTCTTCTCGCGCTGTTCACGGCCCGCCAGGATTATCGGCGGATTGCGTCGATCAGTATCGTCAGTACGGTTACCGCGACCGGATCCATGCTGCTCCTCGTCCCATCTGCGCCGCATGCGTCGACATTTCTCGGCTGTCAGGCATTAGGCTTTGCCAGCAGCCTGCTCGCGACGCTCGGCTGGTCGCGCCAGGCGATCGGCGATTGGTTGGCGCGACCGGCGGTTCATCGCGGTGCGCTGCAAAGTCTGGTGCACCTGGGTGGCTGGCAGCTGGTGGCCCAGGGCGGCGCGCTATTTGCCGCGCAGGCAGACCGCTATCTCCTCGGCGCACTCTTGCAGCCGCAATTCGTGGGTTTCTATGGCGTCGCTCAGCGCCTTGAGGAGGCTGTCTATATCGGGGTCCTGAAAATCGGCGAAACTCTGTTTCCGTTCTTCAGTTCGCTGCACAAGGAGGCGGAAGACCGCAAGGTCGATCTGCTGCTTCGCTCCTCCTGGATCCTCAACGTACTGGCCGCAAGCGCGCTGGGCGGGCTCATTCCGGTGGCCGGACCGCTGCTGCATTTGTGGACCGGTGCCGAGGTCGCGGCAGAAGGCGAGAGGGTGCTTGTGGTGCTGTCGATCGCCGGCATCCTGGGATCGAGCGCAAATGTCCTTGCATTCTATTTGCTGGCACAGGGACGATCCCGCGCCAATGCTCTGATCTCGCTTTGCACCGGCGGCGTCACACTCGCAACCAGCCTCATCGCGCTGCCGCGTTTCGGCTGGCAGGCCGCAGGCTGGAGCGCCTGTGTCGGTATGATCGCGCAGATGATCACGACGGTCCTCGTAGTGCGGCTCAGTATCAAGATTGCGGGTATTTGGTCACGCGTGCTCCATTTCATGCTGATGCCGCTCGGTGTCGGGATCCTGGCGGCGCTGGCACTTCGCCATGGGTTCGATCGCTTCGCGTTCGAGTCCGCGCCGGCATGGTGGTACGTCGGCGGCGTGGCGTCGCTGTCGGCTGCGACTATCTTTGTCGCCGCCGTCACCGCGTCGCAGCTTGGTCCCTATCGCGCCGTCTGCTGGCGCGACCTTCGCGCCGTCGTCGGCCGTTTCATCCCGATCAAGGCGGCCTAGGGAATGTGCGGAATTGCCGGCATATTGGACCTTCGCGGCAATGCCGTCGCACCGGCCGACATCAAGCGGCTGACAGACCTGCTCGCGCATCGAGGCCCCTTCGGCGAAGGCATCTGGTCCAGTGCGGACGGGAGCCTCGCGTTCGGCCACCGTCGCTTGGCGATCATCGATCCCAGTCAGGGCGGCTATCAGCCGATGGTGTCTGCCGACGGTCGCCACGTCATCGTCTTCAACGGCGAGATTTACAATTTCCTCGAGTTGCGCCGCGAGCTCACGGAGCGGGGAACGGTCTTCCGCAGCCAGTCCGATACCGAGGTGATCCTCGCGGCCTGGCAGGCCTGGCGCGAGGACATGCTGCTGCGCTTCAACGGCATGTGGGCGCTGGCGATCTTTGATACCATCAGCGGCGAGTTGTTTCTGGCGCGCGATCGCTTCGGCATCAAGCCGCTGTTGTATGCTCTGTCGCCCGAACGCTTCGTCTTCGCATCCGAGCAGCGTGCGCTGGCGCGGAGTGGATTGATCGATGCGTCGATCGATACCGAGGTAGCGCGGCGTATGCTGCTCGATGCGTTCGGCGTCGAGGGTAGTGAACGGACGCTATTCCGCAACGTCCGCCGGCTGCAGGCGGGCCACTGCATGTGGCTGCGCCATGGCGGGGTGGATGTCCGGCGCTGGTGGCGGACCGTCGACCATCTGCCGGACACCCCGCGCACCGAAGCCGGGCGCGTGGACCGTTTTCGCGAGTTGTTCCAGGATGCCGTGGCCTTGCGGATGCGGAGCGATGTCCCGATCGGGACGTGCTTGTCCGGAGGCTTCGATTCCTCGGCGGTGATTTGCGCCATGGCGGCGCATGAAAGTGCCGGCATGGGACCGCGCGACAGCACTGCATGGCGGCACGCCTTTGTTGCGACGTTCCCGGGCGCCGCGAACGACGAACGGCCGATGGCCGAGGTGGCGGCCGCCTGGGCCGGCGTCGCGCCCACGTTCCTTGAAATCGGGCGCGGCGATGCGTTGACCGATATCGACCAGATCCTGGACGACAATGACGACGTCTATATCGGGCTGCCCAGCGCCGCGTGGCTGATCTATCGGGAGCTGAGACGCCACGACGTGACGGTGTCGCTGGATGGCCACGGGGCAGACGAGCTGATGGGCGCATATCTGCAGGACGGACAAGCGGGCGCCTTCCGAATTCGGAATGCGGCGGCCGACCTTGCCTCACGCTCGGCGCTGGCACGGCGCGGCGTCGATCTCGTGCGGGCTTTGACGGTCAGGGCGAGGGGGCACTACTTCCTGCGCGGCGGCCTGTTGAACGTTCCCGACGAGCTGCCGCTGGTTGCCGAAAACGACGAGTTGCCGCGCGAATGGGGCGCCTTGAACCGCCGGCTCTACCGCATGTTCCACAGCACGGTGCTGCCCACCATTCTGCGCAACTTCGACCGCCTTTCGATGGCGCATGGCATCGAGGTCCGCATGCCGTTCATGGATTGGCGCCTCGTGACTTATACGATGACGCTGCCGGAATCGAGCAAGCTGTCGGACGGCTACACCAAGGCCGTCGCGCGACGGGCGATGGCCAACCTGATGCCGGAGCAGATCCGGACCGCGCGGCGTAAGGTCGGCTTCAATTCGCCGATGCCGGAATGGCTCAACGGACCGCTTGCCGGCTGGATCGCAGCCTTGCTCGACCGCAAGGTGCCGGCATTCGCCGAGCTGGTCGATGAAGCCCGCCTGTCTGCGACGGTCGGCCGCTTGACTGCGGCCAAGGCGTGGGACTGGGAGACGGCCGGCCGCATCTGGCCGTATCTCAACATGAAATGGATGCTGGCAAGGTACGCTTAGATATGCGGGTGTTCCAGAACTGCGGTCTCACTCCTTCCTACCTTACGCGCCTGAATCGCCTGGCATCACAAGGCTTGAGCTTTCATGAACGGCGCGATGTGTTTCTGCAAGATCGGTTCGGCGCGCTTCATTTTCTGCAGCCTGTGCTTGACCGTGATGCAAGTGCGTTCTTGACCTGTGCCAACGATAGCCGTCTACAAGGCCGGTGGGCACGCGAGCATGGTGTCCGCCAGGGAGCAGCGCCGGAGGACATTCTGCTCGCACAGATCGAGCACCACAGAACCGAAGTGCTCTACAACCTCGATCCTGTCGCTTTTCCGAGTTCCTTTGTTCGCAAGCTGCCCGGCTGCGTGAAGAAGACACTCTGTTGGCGTGCGGCGCCGTCGGGAAACGCAGACCTAAGGGCCTATGGTGCGGTGCTCGGAAACTTCCCGTCAATTCTACAGTCATGGCGCGACAAGGGGTGCCGGGCCGAGTGGTTTTCGCCTGCAATAGATCCCGCAATGAGCGAGTACGTGCAGGATGAGCGCCCCATCGACGTGCTGTTTGTCGGTGGCTACTCACGGCACCATTCAGCGCGAGCAAGAACGCTCGAGAAGGTGGCTGCTCTCGCCGGAAACCGACAGATCGTCTATTGTCTTGACTCGTCGCGTTTGACAAGGCTTGCGGAGAGTTGGATCGGCTACCTGCTGCCACTCCAGAAGCATCGGCGTCCGAAGATAGTTGCGGGGATCGCCAAGCCGCCGGTCTTTGGAAGAGAGCTCTACGAGTTGATCGGGCGATCCAAGATCGTCCTCAATGGGGCGATCGATATGGCGGGCCAGGATCGCGGTAACATGCGCTGCTTCGAAGCCATGGGATGCGGTGCGCTGCTGGTTTCGGACGCTGGCCACTATCCCGAGGGAATGGTCGCCGACGAAACGATGCTGGTCTATCACGATGAGAAGAGTTGTCTTGAGCAGATCGAGCGAGCTATCTCCGACTGGACCGATGTACGGCAAATAGCCACGAACGGTCGAATTCGAGTCAATGAAGTCCACACTAAGGCGCGTCAGTGGAGCCTCTTTCAGACTATCGTAGGGCGTCTCTAGCCATTTGACGCATCGCTGCGAATGTCGTCCATTGAAGGTCGAAGCCTGATTTTTGGGAAATGTCCTGTGCACTTTCGGGCGGAGACGTCGGCGCCATATAAGAGGAAACCTTGATGTCCAGCCCCGCCAGCCTTGCGCGCCACTGCGCAAGATTCATAGACGGGATCAATCTCCATTTGCTCGCCCAGCGGCTCATCGGGCGTGCCACCTGCCGTTTGCAAGAGGGGGCTTTTCTGGCTCACTGCGCAAGGATCAGAAACGCGCTTGGCGATAGCGACCAGATCGTCATCGGCCCCTATTCGCATATCAGGGGCGAACTGATGGTTCTTGGTCACGGCGGCCGGATATCAATTGGAGAATGGTGTTACGTGGGCGTGGGGACGCGGATTTGGTCGGGGGTGTCGATCCAAATTGGCAATCGGGTCCTGATCTCACATGCAGTGAATATTTTCGACAATCTCTCGCATCCAATCAAGGCTAGCGAGCGGCACGAGCAGGCCAGGCAGATTTTTTCGACGGGCCACCCCAGAAAGGTTTTTCTTGATGATCGTCCAGTTAAGATAAGCGATGACGCCTGGATCGGCGCCGGCGCGATGGTCATGCGCGGCGTGACGATTGGGGAGGGCGGGATCGTAGCCGCGGGAGCGGTTGTCACCAAGGACGTTCCGGCCTACGCGATTGTTGCCGGAAATCCCGCAACCGTCGTCAGGGAGTTGTCTCCGGATGAGCGATGAGACAATCAGCAAGGCATCGGATCGGCAGCCGATCCGGTTTGCCGTTCGGAATGCGGCTAGTTGAGCATAAGAAAGTTCGATGTCCATCTGGGTCACAGGCGCTAACGGGTTCATCGGCCGCCATCTCGTTCGCGAGCTGGCGCGGACCGGCAATGGCATTCATGGCGTCGGGCACGGTGCGCTCGACCCATCCGAAGCGCGCCGGCTCGGCCTGCAGACCTGGACCAATGGCGAAATCGATGCGGCTAACCTGAACATGCTTTCGGCCGCGCATGGGTCGCCCTCGCAGGTCTTTCACCTCGCGGGCGGCTCTTCCGTCGGGCTGTCGATCGAGCGACCCTTTGAGGACTTTTCCCGAACCGTGTCCAGCACGGCCCGCCTCCTGGAATGGCTGCGCGGTTTTGCACCTCAATGCCGGCTGGTCGTTGCCTCGAGCGCGGCGGTCTATGGCGCGGACCATGTCGGCCCGATCTCGGAGGACGCGACGCTGGCGCCGATGTCGCCCTATGGCGAGCACAAGCTGATGATGGAGCAGCTGTGCAGAAGCTACGCGCGCAGCTATGGAATAGGTTGCGCCGTCGTGCGCTTGTTCTCGGTCTACGGACCGAACCTGCGCAAGCAATTACTCTGGGACATCTGCTCACGGCTGAAGGCTGACGAGCCTGTCCTGACACTCGGCGGGACAGGAGCTGAAATCCGGGACTGGACCGACGTCCGCGACGTCGTCCGATTGCTGGCGTGGATCGGACAAAGCCCGCAACCGGACGGTCTTTGCGTGATCAATGGAGGCTCCGGGGTGGGAGCGAGCGTGGCCGAAATCGCCGTTCAACTGGTCAGGAACTGGGAAAGCAGCACCGTCGTCCGCTATTCCGGTATTGCGCGCCCGGGCGATCCTGCGAGCCTGCTCGCCGATCACCGACGTCTCGGCGAGATGAAATTCGACTGGCGGATTCCCCTCGAGCGCGGGCTCGCTGACTACGTGGATTGGTTCAAGGGTCAGGACCGTGACTGAACAAGCGGCGCTCCGGGTCGCTTTCACCAATATTCCCAGGCGCCTGTGGGCGGGGGGGTACAACTATCAGCGTAATCTGTTCGAGGTCTTGAACCGCCATCGTCCCGGCGCGATCACGCCGGTCCTGTTTGCAGGCGCGGCGGATGATGACGATGAGATCGCTGCCTTCGCGCGGATCCCGGGCGTGGAGGTGGTTCGCTCGCCGGTGTTCGATCGTGCAGGCGGCCATCTCTTCCGCGCGCTCGCCTTCGGACTCGATGCGCCCGCGTACGCGTTGTTCCACGATCACAACATCGACATGGTGTTCGAATCCGCTCGGTTCTTCGGTTGGCGCTTGCCATTTCCCGCGATCGCGTGGTTTCCGGATTTTCAGCATCGTCTGCTCCCGCATCTCTTCTCCAAGAGCGCGTATTGGCGGCGAGAGCTCGGCTTTCGCGTCCAGATCGCGTCCGGCCGGCACATTATGTTGAGCAGTGATAGCGCGCTTGGCGATCTCCGGAAATTCTATCCCGGAGTGTCGAACGGCGTCTCGGTGGTTCGGTTTGCGACCGAGCCGCCGGCCGGCCTGCTCGCCACCAACCCGTCCGACGTGATCGCGAAATACTGCCTGCCTCCGCGCTATTTCTATCTGCCAAATCAGTTCTGGCGGCACAAGAACCACCGACTCGTGATCGACGCACTCGACGTGCTGAAACGTCGTGGCATCGAGGTCGTCGTCGCGGCATCGGGGAGCACGCAGGACTTTCGTGAACCCGATTATTTTGAGAACACGATGAGGCAGGTCAAGGCGCGGGGCCTCGCGGTAAATTTTCAGCATCTCGGCATGATCCCGCTGGAACACGTCTATGCTCTCCTGCGCGCGTCGATGGCGCTCATCAATCCTTCGGAGTGCGAGGGTTGGAGCACCACCGTGGAAGAGGCAAAGTCGTTCGGCGTTCCGATGATCCTGTCCGACCTCGATGTTCATCGCGAACAGACCGACGGGGGGGCGCGATACTTCGGTATACGCAATCCCGAAGCGCTGGCCGATCAAATGTCAGATGTCGTGCAAAGAGCCGAGCCTGGGAACGTCCGTGATTTGTTGCCGAATCTGGAGGAGCGCGTAAAGGCGTTCGTTGCGGACTTCGTCCGACTTGCCCGAGGTGTCAAGCAAGCGTCGCGCGCCGAGCCTTCGATCAGGACAGGCGGGTGAGGGCAACGCGCCAGCAGAACGGCCCCGTCCGAGCTTGAGTTCAAGTCGGATCCCGCATCACTGATGATGCGGGAAAGGAATTTCATGCGAATAAGTAGTCTGCGAGCGATGGGAGTCGGCCGTGTTGAGCCCCGGCTTTCGCGAGGTAGTGCCATTGGATACGAACAGTTGCCGCGGTGTTAAGTACCAAAGCAGACATAGGAGGGCTGCACCATGAGTAGCAATGGCCACGGACAGCGGGACGTTCAGCAAGATTTGCGGCAGCATACCGGCCGAAACCAAGATAAAGCTGGGTGGCAAGCTGGCCGAAACTCGATTTGCAAACGAGACGATTACGCCGCAAACGAATGCTGAAACAGGGGCGAGCCACAGGCCAACTGACGCAATTCCTTCTGTTGCAAACAAGGACGCATTGAAGTGGCCCAGGTGGTACTCATTGTGCATGATGATCGAAAGCTGGTCACGGTAGGGGCAGGTCAAGATGGTCTTGAGCAATGAGACATGACAGAAATGCGTGAGCTCGTTGCGCGAAAAAAAGTCGTTGTAAACGTCCATGGCGAGTGCCGGGATCGCAAGCATGCGGAAATTTACAATCGAGAACGGTTGACCAGCAGCAGTGAATCCAAGAGGCAAAAGAAGAAGGCCGAAGGTCATCGGTAGAAGTAACGAGAGTACAACCACGTTTCTCGGAGATGTCCTTGCTGACAGCAGCTGAAGAAACGTAAGCCAAAGCGGAGCAAACAGAGCGGTCTTAGTCAAGGTGACGGGGAAAAGCAGGAGCTGCAGCAAGACGACGACGACCAAACGTCTGTACCACTGACGCGCCAGGGAATACGCAAAGGCAAATGGCAGGAGTGCGCTAGAACTAATCCAGACCAGATAGCCTATCGGTCTTGGAACCAAGATCGTCTCGCGGGCATCGGCGAGCCCTCCCGTGAGAGGGATAGAAAAGCTGTAGTAGGCTCCTGACGCAATAACGAATGCGGACAGGCATATGGCGAGAGAAACGATGCGATCAAAGGTTGTAATCGAGACCTCCAGGGAATGTTTCAACGACCTGCCCAGGAGGAGCGCAGGAAGCAGAAATGCTATGCAAGAGATCGCAGCCGACCAGCCAGCGAGCAAATGATTGTACGGAAACTCGCTGAAACAGATCAGCCAAAGAAAGCACGATGTCATGCTGAAAAAGTAAAAGCCGACGAAATAGCCTATGGAGAAAGGACAGAAGACAAATAGACCGCCCACGACTGAAAACAGGGTGACCGCCAGCAATGCGACCCACAGCGCATCAAGTCGGAAATGAATGTGATAGACGTTAGCGTCTATGAGAACCTTGGGAGTTGCGGTTGCGATTACAACTAGTGAGATGCAGCAGATCGCAACATGAAGAGCAATCAAGATGCTGAGCTGCTTTTCAGTCCTGCCGAACTGTGACATCTTGCGGGCCAATGCGAGTTCAATCGTAGGATGAGTATACATCGGGGCGCCAAACACTTGCTCTGACTAGATTGTCGACCTAAGAAGCTCAATGCAACTTGCAGTGTTGGTTTTAGGAACGTGAGATTCGGATGAAATGAGGTGTCAGGGCAAGAAAATTATCATTCTGATGGCGACGTACAACGGATCGGAACATATCGAGGAGCAGCTACAGTCGTTGGCCTCGCAAACCCATGCAAACTGGGAGCTTATTGTTTCGGATGATGGTTCCACGGATCAGACGCGCGAGATCGTTCATCATTTTTCGCAAGCAGTATCCCAGAAAATCACCATAATCAAAGGGCCGCAGCAAGGTTTTTGGAAGAACTTCCTTTGGCTTGTAAACCAGGCAGGCCAAGCGCAGGGGGATCTCTTTGCGTATTGCGATCAGGATGACGTTTGGTTGCCTGAAAAGCTTGAGAGGGCGACCGATTGGTTCGAGAAGACAGGGCAAGAGAGGCCGGCCCTCTACTTCGCAAGAACAGAGCTGATTGATGAGGCCGGAAAACCAATTGGTTTTTCGCCGTTATTCTCCCGCCAGCCGAGTTTTCAGAATGCCCTCGTGCAGAATATCGGGGGCGGGAATACGATGGTTATGAATAGGCCAGCGAGGGCTTTGCTTGCACAGACACCCAAGACCGTAAACCTCATCGCGCACGATTGGTGGACCTACCAACTGGTGACGGCAGCCGGTGGAAGTGCGTTCTATGATCCCTTACCGTCTGTGAGATATCGTCAGCATTCGCAAAATCTAATCGGGTCGAACAGAGGCATACGTCAGCGTTTGACTCGGACAATGGCCTTTGGAAGTGGACGCTGGAGGGGCTGGAATGACGTAAGCCTCGCGGCTCTTGGATCAATCAGGGGCTTGTTCACACCGTCGGCTTTGGCGACGCTTGACGACTTTTCGCTCGCACGACGAAGCAAATTGGCCGATCGGATACGGCTGCTGTGGCGTTCGGGCGTGTATCGTCAGAATGCGACTGAGACGATAGCGATGTATGTTGGCGCCATTTTCGGACGGATATAGCGCTTACGCGACGGCGGGTACATCCTCGGTATAAGGGTGAGCAGCTCGGGCTCCATATCGCCGAGCGTCCTTTCCCCGCGCTCCATCTAACGGCTTTGGTGCGCCGAACTTCCAGCAGAGACCTCGGTCATGGCTTCCCCATCCAGAAGCCGGGCGACAAAGCGCAGGCGCTCTTCCATCACAAAGCTCGCTTTCCACAGCATCCACACCGCCCGCAGAACAAAAGCGGAAAGTGTAACCCATGTGTGCGGTACGTTCCGTCGCCTCGCGCGGTGCCATCTTGGATGTGGCCGTCGATATCCGGGCTGGCTCGCCTACGCACGGTGCTCACGTGGGGGGTGAGCTGTCAGCAGCAAACTGGAAACAACTCTGGATTCCGCCGGGCTTTGCAGATAGAGATCGGCTGGGGCGTCTTGGCGCGGCTCTGGGAAAGAGCGCTTGTCGGCGATACGTCAGTTGACCTCGCTGAGGCCGTATGAGGCCCATCTTGTCGTCTCGTAACTCTCATCCATGATGTTTCGCAGATTCACTGGCAAGGACAGCGTCGTTCCGCGACAGGGGTCGACATTTGTCAGCGATTTGGCCGTCATCTATCTGGCGCGCTATGCTGAAGGAACAAGACCGGTCATGAACTTCATCGAGTCCTTCGAGCGTCATTCGCCCGGGATTGCGCATGATCGTGTGGTTATCCGAAAAGGTTTCCCATCTCGTAAAACTGCGCTCGACCATACCTTGGCGCGTGCATTTCCCCATTCCGTGTCGCTGTCGGACGACAGCTTCGATATCGCTGCCTATGCTGACGCTGCCGCCCAGCTTCCGCATCGTCGCGTGGTTTTCCTTAACACATTTTCGGAAATCGCGGCGGACGGCTGGCTGCGCAAGCTCGATTCGGCGTTTGCCGATAGCGAGGTCGGAATCGCCGGAGCCACCGGTTCCTATGAAAGCCCTCTGAGTAGCATGAAGCACGTTCAGAAGGGGTGGTGGCTGCTTCAGAGCAAGGGGATTCCAAATCCGGCCGGCACGCTGCGATTGCTGCAGGCGATCAGAAGGCGCTTACCGAAATGGTTGGCGACCAAACTGGTGTCTATCGCAATCTCCTATTTCTCCGCACGCTCGTCGCGCGCCAATTGCGACCAAACGCTGGATGACAGATTCGAAGCCTACTGGGCCAATCAGATCGGCCCCGGCGGCGCGCTGGCGCGCCTGAAGGACATGAAGGTGTTTCCAAATCCACACATCAGAACGAATGCTTTCATGATTGAACGAAAGCTCTTTCTCGATGTGCTGCCCGATTCGCTCGAAACCAAAAACGATTCATACCTGTTTGAGAACGGTCCGGACGGGCTCACACAGCAAATTCTTCGGCGTGGCATGAAAGCGGTGGTGGTGGGGGTTAACGGGCGCGCGTACGCGATGGAGGAATGGGGCGATAGCGGTACATTTCGCCTTGGAGACCAGCACAATCTTCTCGTCAAGGATAACCAGACTCGCGCATTCCAGAACATGAATGCGGCCGAGAGGCGTGCGTTCACGATAATGACTTGGGGCGACGGCAGAAGCCCACCTCAACCGGCAGGTCCCAGCCGAGTGCAATAGGGCAGATCTCTCAGGTACGATATTACCAACAATCTGTGCGCGATTGATTGTACAGCGTGGCGCACGTTGGTAAACAAGCCCCCTCGATCTGCCTCGGTGGGTTCCAACTGACATTCCAATAGCTTAATCGATCTGGAATCGATATTCGCAGTTTCCTGGAGAGATGAATGCACGTCGTTCGCGCGAACATTTGTCATGCGCAATTGCTATCACTCCCCACCGGTGCGACGGCCCCGGGATCGGGGTGCGCTAGTCGTGGCGTCGCAGGAAGCGGGCGGCCTGATGGAGCGCCGCGGCGTCTTCGGCGGTTCGGACAGCCTGCTCAGCAGGAATGCTTGAAAGCTGCGAGCCGATGCCGCAGCGGTTCTTGACCGATGCAAGATTTTTCAATTGTTCCACTGAACATGCTGACGAGCCTTTGGCGCAGGCGCGGCCTAATAGCCGCTCTGGTGCACCGGGAAGTGGTCGGACGTTATCGCGGATCGGTGCTTGGCCTCTTCTGGTCATTCTTCAATCCGATCCTGATGCTCGTCATCTACACCTTCGTGTTCAGCGTGGTTTTCAAGATGCGCTGGAATATCGCGAGCGACTCGAAGACTGAGTTTGCGATGGTGCTGTTTCCCGGACTGGTTGTATTCACGCTGTTCTCGGAATGCCTCAATCGCGCGCCTAGCCTAATCCTGAGCAACCCGAACTACGTGAAGAAGGTGATTTTCCCGCTGGAGATACTGCCTTGCGTCGCGCTCGGCTCGGCGATCTTCCATGGTGCGGTGAGCCTGTGCGTATGGTTGATTGCGTATTTGGTCTTGTTTGGGGTCCCGCACTTCACCATTGTGCTGATTCCGTTGGTCTTGCTGCCGCTGTTGCTTTTTATCCTTGGGGTGAGTTGGTTCCTTGCCTCACTGGGCGTCTATCTGCGCGACGTGGCGCAATTCATGAGCATGGTCACTACGGTTCTGATGTTTCTGTCGCCGATCTTCTATCCGGTGAATGCGTTTCCGGAGAACTATCGTAGTTTTCTGTTCCTCAATCCTATGACGCCCGCGATCGAGCAGGCGCGGGACGTGTTGTTCTGGGGGAAGGCGCCAGACTCGTCGATGTACCTGGTCTATCTTTTGGGCGGCGCCCTCGTCGCTTGGTGTGGTTTTGTGTGGTTTCAGAAGACTCGTCGAGGGTTCGCCGATGTCCTCTAGGGAAACTGCGATCAAGGTGGAGGATCTCAGCAAGTGCTACCAGATCTACGACAAGCCGCACGATCGTTTGAAGCAGTCCTTGCTTCCGCGGCTGCGAACGATGATTGGCAAGCCGCCGCAGCAGTATTTTCGTGAATTCTGGGCTCTGAGAAACGTTTCCTTTGAGGTCAAGAAGGGCGAAACCGTTGGCATTGTCGGGCGCAACGGCAGTGGAAAATCGACCCTGCTGCAGATGATCTGCGGAACCGTGAATCCTAGCGGCGGCATGATTAAGGTCAACGGTCGCGTAGCTGCTCTGTTGGAATTGGGTGCCGGTTTCCATCCGGAATTCACTGGGCGCGAGAATGTCTACATGGCCGCGACGCTCTACGGTCTGACCCAGGCCGAGATCGGCAGACGTTTCGATCGGATCGCCGCATTTGCCGATATTGGTGACTTCATCGAGCAGCCGGTCAAGACCTATTCGAGCGGCATGTATGTCCGTCTGGCGTTTGCGGTTATTGCGCATGTCGACGCCGACATTCTCCTGGTCGACGAAGCACTCGCAGTCGGGGATGCGGTGTTCACCCAAAAATGCATGCGGTTCATCAGGGAGTTTCAAAAGCGCGGAACCTTGCTGTTCGTCAGCCACGATACCGCTGCCGTACAGAACCTGTGTGAATCGGCAATCTGGCTATCGCACGGCCGGGTCCAGATGACCGGCAAGTCCAGAGAGGTTTCCGAAAGCTACCTCCAGTTCACGCTCCAGGAAGTCTACGGCGAAGAAGCCAAGTTGATCTCGGTTGCGTCAGACCAGCCGTCTCAAACATCGGTAGTGGACCCTCACACGGCCCCAATCGTGGATTATGGCGCCGTGGCCAGCGTACAGGACAATACCAAGGCAGCTACCGGCTGGAAGACCGGCCGCGCCGAAATTCAGTCGGTTTCTTTGACGAAATTGTCTGCCGGTCCCGAGGGGGTCTACGAGGGCGGCGAGCGTGTTCGCATGACTGTCCGCGCCAAAGCACATGGTCCGCTCGACAAGCCCGTCATTGGATTTTTGATCCGCGACCGTTTGGGGCAGGACCTATTCGGAGAGAATACCTTTCCGTTCACTGACCGGTTACCGGTACGCATCAAGCCGGACACGATCTTTGAAGGCGTGTTCGAGTTCCGGTTACCGATGCTCCCGAACGGGCAGTATGCCGTCATGGCGTCCCTCGCAGACGGGGACCGCCATGACAACATCCAGCATCATTGGATGCATGACGCGCTGATCGTCAACGTCGCTTCAAGCAAGGTTCGTTACGGACTCGTCGGCATTCCGTTCGAGCGGGTCGAGTTGCAGGTTAAGAATGATTAAACGGACGCTCCACGAACTCTACGCCAGCCACACCGGAAAGATGTCCGACAAGTGGTCGCTCTATCTCGATGAATATGATCGCCTATTCTCGTCGATACGGGATCGTCCCGTTCGGATGCTTGAGATTGGTGTCCAGAACGGCGGTTCGCTCGAGATCTGGTCTCAATTCTTTCCGAATGCAGAAGCGATCGTCGGCTGTGACATCAATCAGGATTGCAAGGTACTGACGTATGATGATCCGCGCATCGGCGTGGTCATCGGCGATGCGAATGATCCGCAGACGCAGCAGTCGATTCTGCAGCGGTCGGGACAGTTCGACATCGTGATCGACGACGGCTCACATCTGTCCACCGATATCGTCAAGACCTTCGCTCTCTATTTTCCGAATCTTTCGGAGGACGGCCTCTTCATCGCCGAAGATTTGCATTGCAGCTACTGGGATCGCTTCGAAGGCGGACTCTACCATCCCTTTTCCTCGATCCGTTTTTTCAAACGCCTTGCCGATGTCATCAACCATGAGCATTGGGGAGTGCCCGAGGCCCGTGGCGAAGTTTTGCGCGGCATATTCGAGGAATACGGCTGCGGGCTAGATGAAGAAACCTTAGCGCTGGTTCATTCGGTCGAATTTATCAATTCGATGTGCGTCGTGAGGAAATCGGCCGCTGCGAAGAACGGCCTCGGTCTGCGCGTCATTTCCGGCCGCGCGGAGCTGGTTCTTCCTGCCAACAAGGAATGGAACGGCACTCCGTACAAACTGGACCCGATCTTCGACCAGACCAAGAATATCTGGAGCAATCTATCTTCGTCGCCCGACCAGATGCTCCCTGAGATGGCGCGCGACCTGGCCGCGTCAACCGATATCATCTCGGGTCTCAAGCGCGATCTCGCCGCGTCAGCCGAGGTAATCTCGGATCTCACACAGAGAAGCGAACAGCTAAGTAATCGGCTGGATGAAATTCTAAGATCGACCAGTTGGCGGATGATGGCAGCACCACGGCGCCTTCTAAGTGGCGTGCGAAATCTGGACTTCGATGCCTCCCGGATCTCCAGTCTTCGTCCGATACTGGGCGCGCGCGTGAAGTCGCTCAGGCGCTCCCTTTCAAATGGCAATTCGGCGACAGCCGAACGTCTTCGTAAGTTCGTTCTGCGGCGCGGTTTGGCGTTTTATCAACAGCACATGAGGCAGACCCAGCTGGGTCGCGCTATCGGGCAATATATTCGTGACCGTGGGCTGATCAGTTCCTTCGACGTCTATTCAAGTGTGCTCCAGGATGGCAACCCGAAAGCCGCCCTCCACACCCTGGACGCTGAGCTCCTTTCGCAGGTGCCAGGCTATCATCTGAGCCCTCCGCTCAATTTCGAAGTGGCCGACGACCTCGCCGTTCGCCCCTCCGTCAACGTGCTGTTGCCGAGCCTCCGCCTCAAGCACATGTCCGGCGGTCCCATCACCGCGCTGCTGCTCGCATCCATGCTAGCGGAGCGCGGGGAACGCATTCGGCTGATTGCGTGCGATGCGCCGCTGGAGGGTGAAGATGCCGCCTTGTTCCCGTACATGGAGAGGTTACTAAACCGGCCGGTCGACAGGGATCGTATTGAGATCGTCGATGGATTCAACCGCACCAAACCGATCTCGATCGGCATTCGCGACGTATTTTTCGCAACTGCATGGTGGACTGCGCAGATTGCGACTTACGCTGTTGCTAAGACCGTCAACAGGACTTTCATTTACCTGATTCAGGATTTCGAGCCGATTTTACACGAAGGTTCCACCCTTCAGGCGCGCGCGTTCGAAACCTACGGTCTGCCGCATATCCCAGTGATCAATACTCGACTCCTGCTCGATCATTTGGTCCAGGAAGGCGCCGGACGCTTCGCAGATCCTGGGTTTGTGGCCGATGCGCTATGGTTCAATCCGGCTCTCGATCGCGGCCATTATTTTCCCGTCGCTTCTCCACCATCTGGCAAGAAAGTACTGTTGTTCTATGCGCGACCAAGCATAGCCCGCCGCAATCTGTTCGAACTTGGTCTAGTCGCGCTGCGTCGGGCGGTCGCGTCTGGCGCCATCGACAAAGACAACTGGGAAGTGTGGGCGATGGGCGAAAAGATTCCGCCGATTGCGCTCGGCGAAGGCGTCATGCTCAATCCGCTGCCATGGATGAGTTTTGATGAATATGCCCAACGCGTCCGTACCGCGGATCTTATGCTATCGCTAATGTTGTCGCCCCATCCGAGCTATCCGCCATTGGAAATGGCTGCTTCGGGGAAGCTGGTCGTCACCAACAGCTTTTCGGTGAAGACGGCGGAGCGCCTGCGGGCGTTCTCGCCTAATATCATCGTTGCGGAGCCTACTGCTGAAAGCGTCGGGCAGGCCGTTATAAATGCAGCAGGGCGGATTAATTGCGGATTACCGAGTTACGATCCCTCTGGCGCGATGGAACTACCAACTGACTGGGATCAGAGCCTAAGCGGAATAGCTTCGAAACTGATTGCGCGGCTCGAGGGCATCCGCGAGTCCGTGCAGGAAATGACGCAGTTTGCTGCGCCAGGCCTGCCGTACTCGCCGAAGAGCGACTATGAAGTATATCGCAAGACGAGCCTCGCTCGTCGTCGCTCGGATGGAACGTACCACCAGACGCCCGGCCTGATTTCGTTCGTAACCACGGCCTACAATACCGACCCTCGGTTTCTCGAAGAACTTGGCAATAGCGTTTTTCTTCAGGACGGGGGGGCGCATTTCGAATGGCTGATCCTTGACAACGGCTCCACAGAGGAGGGGACTCGCCACGCCCTCGCAAGGCTTGCGCGATATCCCGGCGTGCGGCTCGAGCGTGTTGATAACAATCTCGGCATCGTTGGTGGAATGCGGTACTGCCTCGAGCGGGCGTCCGGTCGTTATATTCTGCCGCTCGATTCCGACGATTTAATTGAGCCCGATTGCGTCCACGTTCTCACTCGATTCATCGAGGATCACAATTATCCCGCTCTGCTCTTCACCGATGAAGACAAGCTGGATTCCGGGCGATTTCCTTCGGCGTATTTCAAGCCGGATTGGGATCCCGTGCTGTTCGTTCACTCATGCTACATCGCCCACCTTTGTGCCATCGATCGGGAACTGGCAATCGAGCTTAGCTTGTACAGCGATAACTCTGCCGAAGGTTGTCACGACTGGGACAGCTTCATCCGTTTTATGCTCGCCGGCAAAGAGCCGAAGCATGTTCCGGAAGTGCTTTACAGTTGGCGGATGCACACTGCATCGACATCCGGAAACATCGAATCGAAGTCGTACATTACCGAGTCGCACCGTCGGACACTGCAGAGGTTTCTGGATCGCTCCGGCGCAACGAACATCGAACTCGTGAACAGTCCGCTGTTCCAGTACAATGTGGACTGGTGGTTTCGGCGAAAGCGAACGGATGAGCAATCGATCCAAACGATTGTGATTGGCGCAGCGAATGACGCGGTGAAGGCGGTAGAGGATCCAACCGCGATTGTGTTGGGGCGCGGAAGCCTTGCTGATCTCGCTGATGCCGTCGATGGGATCGGCAGTGATCTGATCCATTTGCGATGGCCCGACGTCTTGCCGCTCGACGATGAGTGGCGCTGGGACGCCATGGCGCTCCTTGAATTGTTCACCGATGCGGTGATGGTCGGCGGCCGGTTACATGATGGCTCCGTGATCGTCGATGGCCCACGCGTTTTCGGCTTCGGCGACGGCTGCGATTGTCCGGAGCGGGGACGCCCGCTGACCGACCCCGGCGAAGGCGCGCGCATGTGGAAGGCGCATTCGGTTTCGGCGGTTTCTACGGCGCATTGTGTGGTCAGGACATCGTTTCTAAGGCAGTGCCTGGTTGAAATGCGGCGCGAAGCCGTTGGGATGGAAATGCTCGGTCCCTGGCTCGGGGCGATGGCAGCAGAGGCAGGCAAGCGAGTGGTCTATTCGCCATTCATGGTTGGCCGCCTAGAGAGAGCCGACGCGGCGGTCGCTTCCAAGACTGATACCGCGCACTGGTTGTCGCGGTTCTGGTCACAGGTTCCTGAGACGCGGTTTTACTCGCGGCGACTCGGTTTGACCCACGACACGGCCTATGTCGCCGTTTCGGATCAGGAGCGCCTTGACCACCTGCGAGCCCTGCAGAAGCGCACACTCGGATATGAAGACTGGCTGACAACCGACTTGAGGATGCGCCACGCGCGCTACCCGACGCCGGCCAACCCAGCGACGGTTTCAATCGTGACGCCGGTTTACAGTGGCAGTGACCTTGATCTACTCGACGAGTTAGCGCGCTCGATCGGCCGACAGACTCTGAAACCCTCGCAATGGCTGTTGATCGTGAATGGACCGATGCCCGAGGCCGCGCTCGCGAGGATCCATCAGCGTGCCCAAAGCGATTGGGGTGCGCAGGTGATCGTCGAGCCCGAAGCAATCGGAATTGTTGCGGCGCTGCGCAGTGGGCTCGAGGCATCCACAAGCGACTATGTCGTTCCAGTCGATGCCGACGACCTAATCACTGATGATGCCATTCAGATCCTAGCTCACCAGATCGACGAGAAGGGGCGTCCCGATTTCCTGTTTTCGGACGAGGACGCTCTCATCGCGGGCCGGCCGGCTGCGCCCTATCTGCGGGGAGCTTATGATCCGTTGCTATCGCTGGACAATTCTACCATCTGGCATCTCTGCGCCATGAAGCGCGAAGCTGCTATTGCCGCCGAAGTCTATAGCGACGTGAGAGCGAATTGGTGCCAGGACTGGGACAGCGTTTCCCGTATCGCGAACATGGGCGGACGAATCGAACATGTTCCTGAAATTCTCTATCATTGGCGGCAGCACAGCGGCTCGACCACCAACAATTCCGAAGGTGACGCGCGTCAGCTGGAATCGGTCAGATACATTCTTGAAAGACAGATAGCGCACTGCGCGAACCCGCGGAATTTTGCGATTGCCGATTGGCCCGAGAGCCGCGGTGCGCGCGAACTCTATATCGAGCGGCGGCCAGGCGATCTGCCTGAGTTTATCTGGTATGGCGACGCACTTGCGGGCGGCCAGATATCTTGTGATCAAGATGCGATCATGGTGTTCGCCAGTGATGGTGTGTCCATCGATAGCAGAAGTGTCTTCATTGAGGCGACGCGTCTGTTTGAGCTGCACCCGCACGTAGGCGTGCTTGGCGGCAACGTCGTCAATGCAGACGACGTCATCGTCGATGGGTGCTATATGAGAAACACGAGCGGCGAACTGGAGGGACCCTGGATAGGCCGCACCGCCACAGACGGCGGGCCATATTCGTCGGCATTGAAGACGCAGGCGGTGGACCTGCCCGGCGCCGCGCTGGCGTTTTTCCGTGTCGCGGCCCTTAAACAGGCAGGGCTGTGGCCGTTGCCATCGGGAACAAATCACGCGACGATCGTGTGGCAGATGAGTGCGGGACTTGCAGCGGGAGGCTGGACTGCGGGCTTCTCGCCTCTGATTCGTGGTCGTACGCTAACAGCGTTGAAACTGCATTACGCGGCGAGGCAGCCGGCAGACCAAAACTCCGCCGCTTCCCGCGCGCTTGTCCGCTATGGCAGGTCTCGCAACTTCGGTCTTTGAAAGGCCGATGCGGGCCGTTCACCTGGAAACACTGACTGATGACCTCAAGATCTTTGGTATCTCCCAAAGCAGGATATTGGCTGCTCATATCTCTCAGCGCCGTGCCGGCGGTTTATCTGCTGTTAGCAATCCAGTATTCCGCGATCACTGTACCATTCTGGGATCATACCGAGCTCATTCATTGGATTGCCGCCTGGCGAGAGGGCAATTTTCACGTCTCAAGTCTTTGGGCGCCTCACAATCACACCAGACCGTTCGTCTATCGACTGGTGATGCTAATGAACGCTGTTGCGACAGATTGGGATGTCCGGTCGGAATACATCTATCTCTATCTGTCAATCTTTGGGACGTTTGCCAGTTTCGTTCTGTTGGCGCGCCGTCTGATCGGTGAAGCGAACGCGGTGTTTCCGGTCACGCTGCTGTCGGTTTCGCTCATCCTGTTTTCGCCAGTCGGCCACAATAATCACTGGTGGTCGATGATGTTTCAGCTCGACGCCACCAACTTCTTCATCGCGCTGAGCTTCTTATTGGTGTTTACGCGGCCAGAGATTTGGAGCAGCCATGTTGTTGCGGCGCTCAGTTGCTGGCTGGCGGCGTTTACGTTGACCAATGGCTTTTTTGCTTTCGTCGCTATCATCGTCACATTCCAGCTGTCCGCGGCGAAGTTAATGCGGCCAGACCGGTTCGCCGTGTTTTGGGTGGCCAATTTGCTCGTTGCATCGGCTTGCTATCTGCCGGGCATGCAAATGGAGAGTAGTCCGACGCACCCAAGCCTGTTGGAACTGCTGGAATTCTTTCTGACATATCTTGGTGCTCCCCTCGGCGGACTGCTTTGGTTTCCATATCGCAGTATGTTCCACTTGCCGATCTCGATCGCGACCAACGTAATCTGCGGCTGCATTCTGCTCGCGTCCTGCGCAGTGCTGAGCCTGGATGGGTTGCCGCGACTGCGCAAGCGCCATCCGGCTGCGATGGTTCTGTTTGGCTTCGCGGGTTTTGCGATGCTGTCGGCAGTCGCGACGGGCTGGGCGCGAGCCACTTTTGACGAGTACGGCGTGGCCAACGGAAATGCCAGCCGCTACACCATGTTCGGCTCTTATTTGTTGCTCGGTCAGGTTTATTATGTCGGCGCCGCTCTGGCGCATCGATGGTGGGGTGAACAAGCCCACTCGATACTTGCGCGCCGTATCGTCTTTGTGCTGGCAGGCCTCTTTGCCTGCGCGGCGTTCGTAAGCTACGGCCGGGCATGGCGAGTCTATGCCGACGCACACGAATTCAACCGCAGTCTAGCGCAGGCTTATGTCTGGGGACTCGATCCGGTTCCTGAGGATCGCTTCATACATCCTAACCCGGAAGCGGTGACCTACCTGAAACGCCAGCTTCAATTGCTCGAACTGGGGCCCTACGGCAATCGGGCCTATGTTAGAGCGCAATCTCCAGTAGGCCGATTCAGCAAGCCCGTGTATTTGTCGGCCGCGCGGACGGTCAAGCAGCGCTTCGTCGCCACCGATGACGGCCTCAAGCGGTTATCTTTGAAATTCGTCACGCCAAATGGCAAGGCGACAAGGGGCATCGTGAGTTGGCAGCTGTCGGAAGTCGGAAGCCAGGAGCCGCTCGCGCGCGGCGATATCGAAGCCGGCGGGGCGCGGGATTGGGAACCACTAATCCTCAAAATTCCCTATGTCGCGACCAGCAAGGGGCGGACCTACGAGTTGGCTTTGTCGGGCACCGGCGAAGCCTCTACCGCCCTCGGTTTGCCGCTCTATGAACCCGTCGAGAGCAGCGGTCAGCCAGTATTGCTATCAGATGATGGCGAAGCGCAGCATGGGCGTTTCGTCATGGAATTGACGACGGAGTATGCGAAGTGAACAACGATCGGCCGCTACCGCGCATTACGATTGCCTGCCCTGTCTATAATGAGGAAACTGTCGTTCCGTTGTTCTTCGCACGGATGCTGCCGGTCATCGAGCAGCTTTCGGCGCACTATCGCGTCGAGCTGCTGTTTCTCAACAATGCCTCAACGGATGGGACTTATGCCGAAATTTGCAAGCTGCGCGCTCAATATGACTTTGTCTATGTGATCACGCTGAGCGCCAATGTCGGCTACCAGCGTTCGCTGGAGTGCGGATTGCGCAACGCGCAGGGCGAGGTGATCGCTTTTATCGACGTCGATTGCGAAGACCCGCCCGAAATGCTGTTGGATTTTGTAAGCTATTATGAGAAGGGCTTCGACATCGTCTATGGCGCGCGAGTCGATCGCGAGGAGGCTCGACCGGTCAAGGCGCTACGCAAGTTTTTCTACCATGTCGTGCGGTTGCTGGCGGACGAAGATATCATCCTGTACATGGCCGAGTTCTCGTTGCTTACTTCCGAAGTTCGCGACGCCATTGTGAACGATCACAACTCGTTCCCGTTCATCCGTGCGTCGATCTCGCGGATCGGCTACAAACGGATCGGTCTACCGTACAAGCGACAACGCCGCATCGCCGGGAAGACAAACTACAATCTCGTGGGAATGACGATCTTTGCTATCGCCGGCATCCTGTCATCGACCACATTACCCTTGCGCTTGCCAATCTATGCGCTCCCGTGGTGGCTCCTGCTCACAGCTATATTGGGATCTGCATACATCTTGACCCAAAGCCCGTGGCTGCTGCTGCTAAACTTGTTGTGCGGCTGCACGTATTTCGGATTTACCGCGGCGTTCACGGCGCTTTACGTGGCCCGATCCTACAAGAATGGCCTCGGGCGGCCAAACTATGTCGTGAATCGCCGATACACGCACGTCCAAGGTTCGGTGGCAGTGTCGTGAACGAGAACGGCGCCGCGGGGGGCTGGTTGGTACCTGACGTCACGATTTCGCGCCGCGCCGGGCTCTCCTTTTGCGGCGGGGGTGGGGGTCTATCCAGTATGGCCCAGATTTCCTTGATTTTGGCCGGGCGTGCCGATAAGGGTTTTCGGCATTTGCCCCCAATAAAGGGACTTGCTTGGTCCATACATCTGGACGCAACGCCTTATGCCGCCGGCGCATTCGCGGTGGTTCCGCTCTCGAATTGACTGGGAGACAAGATGAAAGCGATCATTCTCGCCGGTGGATTGGGTACCCGGATCAGCGAAGAGTCCCACCTCAAGCCAAAGCCGATGATTGAAATCGGCGGCAAGCCAATTCTCTGGCACATCATGAAGATGTATTCGCAGCACGGAATCGATGATTTCGTGATCTGTCTTGGCTACAAGGGCTACGTCATCAAGGAGTATTTCTCCAACTACTTCCTGCATACGTCCGACGTTACGTTCAGCATGCGCGAAAATCGCATGGAGATACATCAAAAGTTCGCCGAGCCTTGGCGCGTGACGCTGGTTGATACCGGCGAACTCACCATGACCGGTGGTCGCCTGAAGCGGGTCGCGCCCTATCTGGGCAACGAGTCGTTCTGCTTTACCTACGGCGATGGTGTGGCGGACATAAATATTTCGGAACTCATCGCCAAGCATCGTGAGGCTGGGCGGCTGGCGACGGTGACTGCGATCCAGCCACCTGGCCGCTACGGTGCGCTGCTCATCGAAAACGAGACGGTTCACCATTTCCAAGAAAAACCGGCTGGCGACGGCGCTTGGATCAACGGCGGTTTTTTCGTGCTCGAGCCTGGTGTGCTTTCCTATCTCGACGGTGACAACACCGTATGGGAACAACAACCCCTGCAGCGGCTGGCTGCCGAGGGCCAATTGTCCGCCTATCGACACAGCGGCTTCTGGCAGGCAATGGACACGCTTCGCGATAAAAATCATCTCGAGGAATTGTGGTCGTCAGGAAAGGCGCCCTGGAAGATTTGGTGATGATGTTCGGCGATATCTACAACGGCCGCCATGTGCTGGTTACTGGACATACCGGCTTCAAGGGAAGCTGGCTGACCCTGTGGCTCAAGGAGCTAGGCGCAAAGGTCACGGGAATCGCACTTCCGCCGGAGACCGATCCCCACCACTTCGGCCAATTAAACCTCGATATCGAGTCGCATTTCATCGATATTCGCGATCAGAGACCGCTACGTGATCAGATACGGGAGTCTGATCCGGAGGTCGTGTTCCACATGGCCGCTCAGCCACTGGTGCGCCGCTCCTATCGCGCGCCCCTTGAGACTTGGGCCACCAATGTCATGGGGACCGCAAATGTGCTCGAGGCATGTCGTGAGGCTAAGCGCCTTGCCGCGATCATCGTCGTGACTACCGATAAGTGTTACGAGAACAACGAGTGGGTCTGGGGTTACCGAGAGACCGATCGTCTAGGAGGGCATGATCCCTACAGCGCGTCCAAGGCTGGGTGCGAACTGGTTGCCGCAAGCTACCGGAAATCATTCTTCAACTCGCCTGACGCACCACTGCTGGCCACGGCGCGCGCTGGCAATGTGATCGGCGGTGGCGACTGGTCGGAAGATCGTCTGATTCCGGACTTGGTTCGAGCGATCCAGCACGGTAGGCCCGTAGAGATCAGGTCGCCAACGGCAACGCGACCCTGGCAGCATGTGCTCGAGTGCCTATCGGGTTATCTCATGCTCGGACAGAAATTGATCGGACGCGATTCCACATTTGCCGAGGCCTGGAATTTCGGACCCGATCGGGAAGGCAACCGCCAAGTTCGGCAGGTCCTCGACACAATCAAGCGGCAATGGCCGGCCGCGGAATGGTGTGACCCCGGTCAGGCTCAAGCGCACGAAGCGCATCTGCTTCAGGTCGATAGCGACAAGGCCCGTCAGCGAATGCAATGGCAGCCAGTGTGGACCTTCGACGAAGGTGTAAGTGCCACTGCCGAATGGTATCGAGCCTGGCTCGAACGAGGCGACGTCCTCAGCCGTGCGCAACTCGCGCGCTATGTGGCACGCGCTAACGCTCGGAAGCTGGCGTGGGCCGAGGGGGAGGCCTCATGAAGCTCGAGCAGACCGGCATCGAGGGTGTCTGGGTTGCCGAGAGCATGGCCAACCAAGACCAGCGCGGAAGGTTCTCCAGGCTGTTCTGCGCGCGCGAGCAACAGGACATCATCGGATCGCGATCGATCGTTCAGATGAATCAATCCGTCACCCGAAGCGTGGGCGCGCTCAGGGGGCTTCATTTTCAATTCCCTCCACATGCGGAAATGAAGATTGTTCGCTGCCTTAGGGGGCGCGTGTTCGACGTTGCTGTCGATTTGCGTAAGGGTTCGGCAACGTTCCGAAGATGGACGTCGCTCGAACTCACGCCAGAAAATCGCCGTGCCTTGGTCATCCCGGAAGGATGTGCCCACGGCTTCCAGGTGCTAGAGCCGGATTCCGAACTGCTTTATCTGCATACCGCGTTTTACGCCCCTAAAGCAGAAGGCGGAGTTCGCTTCGATGATCCGATGATTGGCGTGGATTGGCCACTGACACCGACCGACCTGTCCGAGAGGGACCTCCATCATCCGCTTCTCGACAAGAATTTCGAAGGAATAGCGGTATGAAATGTCGTCATTGCCATCATGAACTCGAACACGTTTTTCTCGATCTCGGTCACGCTCCTCCATCGAACGCCTATCTCTCGGCGAGCCAGTTGCGAGCGCCAGAGATGACGTTCCCGCTGCGGCTCTACGTCTGCGACAAATGCTGGTTGGTCCAGACGGAGGACTATGCGGCGGCCGATGAATTGTTTTCTCGCGATTATGCCTATTTCTCCTCGACCTCGCGTAGTTGGTTGCAGCACGCGGCGCGTTACGTGGAGAAGATCACTGACATCCTCAAGTTGAACCGAGACAGTTTCGTAATCGAGGTCGCCTCCAATGACGGCTACCTGCTGAAGAATTTCGTTGCAGCCGGGATCCCATGCCTCGGTGTCGAGCCCACCAGCAGCACAGCCGACGCAGCGGAAAAAATTGGCGTTCCCGTGCTGCGCAAGTTCTTCGGCGTGGCGACGGCGACGGAGCTAGCGGAAGCGGGCAAACGGGCCGACCTGATATGCGGTAACAACGTCTACGCGCACGTGCCTGATATCAACGACTTCACGGATGGCCTTCGGATCGCACTCAAACAGGGCGGTACGATCAACCTCGAGTTTCCCCATCTGTTGAACCTGATCAGGTTCAACCAATTCGATACGGTCTATCATGAGCATTTTTCTTATCTTTCCTTAACCGCCGTCGTTGGCATATTTGCAAAGGCAGGGCTGCGTATTTTCGATCTGGAGGAGCTACCGACCCACGGCGGTAGCCTGCGCATCTACGGATGCCACGAAAGCGACCCGCGGAAGACACGGTCTGTCGTGATGGATACGCTGGAGAAGGAGAATGCTTATGGCTTGTGTGACCTAGCCATTTACAAGGGATTTCAGCAGAAGGCGGACAAGGTCAAAGATGATTTTGTCGAATTCTTGATTGCCCAAAAGCGCGCAGGTAAATCGGTCGCGGCGTATGGTGCTGCGGCGAAGGGGAATACGCTGATGAACTATGCGGGGGTCAAGCACGACCTCGTGAGTTTCGTCTGCGATGCCGCGATCTCAAAGCAAGGCAGCTATATGCCGGGCAATCATCTCGCTATTCTGCCGCCGTCCGAACTTGCAAAGGTTAGGCCCGATTGGGTTGTCATCTTTCCCTGGAACATCGCCGACGAGGTGGTCCAGCAGCAGAAGCAGGTTTTGGGAACAGGCAGCAAATTCGTCATCGCCGTTCCGGAACTTAAGGTTCTGCCGTGAAGGTTCTGGTGACGGGCGCAACTGGGTTTGTCGGGCGGCACGTCGTCAGCGCGCTGCTCGCCAAAGGTCATTCCGTCACCGCCGTCGCCCGCGATGCCGACAAAGCAAGATCGATGCCATGGTTTACGCAGGTCCACTTTGTCTCTTGCGACCTTCACCGCGACTTCCGACCACTACTTTCTGGGGATTCTCGGCCCGCTGCGCTGATCCATCTGGCTTGGCCCGGTCTACCGAACTATCGCGACTTCTTTCACCTCGGCCGCAATCTCCCTGCTGACTTGGCGTTTCTGGAAGCAGCCGTGGATGCGGGTGTGTCGCAAATCATGGTGGCGGGCACCTGCCTTGAATATGGCATGCAGTACGGGCCACTAACCGAAGAAGCCGCAACCGCGCCGATCACGGCGTATGGCTTTGCCAAGGACTCTCTGCGGAAATCTCTGCAGTTCTTGCAGCAGCAAAAGCCGTTCACCCTGCAATGGATGCGGCTGTTCTACATGTATGGCGAGGGACAAAACCCAAACAGCCTACTCGCGCACCTCGATCGCGCAATTGACGGAAGCGCGCCGTTCTTCAATATGTCCGCAGGCGATCAGCTCCGCGATTATCTGCCAATCAACGCGGTGGCCGAGAATTTCGCATTGGCTCTTGAGATGCCATTGGCCTGCAATGGTGTTATTAACTGCAGCAGTGGAACGCCGATCTCGGTGTTGGATCTGGTGTCACAGCATCGGCGCTTGCGATCAAGTCAGATTGAACTACGCCGCGGTCACTTCCCCTATCCCGATTACGAGCCGATGGCGTTTTGGGGCGTGCCGTCCAAGCTCAACGCGCTGAAGGCGCGGTCGTGGTGACTGGTCCGAGCGGGCAGGTCGCGCCATCCAAGGTATCCGACGCGCCGCGGGCGGACCAGGATTTCGTCAGTTTCGATGGTCGCATTCGTGCTCGGGGGCAGTTGCAGCAGCCAGATCGCTATCGCTATTGGCGGAGCGATTTGACGGAAACACCGCGCATTTCGCGAGGTTCTGGGCTTTCTTATGCAGCGGCAAGCTTCCTGCAAGATGGTTTATCGGTCTCGCACCGTTCTTTCGATCGCGTGACGGATTTCGATTCCGCGAGCCATGTCGTTGAGGTCGAGACAGGCATCTCGCTCTATGCACTGCACCGCTTCCTGTCCGCACATCGGCTCTATCTGCCGATTCAGCCGGGGCACGGCCGAATTTCGGTGGGAGGATGTATTGCCGCCGATGTACACGGCAAGAGCCAGAGTCGCGATGGCACGTTTATCAACCAGCTTGAGTCGATAACCTTGCTGCATCCGTCCCACGGGATGCTCGAGCTATCTCCGCTGAAAGATCCGGACCTGTTTCGGCTGACCTGCGGTGGTTACGGACTTACAGGACACATCATCCGGGCGCGGCTTCGTGCCTCACCGGCGCCGGCGACTTGGGTCGAAATGCGCGCCGTGCCGTTTGCCAATGCCGCAGAAGGATTCGATCGCCTTCGGCTCGCCGCGCGCGACGCCGATTTTGCCTATACATGGCACGATATGGCGTCATCGAAGGCCAGTTTTGGAAGCGGCTATTTGTTTGAGGGCAGGTTCGTCGACAAGGGTGGCGCATTGGCCGTGCCGGACGACGAACCGCCAGTGCTGTCATCCGAAAGCCGCGGTCGCTGGCCAGTTTCCTTGATCGGTGCGATCGCAGCCCGCGGCCTTAACCTGGAGTTTCGACGGCGGCAAAAGTCTACTTTACAGGGGCAGGTCATTTCCTTGCAGGATGCGCTTTTTCCGGCTCACAAAACGCAGCTATATTTTCAACTCTTCGGTGCCGCGGGCTTTCGGGAGTATCAGGCGATCCTTCCTGACGAGGCAATTGAGGACTATGTCGAATCAGTTCGAACTTACGTCCGTGAACGTCCTCTGCCGATCACATTGTCATCGGCGAAGGCATTCGTAGGAACGCGGGAGTTGCTCCGCTTTACCGGGACAGGCATTTGCCTCGCCTTGAATGTGCCAGCCGGTGAAGCCGCCGATCGGTTGATGGCTTTTCTCGACGAGCGGGTCATCGCGCTTCGCGGTCTGCCGAATATCATCAAGGATTCGCGCTTGCCCCGCGCTGTGGTCGACGCCTGCTATCCCGAAGCCGATCGATTCCGCAGCATGCTTCATGCGCTCGACCCTAAGCGCCTATTTCGTTCCATCCTGTCGGAAAGGTTGGGCCTGTGAGGGCGCTGGTAGTTGGAGCATCCGCGGGTGTAGGACGGGCGCTCTGCGACGCACTTGCGATGCGTGGTACAGCATTGCTTTTGGTGGCAACCGATGCGCAGGATCTCGATACGCTCGCCGCCCATCTTCGATTGGTCCACGGCGTCGAGGTGCAAACGGTCGCCACTGATGCCAGCGTTCCGCCGGATTGTGTGGACCGGATTGCGGCGGCCACTTCGAAGTTCGGTGAGATCAACGAGCTCTATTTTCCGATTGGAGCATCGCGGCGAGACGACGTCGGATTTCTGAATACGGAGGACACGCTGAGGATCGTGAATTCCAACCTGACCGTCGTGATGGCAGTTACGGCGTATTTTTTGCCACGGCTCTTGCAACAGAAACGAGCGCGCATTGTCGGTTTCGGTTCGATCGCCGCCAGTCGCGGAAGGAAGGCCAACGTGGTTTATTCGTCCGCGAAGCGGGGGCTCGAGAGCTACTTTGAAAGTCTACGCCATCTAACCGTCGGCACCGGCCTGCTCGTTCAGTTCGTTCGGCTTGGCTATGTCGAAAGTCAACAATCGTTTGGCCAGCGTCTCTTGTTCCCAACCGTTTCGCCTGCAAAAGTCGCAAATTATGTAATGGCGAACGCGCATAACGACATTGGAGCGCGTTTCTTTCCTGGGTTTTGGGCGGGAGTGGCTTTCGTCATTTCCCGTCTACCCTGGTTCATATTCAAGAAGCTGAATTTCTGAGGGGCAAGCGGCAGCTAGGTAATACCGCACTCTGTACTCCGGCGGACCTCGCGTCCATTCCTCAGCGCTCGCCCTGCGGTTGGCCCCCGAAGAGGGGCGCCATTCCAAGCTACCAGGTCAAATACTCTTCGACGTAGCCACGTCGTGTCCAATATGGGAAACGAGTTGCAGTTACGTCTGCATCTTTTGAATATAGATCGCGGACCGTAAAGTCATTGTGTTCGTGATTGATAGAAAGGACAGTGTTCGTGGCCGACCGCGCGAACTTCCAGTATGCCTCTGCGGTGTCGCGGGACATTTCGGTCCACGAATCGATGTTGACGATCAGGTCAAAGCGGCCGGCGCTTGGTCCGATATCGCCTGCAGACATGATCTTGATCTGCGCGCTTCCATGTTCGCCACTGAGCCGAATGGAATCCGGGCCAAGCACGCGTCCTAGGAAATAGGCCTGAGCTGCATTACTCAAGGGAATGTCGACGATCGTGTAGTCTTTGACACCAAGCAGGTTTGCGAAATAGGCCGTGCGCCCGAGGCCGGCGCCGATTTCCAAGACCCTAAAGTCTGGGCGTTGTTTTGCGATCTGCGCGATCCGCCATGCCTGATAAATGGCGTGAACGGAACGGAAGCCAACTACTCCCCGGCTCGACGGTAAGCCGAGTTCGCCAGGAAATGGGTTCGGAAACGCTAGATTGACGTTGAGGGCCGCCTCGATCTGATCAAGGATTTGGTCAGTCGTTCGTGCCGCCTTCTCGTGCACGCCCACGTGATCTGGCTCGGTTTCGAGGTAGGGAACGCGGCGAGTTCCGAGCGCTTCTGCAACAGATGTCAACCCGTTCATTAGCCACAACGAATAGAGCGACTTCCAATCTTCTGATTTGTTCAGTTGCTTGATTACGTTCTCGTGTGGCTCTACAGATCCAGGCGGTGCCTTTGCGATGGCGTCAAAGCCCCAGAAGAATGTGGTCTCGGCTGGATTGCGCAGAAGCTTTGCCGCTTCTTGAATATCCGATCCATTGAGCGCGTCATGAATTTCCTTCTTTATGATCGTAAGATCGCGCTCCCACATGGAATCTGTCGCCGGACGATGCCGATCAAACGCATGTTTATAGGATGCCATCACGCGCGCCACCAAGGGAAGATCGTTCCCATGATCTGCGGAGGGTGAGTGAACAAGCGGCATCGGCGGTGTGGACGGAGCGCTATTGAGAAGCCAAGCGAAATGCTCAAGGTTCGGTCTTGCCGGGGGCGCTTCTTCCGTTGAGGAGCGCGCCATCAAACGACGCATAAATTGCATATCCAAAGTTCCTTTACGAAGCCGTGCGCCTTCTCGCGTCCACACGATCCGACCAAGTGTGATCGGCACTCACGTGACAATAGTCAATTCTCCCGAAGTGGACAGGACTTATTCAGGGATCGCACGGCAGGCGCAAGGGCTGAGACAAAGCGGGAGGCCGAAGAACCTCCCGTCCCATTCAAATGATGAGCGCCGGCGCGGATCGCACAGGAACGGCAACCGCCAGGGGCTCATGGTGTGCGCCCGCCGATTGGGGCAGTAAAGTTACCGGCGCCGCAAATCGTAGTGTCAACACAATTCTACATCGATTGCATTCGCGGGTTTCGCAGTTATAAGCGGGTGGATCGCGGTCAGGAGATTTGTGTGATTGGTAGGGTGACAGCGGCTCTACTCGCTTTTGGATTGGTGGTCCTGTGCGTGGTCGGCCTTCCGCCCTGGCCACCTTTTAATCACCTGCTCGGCAATCTCGGGGATCTCTCCGACGATCTCGCCTTCGCGATGGCGCAGCCGGCACTCTTGCGGCAGGGGGCGCAGTGGGGACCCGAGGTTGTCTTCACTTACGGGCCGCTCGGCCTGCTAGCCTCGTTTCCGATCTATCCGGAGCACGTCAAGCCGCTGCTCGCCTTCTACGCCGTCTTCGCCGGCATAACGGCTACGCTCCTGATCGCCGTGGTGTGGCGCAGTTTCGATCGCGCCTGGTCCCGGGCGCTCGCCCTCATGCTCGCGCTCGCAAACGCCTCCGTATGGGCGATCGGCTGGACCGAGGCGCTGTGGATCGCGCCTGCGCTATGTGTGGGCGTAATCTCCCTTTCCGGACCGAAGCCATCGCGCTGGCTCACTGCGCTGCTCTACGCAGCGACCACGTTCCTCGGCGCCGCGGCGCTGGTCAAGTTCAGCCTGACGGCCATCTATGTCGGCGTCTTTGGACTGATCGGTTTGCGGGACGTCCGCTGCGGGAAGGTGCCGGCGCTGAGCCTGTTTTTCGCCGTGAGTGTTCTGGGCTGCTGGCTGCTCGCCGGGCAGCAGATCGGCAACCTGGCCGTGTGGCTGCAGGCATCGGCGGATCTGTCGGGCGGCTACAGCGACGCCATGTCAAAGGGGTTTTGGCAGCCCTACGGGCCCGCGACGGTGGCGGTGACGTACCTGGCCGCAGCCGGGCTCGTCGCCGTCGGCCTGCTCTCGCGCGGGCCGCTCTTCGACCGCCTGATGCTGACGGCGCTCGCCGCCGGCGTCTCGCTCGTCAATCTCAAGCATGCGTTCGGCGGTAATCAGATCGAGCAGTCCGTGATCATGGTCGTGCTTGCGGCGACGCTGATTGGATTTGTCGGCTCCGCCTGGTCGCGGGCCGCGGCGGCGCTGTCTGTTGGCGCCAGCTGCCTGGTATTGTGCTGGACCAACTTCCAGCCCCTGCACTCGATACGCGATCACGCGGCGTCGATGGTTGGCGCGCTCAGCGGCAACTACGACTACGCCGCCACGGGCGGCGAACGCCTGCGTGAGCAGATACGCCGGCTCGCCGATCTGCCGGAAGGCCTTGCCGGAACGGCCGACGTTTATCCCCGCAAGACGGGCGTCGTCCTCGCCGAGCCCGGCCTGACCTATGATCCACGCCCAGCCTATCTCTCGCTCAATGCCCATACCGAGAGGCTGGCCGAGCAGGACGCCGCCTTTCTGCGCTCTCAGCGAGCTCCGCGCCTCATCCTGTTCGAGATCCGGCCAGAGGAGCGTGTCAACGACCGCTACCCATCGACTGACGACGGTCGCTCCTGGCCGGAGATCTGGTCGCGTTATCGCCTGAAATCGACCGGTCGCTTCCTGGTCTACGAGCGCCGGGCAGCGCCGCTATCGTTTTCACTGCGGCCCATCAGGACAGGGCGGTTCGCTTTCGACCAGGTCCTCGAGATCGATCCCGCGGTGCGTACCTGGGCAACCGTCGACGTTCGGCCGACGTTGCTGGGGCGGCTGGTTGGCGCGCTTTACAAGTCCCCGCGGGTCATGCTGAACATCGTCTACGCCGACGGGTTGCCGGCCAGCTACCAGATCGTGCCCGCCCTCGGCCGTGCGGGTTTCCTGCTGTCACCCTCGATCACGACAACGGAGGAATTCGCGGAGATCTCCGGACGCCGCGTCCAGACGATCCGGATGACTGTCGAGGATGACAAGAGTTGGTTTTACGAGCGCGACTTCGGGCTCGAGCTGTCGGAGCTGCAGATCCCGGATGAGCCAAAGACGCAGGCGCAAGCCGGCCCGGATCACTAAGCGGGGCTTCAGTCCCGCGTCTTACCTTAACGGATCGACCTGGGTCGTTCTGCCTCCTACGGAGGCGGTTGCCTTTAAGCCGTGACGAGTGTCCCCTAGACGAAATGAAAATTGCCTTGATGCGCTAGTAACTGCGCAATTGCAGAATGCTGGAGGTTGATGGCGTCACCAGGAGCGTCCATGACGGACGTATCATCGTGAGTGATGGCCAATATGGATCGCAGATCAGCACCTTTATCGAATTGAAATGCATCCCTCGAGTCTCCGAGATGGAGGCCGCTTTGGTCAAGTGTCGGCGTGAACACGAAACTCTCGTGCGCAACACGATAGAGTGGTGAGCTATCGCTTTGGCCGGGCGGCGTAGCTGCGAGCGCCCCAGCGTTCAGGTCGTCGACAAAACGGAAATCATTCTGGAAATGCTGATCCAGCAATTGGGAAAGCGCATCCGCGGCGCTCGAGCTAGAAGTAGGGCCGATCGTACCGTCGCCGTTGAGGTCCTGATGGAAGATCGTCTCGAATGACTCCAGCGATCCGCTGTTTGGCGAGGCGTTCGCGAGGAGATCTGTGACATAGCTGCCGCTGCTGTTGACGCTCCAGATGTTGTAGAGGCCGGTGGCAGCATTCTTCCAGGCAACGTCGTAGCCGCCGCTGACAGCCTCTGCACCGAGGATGCTCCAATAGCTGCCAAACTGGCCGGCAGTGAGCGCCGCCCCGCCAAACGTCAGCACCGGTCCGCTGTTGCTCCCGACCGGCTCGAGATAATAGTTGGTCCCAACCTGTACCAGGCTGGTCGCGCCAAGTGCCTCGATCGTCGTCCCGACAAGGCCGATCGTACCATCGCCGTTGAGGTCCTGATGGAAGATCGTCTCGAATGACTCCAGCGATCCGCTGTTTGGCGAGGCGCTCGAGAGGAGATCTGTGACATAGTTGCCGGCGCTGTCGGTGCTCCAGATGTTGTCGAGACCGGTGGCGGTATTCTTCCAGGCGACGTCGTAGCCGCCGCTGACAGCCTCTGCACCTAGGATGGTCCAATAGCTGCCAAACTGGCCGGCCGTGAGCGCTGGCCCCCCAAACTTCAGCACCGGTCCGCTGTTGCTCCCGACCGGCTCAAGATAATAGTTGGCCCTAACTTGCACCAGGCTGGTCGCGCCAAGTGCCTCGATCGTCGTCCCGACAAGGCCGATCGTACCATCGCCGTTGAGGTCCTGATGGAAGATCGTCTCGAATGACTCCAGCGATCCGCTGTTTGGCGAGGCGCTCGAGAGGAGATCTGTGACGTAGTTGCCGCTGCTGTCGACGCTCCAGATGTTGTCGAGACCGGTGGCAGTATTCTTCCAGGCCACGTCGTAGCCGCCGCTGACAGCCTCTGCACCGAGGATGCTCCAATTGCTGCCAAACTGGCCGGCCGTGAGCGCCGCCCCCCCAAACTTCAGCTCCGGTCCGCTGTTGCTCCCGACCGGCTCGAGATCATAGTTGGCTCCAACCTGTACCAGGCTGGTCGCACCAAGTGCCTCGATCGTTGTCACGACAGGGCCGATCGTACCGTCGCCGTTGAGGTCTTGATGGAAGATCGTCTCGAATGACTCCAGCGATCCGCTGTTTGGCGAGGCGCTCGAGAGGAGATCTGTGACGTAGTTGCTGT
>NZ_JBANBJ010000030.1:0-22166 GCF_059803515.1 Bradyrhizobium sp. UFLA05-125 | reverse complement strand
CTTGATGGAAGATCGTCTCGAATGACTCCAGCGATCCGCTGTTTGGCGAGGCGCTCGAGAGGAGATCTGTGACGTAGTTGCCGCTGCTGTCGACGCTCCAGATGTTGTAGAGGCCGGTGGCAGTATTCTTCCAGGCCACGTCGTAGCCGCCGCTGACAGCCTCTGCACCGAGGATGCTCCAATAGCTGCCAAACTGGCCGGCCGTGAGCGCTTGCCCGCCAAACTTCAGCACCGGTCCGCTGTTACTCCCGACCGGCTCAAGATAATAGTTGGCCGCAACTTGCACCAAGCTGGTCGCGCCAAGTGCCTCGATCGTCGTCCCGACAAGGCCGATCGTACCATCGCCGTTCAGGTCCTGATGGAAGATCGTCTCGAATGATTCCAGCGATCCGCTGTTTGGCGAGGCGCTCGAGAGGAGATCTGTGACGTAGTTGCCGCTGCTGTCGACGCTCCAGATGTTGTAGAGACCGGTGGCAGTATTCTTCCAGGCCACGTCGTAGCCGCCGCTGACAGCCTCTGCACCAAGGATGGTCCAGTTGCTGCCAAACTGGCCAGCAGTGAGCGCCGCCCCCCCAAACTTCAGCTCCGGTCCGCCGATGCTCCCGACCGCCGACTCAAGATAATAGTTGGTCCCAGCCTGTACCAGGCTGGTCGCACCGGTCGCCTCAACGACAACGGGTGTGAGCAGGCTCACCACCAAAGAGCTTGTCATCGTGCCATCGGCGAACTGGAAATTCTCCACGCCCGTGACGGTATCGGTACCATCTGGCGAGCCCGAGCGCTGATCCGTGATCGTGAAGGTCTGCGTGCTCGCATTGTAGGCGAAAAGATAGTTTGCCTCGCTACCGGAATACACCGCCGTGTCGGTGCCGGCACCACCGATGATAGTGTCGTTGCCGCCGCCGCCGGTGATGGTGTCGTTGCCAGAGCCGCCATTCAGCACGTTCGCGATGGCGTTGCCGACGATTACATCGTTGCCGGAGCCGCCGGTGGCGTTATCGATGTAGGAACGGGGGTCGTTGTTGTAGAGATAGGAGTTGTAGACGTTGCCGGACGCGTAGTGGCCGTTGCCGAGATAGGCTAGCTGCGTAGAGGAGAACACAGACGACGCGCCGGGATTGAGATTGATGCTCAGGTTCGTCGTGTAGTTGGACAGATCGTAGGTATCGACGCCTCCGCCGTCCCAGATCGTCTCGTAGATGCGGTTGGCGGAGCCGCCGACGCCGCCACCCGGTGCCAGCTGTCCGACACCGTTGATGAACTCCTGCCCGGTGGTCGGGCTCCACGTGTAGACCGTGTTGCCGCTCTGTGTTGTGTAGTTCGCGCCATACAGCGTCTGGAGTGCCAGGATATCGTTGGCCATGTAGGTCTGCGGATAGCCGTAGGCCTCGTTTGTATAGCCGCTCGTCGTCGAAGCGCCGACATAGCTGCGGTAGCTCATGACAGTGTATTCACTGTCGTCATGCGCGGTCGGCACCGCGACGTTGGCGACGCCGCCGGTCTCCTGGCTGTGCTTGAGGCCAAAGGCGTGACCGAGTTCGTGCAGCGCGGTCGTAAAGTAGTAGTTGCCCATCGCCGCCAATGAATAATTGTACGCGGTCCCGAACCAGACGTCGCCGCCCTCGGCATAGTTTCCCGGATAGTAGGCGTAGGAGGTCGGATTGGCAGCGGACGACTGCGCTATCATGATGTCCGCGCCGTTGGTTCCGGCGTACTGAATCGTGGCGTTGGTATAGCTTAGGATCAGTCCGATCGCGTAGTTGATCGCGGTCTGCATCTGGGCGGGGGCCTGACTGAAGCCCGATGCGGTCGGCTCGCCCTTGCCGTAGCCGGACACATAATCGCTCGACGAGTCCGGAAAACTATAGGTTATCGTGCCGGACCATTTGACACCGGCCAGCAGGCCATCAATGTCCTGGTTGTTGGTGGCACTTACGGAAACGGCTGTTGCCAAGGAACGACTCCAGAGTATCTGAGTGGGCCGGCTTCGGTCCCACGAGTCAGTTTATCGAAAGATGGATACGTTTGGTTTAATTTGGGCGCCTTCTCAGTGCCGACAACGACTTATTAACCGACGACTCATGCTTGTACGGGACGACGGAATTTGGCTGCAAGCGACAAAAGGGGGTAGTCATGCGCTTTTGCCTTGCTTTGGGCGTCCTGGGCCTTCTCATATTGCCCACCAGTTTGGATCTGCGGTTCCTGGAGAAGCAACCTGTCATGAGCGGGAGAGCCAAAGCGGATGAGATCGGCAAGGCAGAGCGAGCCCCTTCGATGCCGCCGGCGCGCGATCCGTCCATAGCAGTCGCCGAGGAGTACGAGCTGGCTCGTCGCAAGGGCACGGCGGAGGCGCTTGAGTTGTTCATCGCGCGTCACGGTGACGATCCCCTTGCAGAAAGGGCTCGCGCAGATTTGCGGCGGCTTCCCCGCTGATTCCGTCGCCGTTCCTAGGTCCAATAGCAATAGTACGGCTTGCGACTGATGGCGTAGGCAGGATGTGGCCCAGCCGACGACTCTCTGCGCTTGCCGAGCAGTCAGCCAGCCCGCGCAGTAAGGTTCCTTCGCCCTGTCGCGCCGGATCGTGTGCGCTGAGGCGGACACACTCGCTGCAGGCGTTGCTCAACGGCAACACCGTCTGAATTCTTGCTTCGCCCGAGTGGCCAACCCCGGGCGCACTTGATATCTCTCTGGCAGAGGCAAAGAGCATTGCAAGCAGTGGAACGTCTTCTGGCTAGCGTAGCTGACGCATGGTATCGCCGCACGGTCCTGGCGAAGCTCTTCAGCTTTGCGTCGATCGGGGTGGTGAACGTTGCCGTCGACGTGGCTACGTTTACGGTCGCGTTTCAGCTTGCCCAACTGCCACTGATCCCGTCGAATGTGATCGCGTGGCTGGTCGCAGTTTCCGGCTCCTATGTGATGAACACGAAAATCACTTTCGGGCGAGAGACAGGCGGACTGTTCAGTCTTGGTCGATACTTGAGCTTTGCTGCCTCGGGCATCTTCGGATTAGTCGTCGCAACGACGATATTGGTCGTGCTCTCCCACAATTTGAATGTTCCTATCGCCAAGTTGATTTCGATTGTCGCCGCATTCGGCGTGAATTTTTCCGTCTCTCATTTTGTTGTATTCCGAATGCCCCGCGAGGACGCCGCGCCCGTCTAGCCGAGGCGGTCATGCGGTAGGACCGATTGTCATCCTTGTGCCGCAGTTTGGGTTCCTGCGATGGATTGAGAACTTAACCTGCCCAAGTTCTGCGGATGAGGGCATGTTGCAGGCCTGATGACACTAGCCCTGACGATTGCGAAATGAGCTTCGGTTTTTGATGAGAATCGACCTCACGAAAGTAAGGAGATTTCCTCCGGGAAACAGATACCCCTTGATGCCGGCTGCACGAGCTGCTGCGACATCGGTCTCCTTGTCGCCGATCAAAATGCTTCCGCCGACGTCTACGTTGTGACGAGCAACAAGATCGTCGATCATGCCGGGGCCTGGCTTACGCCGGATGTTAGTGCGTCGATAGCGCTCCACAACGGCCTCGGGATGATCGGGGCAATACTCGAAGTCGTCGATGCGTGCACCGATCTTTGCCAATTCGTCGGCCATCCAAGCGTGAAGTGCCTGCACATCGTCTTCATCGAACAGGCCGCGGGCGACGCCCGATTGGTTTGTCACCACAAAGGCAAAGTAGCCGGCTTCGTTGATAGTCTTTACTGCCTCTTGAGCGCCTTCGATCCATTTCAGCTTGCGCGGATCGAAGACGTACCCGGTGTCCTCATTGAGAACCCCATCTCGATCGAGAAATACGGCCGATTTTTTCATAGAAACACCAGTTGAAAAGTTACAATAAGCAAGCCTCCTGCCAAATAGCAACCATGCGGCCCTGCCGCGAATAGTCCGATCAAGTCCTTGATTTCGTGTCCCATCCGGTTAGTGAATAGGGACGTTGACCCGTTCCGGTGGTCCAGGAGAGGATCACAATCTTGCCGAGGAGATTGCCGTGATCAGGTTCGGTCTGCTGGGGTGCGGGCGTATTTCCAAGCGTCACTCCGACCTGCTGGGCGGCAACCACATCGAGGGCGCCCGGCTGGTCGCCGTTTGCGATACCGAGCGAGCGCGGGCGGATACGATCGCCTCCAGGTTCGGGGTAGCCGCCCACTACGACATTGACGATTTCCTCTCGCGGAAGGACATCGATGCGGTTGCCGTGCTTACACCGAGCGGCCTGCACCCGCAGCATGCGATTGCCTGCGCGCGCACCGGAAGGCATGTCGTGGTGGAAAAGCCGATGGCGCTGCGCCTGCAGGATGCCGACGACATGATCCGCGCCTGCGACGAGGCGGGCGTGAAACTCTTCGTCGTCAAGCAGAACCGTTTCAACGTCCCGATCGTCAAGGCGCGCGAGGCGCTCGATGCCGGCAGATTCGGCAAGCTCGTGCTTGGCACCGTCCGCGTGCGCTGGTGCCGGGATCAGGCCTATTACGATCAGGATGCCTGGCGCGGTACCTGGGCCTTTGATGGCGGCGTGCTCACCAACCAGGCCAGTCACCACATCGACATGCTGGAATGGTTTTTCGGCGATGTCGTCAGCGTCCATGCGCGCAGCACGACGGCGCTGGTGAAGATCGAGACCGAGGACACGGCGGTGGCGACTCTGAAGTTCCGCAACGGCGCGCTTGGTATCATTGAAGCAACCACCGCCGCACGTCCGAGTGATCTTGAAGGCTCGCTGTCGATCCTTGGCGAAAGGGGAACGGTGGAGGTTGGAGGCTTCGCCATGAACCAGATCCGGCACTGGCGTTTCGAGAAAGAGCTGCCGTCGGATAAGGAAGTGATTGAGAAATTCTCGGTCAATCCTCCGAACGTCTACGGCTTCGGCCACCAGGCCTATTATCAGCATGTCGTCGATTGCATTGTCGACCGTGGCGCCGCGCTGGTCGATGGGCTCCAGGGCCGCAAGAGCCTGGAGCTGATCTCGGCGCTCTATGAATCCATCGAGACTGGGCAAGAGGTGGCTCTTCGCTTTATGCCGCGTCGCAGCCGGCTTGGTGTCGCATCGTGAACCGGCCTCTCCTGCATCAGACCGGCATCTGCGACGACGTCGCGTTCGGCGCGCGTGTGAAAGTGGTCGAGCCCTGCAACCTCTATGGCTGCAAAATCGATGATGATTGCTTCATCGGGCCGTTCTGCGAGGTCCAGAAGGACGTTGTCATCGGCGCTCGCTCGCGCGTGCAATCGCACAGTTTCATCTGCGAGCTCGTCACGATCGGCGAGGATTGCTTCATCGGCCATGGCGTGATGTTTATCAACGATACGTTTGTGAGTGGCGGGCCGGCCCGCGGCCGCAAGGAGCTCTGGCGCGAGACGAGGATCGGCAACCGCGTCTCCATCGGCTCCAACGCCACGATCATGCCGGTTAGAATCGTCGACGACGTCGTGATTGGCGCGGGCTCGGTGGTCACGAAAGACATCACCATTGCCGGCACTTATGCCGGCAATCCGATTCGGCGGCTCCCGTCGCGAAAATAGAGGCACGCATGGCGGTACCTTTCGCCGATCTTCAGCTTCAGTATCAAAACATCAAAGGCGAGATCGATGCGGCAATCGCAAACGTGATCCGCGACAATGCGTTCATCCGCGGCCTCTATGTCGAAGCCTTCGAGCAGGAGTTCGCCAAAGCGGCCTCCGTCAAGCATTGCATCTCCTGCGCCAATGGCACGGATGCGCTGTACCTTGCGATGGCCGCCCTCAAGGTGAAGCCCGGCGACGAGGTCATCACCGCGGCGCATTCCTGGATTTCGACCGCCGCGATGATCACGCATGCCGGCGCGACGGTAAAATTCTGCGACACCGATGGCGTGACCTTCACCATCGACCCGAACGCGATCGAGGCCGCGATCACGCCGCGCACGGTCGGCATCATTCCCGTGCATCTTTATGGTCAGCCCGCGGACATGGAAGCGATCATGGCGATCGCGAAGAAGCACGGCCTTTGGGTCGTCGAGGACTGCGCGCAGGCACATCAGGCGCAATTCAAGGGGCAGCCGGTCGGGACGTTCGGCCAGGTGGCGACCTATTCGTTCTATCCCGGCAAGAATCTCGGCGCCATGGGCGACGCCGGTGCGGTTGTCACCAACGACGCGGGCCTGGCCGAGCACGTCGCGATGCTCGCGCGGCATGGCGGCCTGGTGAAGCACCAGCACCAGATCGAGGGCGTCAACAGCAGGCTGGACGGCCTACAGGCCGCGATCTTGTCGGCTAAGCTGCTGCATCTTTCGGACTGGACCCGCGCACGTCAGGACGCTGCAAAATTTTACGATGCCGCACTGAACCAGATCGAGGACGTGAAGGTACCGCACGTAGCGCCTTGGCGAACCCACGTCTATCATCTCTACACGATTAGGCATCCTAGCCGCGACGCCCTCGCTGCATATCTGAACGCAAGGGGAATCCAGACTGCTATCAACTATCCGACGGCGCTGCCTCTGCTGCCAGCTTACCGGCGCTTTGACCATCGGCCTCAAGAGTTTCCAAGCGCGTATGCCGACCAGAACAGCATCCTGTCGTTGCCGATGTTCGCCGAGATCAGCCGAGTGCAGCAGAACGAAGTTATTGGTGCAATCCGAGCGTTCAGCGATTGAGCCCCAAATACCAACGCCAATATCGCTGTAATCAACCCAGGCTAGTCAGCAATAAAGGAATAGCAAAGAGAGGGAGTACGGGATGGAATATCTTGTGTTCTTCATCGTGGCTGTTGGAATAGGCGTCTGTTGCTATAGGTGTGGATACCGTTCTGGATTCGATCAGGGAGTCAGAGACGCTGGGCAATTGTGGCCTCGAACTCTGTAGAGGGCAGTATTGGCGGGCGTTATCTGATTGATTGCGATTTCGTGCCCTTTTTTTCCGTTACACGATGCGCCCAGTTGGGTCAGAGCTGATTGATCTGAGACCGGCAAGCTGGACCATTTTGGCTAGAGTTTTTCGCATCGATTCCCCGGCTGGGAGGAGCGAAGAACGATGAAAGCCTCGCAGTTTTCGGGCGCCGAGTCTCCCAGACAGTTCGACTACGTCAATTGGCTGACAGTCCAGGTCTTTGCGGCGACAAATTGTTTGGCTGGCGCGCATATCTTAGGCGTGGACGGCGTCCGTTGCACTTGCCAAGCCCATCTGCTGAGCAGACCGCTGTTGGGCATTAGCTGCGTGTTGCAGCTTTCTCAGCGCCGCCGATGCATCAGTGCAGCAGCGAGGCGTTGGTTCCTGATTTCGCGGAGCAACAGCATTCGTTTGCTTTGCGCGGCATGGAGCAGGCCCTTGAACAGCGCGAAGATCTCGCGTTCCTGCACGTAGACTTCTGTGTTGATGGCCTCTTGATCGAAGCCATGGCGAGCAAGTCGCGTGTCGATCTCGCTTGCAGCCACGGCATCGATCCGCCAGCTCAACGCGTTTTGGAGTGTGTGGTACTCGGCTTCATCTTGGAATTCGGGGGCGATCCCGATCATGTCGATACCGCGAAGCGCAGCTTCAATTGCCTTTTGGCGATACGTCTCCAGAACCTTGTGTCGCAGCCCGCGGTAGCGCTGGATCTCCCATGAGTGTGACGCAACAATCGGTAGCGCTGGATCTCCCGCGAGAGCACGGCGACGTCCATCGCCAATAAGCACGCAATGGCAGATCGGCAGCTCTGAAGCGTGTGCAGGAGCGGCTACAGCGGGTGCGTTGTCAGCCAAAGCCGGCGGGCCACTTCCAGCGGCTCGATGGCTAGCCGCAACCACCACTCGACTTCATTGCTTGCCCGATGCAGCTCTCGGTGATGGGCGCGGCAGAGTGGCACGGTGAATTCGTCGCTCACCTTGAGGCCAAGGCCCTTGGGCTGCGCGAACCGCAGGTGGTGCGGATCGGACGGGTTACGGCCACAAACGAGGCAGGGCTGCTTGGCGACGAAGCGCAGGTGTTCGCGATCGCGGCGCCGCTGCGGCTTTCCGACACGCATGCGACCCCAGCCAGTTGCGCCATCGTTGTCCGCCGATTCCGGGCTTGGCGTGGACTGTTCGGAGGCTTGCAGCCGGGTGAGCCGGTCCTCGAGCGCTTCGCCAAGCCGCTGGGCCCCCCGGACTGTGAGTGTGTTCGCGTGCCGCCAGACTTGGTGCGCCCAGCGGTCGATGTCCTCCACATTGGCAAGCGACTGAAGCTCGGCGAGCAGGCGCGCGGCGAGCGCTTCAGAAGTCTTGGGGTCAGCCGCGGGGGCCGCGGCCCGACCGGCGGCTCCGGCACGTTTCGTTTCTGCGCGCCAGGGCGCGTTGGCTGTGGCCGTGGGCAGAGGTGAGCCAGGCGGGGCCATTCGGGGGTGAGATCCTAATTCATCAGCCGTTGGGTTGGATCCGGGCCTGATGGCAAGATCCGGTGCGTCGAAATCATCTTCGCCGGCAATCCCGACCAACGTGAACAGCGCATACCGCCGCGCGTAGCTCAGCGCGGCGCCCATCCGATGCGGCGCGGCGATGTCGGCGATGGTGCAGACCGGCCAGTCTGACGCAATCCATTCGCCCGAGCTGTGGAGCAGGGCGGTGGTGAGCCGGATCAGCCCGCTCTCCGGCTCAAGCGCCGTGGCCTGCACCGTGGCGATCTCCTGTTTGCTCAGGCTGTTGCGCACAATCTCAAGCCCGCGCGCCAACGAGGCATAGCGGAAGCTGCGGCATTCGCCGTTGGGGAAGGGACCAGGCAGGGTCGCGGTGAGCAACTTTTCCGGGTTTTCCAGCTCGGCCTGTGCGCGGGCGAGCGCGGCGGCGACCTGGTTGATGCTCTGGCTTGATCGATACATGGTTCTGCTGCGTCGGTTAGCTAACGGCGGTGCGGTGAAGCAGTTTGGCGCGCTCGGCCGCAGCTCTCACCGTTTGGCCAAACGACCGAGGCGCGCTGTCGCGCCCGCCAGCTATGGAAGCGCGGTCAGCTCAAAGCTGATCGCGCCGGATTTCGAGCGCTTGGCGCGTACCCCATGCCCGGTTGCTTCTCGGGCATCTTCCGGCACGAGGGCCTTCAGTTCGCTTTTCGCCCGCTCATGGTCGATCGCCGCGCCGTGCGTGCGGCGAAACACCTCCGCCAAAGCAGCCCAGGCGTTGGAGGCGCTCATGTCCACCGCGCGGACCGCTTGCAGGCGCGCTCTCGGCGGCTCGATGCCGAACAGCCGAGGCGGCTCTCCGCTCTCCACACAGCGCCAGAATTTTTTCTCGGCGGTCAGCAGCAGGTGCTGGTAGAGAGGATCGGCTCCGACCGTCATCTCGACCCACTTGCCGCCGCCAGTAATGACCGACAACACCGCCGTCCGCGATGCCGTCACCCACATGTTGTGCTGCAGCTGCGGCATGTGCTTTTCGGCCGCGAGCTCTTCCGAGAAATTCCACGGCAGCATAAATTTGGCCTCGAACACCGCACCCGTGGCTTCGATCCGGCCGTCGAGCGTGGCGGCCATCCAGCGGTGAAGTGGATGGAAGAACTGCCGCTGCACCTCGCTCACCTTGTGCCCGGTGTGGGTCTCGTACCAGTTCCGGTTGAGGGGCTCGGTGACCGAGCCGAGCTGCACCACCAGATCATTGGCCAGGTCTTGGGGTTGCCGTTCGCCGCGCTTCTCCTGCCACAGCCGCAGCAGGGCGGCCTCGTCGCCGCCCATGATGATCTTTGCGTCGGAACCGCCGATGAAAGCGCGGCGGTCTGGCGGAAATGCTCGCCTATCCATGAAAATCCTCCCGATAATATCTTTTTTCGACATAAATGATCTTATCAGGCGGTAACAACAAATCAATCTATTTTCGATAGAAAGCGACGAAAACAACGCCATGGTGGGACGCCGATGATCACCCCGGAGCAATGCCGGGCCGCGCGAGGATTGCTGGACTGGAGCCAGCAACGATTGGCCGACGAGGCGCAGGTCGGGATCGTCACCGTCCGCCAGCTCGAGGCCGGATTTAATCAGCCGCGGCGGGCGACCCTGATCGTGGTGCGGCGAACCCTAGAGGCGGCCGGCGTCGAATTCATTGACGAGAATGGCGGCGGCGTCGGTGTCCGGCTGCGCAGCCGTCGCCGCGATCGCGCGAGTGAGGAGCCCTGAAGCCGCGCCAGGTTCAGGATTTTGGCCGGCCAGATTTGCTCGCGCTCGCGAGGCCGGAATCGCGAGCCAGTTCGGCGCGCAAGCGGGCGAACTCTAATCGATATCGCTCAACGGATTCCGCAGACTCCTGATCGTCTGAGGCGCTTGGTCCAACGTAATCCGGGGCAGCGCTCGCCGGGATGGGCTTCAGCTTGGGATGGAAGTACGGCGCGATCTTTGCGGCGATCTTGGCGCGCGCCATCCGCGGGAGACGCTCATCATTCATGAACTCGAGCAGGAGTGCGAGCGGATCGGTAGCCGCGATCTCTTTTCGAATCGTCGGCGTCATGGATGGGCGGAAGCTGAAAGCTTTGGTGGATGGTTGGCTCGACCGCTTCGGTAAGGACGCCTTCGGCAGGGATCCTTTCGGCAATGACAGCTTCGGCAAGGAGGGTTTCGGCAGTGACGGCCGTGTTGACGACCGTTTCGGCAATGATCGCTTCGGCACAACTAGGTCCTCACGACAGCGCGAAGCCTATCGTGCTGTCGTTGCATCTGTAGTTAGGTTGAATCTTCGAGGATGCAAATTTTTTTCACCCTGGGCCCCGGAATCGCTTTGCGCGCCGGTGTTTTTTCAGGTAGGGGCAGTATTTCTGACCCTGCTACTTTTTCCTGATTGACCTCGGACCTGCGCCTCAACGCGCAGCGAAGCCGAGCGTGCCTGCTACCGCTCACGCGGCGGCCGGGACGACAGGCTACGCCGGCGCGCAAGTCGCGCGAAGGAGTTAAAGGAGTATGGGAATGAGTCTACAGCCAAGAACCAACTCGGCTAACCTGTCCATCGGGGATGCTTTCGACGCGTTGCGCGTTCAAAGGTGCTGGCCGCCTCAGGTGTGTCTCAAACGAGCTGTCGCCATGCGTTCAACCGAGCGGGGGATGAGCCGATGAGCCGATCGGATCCGGGCGCCCAGCTCGCTCTCATCTATGAGCCGCGCTTGCTGCCGTCTGAATCTCAGGCGCGCTTTAGGATGATGCGTGACGCGATTGTGGCGGAGCTCAAACCGAGCAACGCCATTGAGCAGATGTGGGTCTGCGAGATCATCCATGGCGAATGGGAAATGCAGCGACTTCGGGAATTCAAGGATCTGATCCTTACTTCCGCCCGCAGTCCGGCACTGAAAAACCTGTTGAGCATCGCGCTAAATGCCAGCGGCGCTGCTGACATCGATGGTTTGGCCGAGCGGTTTTTTACCAACAAAGGGGTGCGCAAGAAGGTCGGAGACATCTTACGCAAATACGGGATGACGGAGGCCAGTATCGATGCGGAGGCCTTCCGCCATTGCTTGGTTGAACTGGGCGAGATCAATCGCCGGCTGGCTGAACTAAGTTCGCGCCGCGACAAAAACCTGCAGCTGCTTGAGGACTACCGGGCCGGCTTGGCGAGGCCAACGCATCGGGGAGAAGGCAGCGTTGTCATGATCAGGGGTGACGATGGCGACTGAACGTCAGATCGCGGCCAACAGGAGGAACGCGCAGAAGAGCACGGGGCCGCGAACGGCGGCGGGTAAGCGGCGCGCGGCGCGCAACGCCTACCGCCATGGTCTCAGCAGTGTCACCGGCAATGTCGCGGATGATGCAGCCGTAAAATCCCTAGCTCTCGCTATCGTTGCGGGCAGCAGCGATCCGGAGCATCTGGAATCGGCCCGTAGCGCGGCGCGCGCTTACCTCGAGCTCGCCCATATCCGCCAGATCAAAGCCGACATCATCCAGCGCATGCTGGACTTCGGCGCCGCGGAGCCGGGGGAGCTCATGCGCGCGCGCTTGGCCGAGTCGCGCTATCTGAAAGCGCTATTGCGCCGGCAATGGCAGAAACCAGAGCGGCTCAAACCGGTATCTGTGCCCTCGCAAGCTGAGCGCGAGGCCGAGGTCGTGCGTCGGCTGCTGCCAGAGCTGCGCAAGCTCAACCGCTACGAGGCGCGGACCTATGCGACGCTGGATCGGGCGCTGTCCGAGGTCGCGGCGCTCAACACGGTAAGGGAGCATCCTGCACCATGAAGCCACATGCCTTCGCAGAACGAACCCAATCAAGTCGACAAATCAGGCCTTTGAGATGGGGCGCTGCGCCGCGATGCCCGCTGCGGCGCGCTTCTACGCCTCGTGGTGCGCCCGCCAGAAAAAGTGTGTGAGAAATCGACGCCTACTTTGATGCGTTCGGCCGCCCCGCGCTGGCTGATCTTCCCTGCAGAATTCCCTGTTCACAGCGTATTGAAGTTTTGGGGTGGGGCCTTTTACCGCTCGTCGGCAATCACCTTGCCGTCGTTCGGCAGCGCGCCCGGGCTCACCAGCTCGACATTGCCACCGAGCTTCGTCACCGCGCGTAGTGTGGTGGCGGTCTCCTCGCGTAGCGCCTCGCTTGTCGTCGCGGTCTCAGCCTTCAACGTCATCGCATCCGTCTCGCCCTCGCGGGTGACCACGAGGCGCAGGCGCCCGAGCGCGGGATGGCGCTTGCCGATCTCGGCGATCTGTTCGGGGCGGACGAACATACCCTTGACCTTGGTGGTCTGGTCGGCGCGACCCATCCAGCCCTTGATCCGCATGTTGGTGCGGCCGCAGGAGCTCCTGCCTGGCAGCGTCGCGGTGAGGTCGCCGAGCGCAAGGCGGATCCATGGATGATGCGGGTCGAGCGAGGTCACCACGATCTCGCCGACGTCTCCTGGCGCAACGGGATCGCCAGTGCCTGGCTTGACGATCTCCATGATCAGGTTCTCGTTGAGGACCATACCTTCGCGCGCCTCCGTCTCGAAGGCGATGAGGCCGAGATCAGCGGTGCCGAAGGCCTGGTAGGCGTCGATGCCACGCGCCTTGATCTCGGCCTGGAGCGAGGGCGGAAACGCGGCGCCCGAGACCAGTGCGCGCTTGATCGAAGAGACATCGCGCCCCGCAGTCGCAGCGGCGTCGAGCAGGATCTTCAGAAAGTCCGGCGTGCCGCTGTAGCCGGTCGGCCGGTAAGCCTCGATCAGCTCGAATTGCGCTTCTGCATTGCCAGGGCCCGCCGGAATCACGGCACAGCCGAGCGCCCGCGCCGAAGCGTCGAAAATGAAGCCGCCAGGTGTCAGGTGATAGCTGAACGTGTTGAGTACGGCCTCGCCTGGCCGAAAACCCGCGGCGAATAGCGCTCGCGCACCGCGCCAGGGGTCGGCCTGGGTTCCCTCCGGCTCGAAGATCGGTCCGGGCGAGGTGAAGAGCCGTGCGAATGCTCCGGGCGGGTGCGCCACGAGGCCGCCGAAGGGCAGGGCGGCCTTGTGCAGGGCAGGCAGTTCCGACTTGCGCAGCACCGGCAACCGCGCCAGCGCCTCCCGTGAGGTCACGGAGGCCGGCTCGAAGCCCTTCAGGCGCTCGGCATATGCCGGTGCGGCCATGGCATGGTGCAGGATGCCCGGCAGGCGCGAGAACAGTTCGGCCTCGCGCTCGTCAGGCGCGCGCGTCTCAAGGGCGTCGTAATGGGCGGTCATGGCTGGTCCTCAACTGGTTCGCATCCGTTGCGCCACCTTGCGCGCGTCGCTATCAGGGCGGCAGCCGGAGCTGGAGAAAGTGGAATGGCCAACGAACAGGGGATCACGACGGAGGAGGCCGCCGATGTCGTCGCCAGGTTGAAGCTGCGGATGATCGACGAGGCGCTGCCGTTGTGGTCCAGCGAGGGCTGGGATGCCGCCTCGGGCGGCTTCGTCGACCGTCTGCACAAGGACGGCACGGCGGATCGTACGGCGCCGCGCCGGGTGTTGGTGCAGGCCCGCCAGATCTACTGTTACGCCAAGGCCGCGCAGATGGGCTGGTATCCGGAAGGCCGCGCGATCGCGCTGAGGGGATTGGAGCACATGCTGACGCGCGCCAAGGCGCCGGACGGCCGTCCCGGCTACGTGCATCGCTTGACGCCGGAAGGTGCCGTGTTGGATGGCAAGCGCGATGCCTACGACCACGCCTTCATCCTGCTTGCGTTCGCGACCGTCTACGCGCTGGACAAGGACGCGCAGGTTCGCGCCGAGATCGACGCGCTGCTCGCCTTCATCGACGCGCATCTGCGCTCGCCGCATGGCGGTGTTCACGAGAGCCTGCCGATAACGATGCCGCGCCGGCAAAATCCGCAGATGCATTTGTTCGAGTCGATGATCGCGTGTTTTGACGCGACGCATGACCTGTCGTTCCAGAACCGCGCCGGCGAGTTCTTCGCGTTGTTCCTCGCCAATCTCTATGACAAGCAGAAGCGCGCGCTCGGCGAATATTTCGAGGAGGACTGGTCGAAGATCGAACCAGTCAGCGTCGAGCCCGGTCACCAGGCCGAATGGGTTTGGCTGTTGAAGGGCTTCGAGCGCATCACCGGCTGCCCGACGGGCCGCTATCGCGGCGAATTGCTGGAGACGGCGGTGCGCAGTTACGACGCCGCCACCGGCTGCCTCATCGACGAAGCCGACGTCGACGGCAATATCCGCCGGCATTCGCGGCGGCTGTGGCCGCAGACCGAGATCGCGAAAGCCTGGATCGCGCAGGCCGAATCGGGCGAGGCGGGCGCGGCGGACAAGGCGCGCGCGGCGCTGGTGCGGCTGGAACGGCACTATCTCAGCCATCCTGTGAAAGGCGGCTGGTATGATCAATTCGATCGCGACGGCAACTCGCTGGTCGAGACCATTCCTGCGTCGTCGTTCTATCATGTTCTCTGCGCGGTGACGGAAGCCGAGCAAGTACTCGGGTGAAGCGCTTTTGTTTTGACGCGTTTTCTTCACGCGAACCGGTTCCCACTTCGCTTGAAAACGCTATGCTCACAGCCAGCGCTTGCGCCGCTTGAAGCTCTTGAGGTTCTTGAAGCTTTTGCGCTGATCGCCGGCGCCGCCGAGGTAGAACTCCTTGACGTCCTCATTGTCGCGCAGCTCGTCGGCGGTGCCGTCGAGCACGACCTTGCCCTGCTCCATGATATAGCCGTGGCTTGCGACCGAGAGCGCGGCGCGCGCATTCTGCTCGACCAGAAGGATAGTGACGCCGAGGTCGCGATTGATCTTCTTGATGATCGCGAACACTTCCTTCACGAGCAGCGGCGACAATCCCATCGACGGCTCGTCCATCAGGATCATCTTCGGGCGTGCCATCAGCGCGCGGCCGATCGCGAGCATCTGCTGTTCGCCGCCGGAGAGATAGCCGGCAAGGCCCGTGCGCTCCTTCAGACGCGGGAAGTAGTTGAAGACCATGTCAAGATCGGCATCGACCTCGCGGTCGCTGCGGGTGAAGGCGCCGAGCTTGAGGTTCTCCAGCGACGTCATGTCGGCGACGATGCGCCGGCCCTCCATCACCTGGAAGATGCCGCGGCGGACGATCTTGTCGGGATCGATGCCGTTGATACGGTCGCCGTCGAACATGATCTCTCCGCGCGTCACCTCACCGTCCTCGGTCTTGAGCAGGCCGGAGATTGCCTTCAGCGTCGTCGACTTGCCGGCGCCATTGGCGCCCAGCAGTGCCACGATCGCGCCCTTGGGCACCTCGAGGCTCAAGCCCCGCAGCACCAGGATGACGTCGTCATAGACGACCTCGATGTTGCGCACGCTGAGCAGCGGCGGCGTGGGAACGACGCCAGGCGAGGGGCGCTCGATATGAGCCACGTCACTCATGGTCGGTTACTCTCGTTCTCTTGGTTCGTCATTCCGGGGCGCCTCGAAGAGGCGAACCCGGAATCTCGAGGTTCCGGGTTCAATGCTTCGCATTGCCCCGGAACGACGGGAGAAAGCCGCGGCGTGCTGGATCCCCCGCTTTCGCGGGGGATGACAGTTGCGTGGGGGGCAGTAACGCCGCTCACCAGCCGAACCATTCCGGCTTGCGCGGCAGCTCGACGGTCTTCACCTTCTCGAGCTTGATCGTGCCCTTGGCCATGAGGTCGTTGAGGTCGCCGTCGGTTGCACCCGTCACCTTGGCGCGATAGAGGTCGACCTTCATCGTGCCGCGATGATCCTTCTCGGTGTAGGTCGAGGGATTGCAGACACCCTCCATGCCCGCTGGTACCCAGTCCTTCTTCTGGTAGTAGCCCTTGGCGACGTTCTCGCCGGTCGCGCCGCCGTTCTTGGCGGCCCAGTCCAACGCCTCCTTCATGTACAAGGCCGAGCACACGGCCGCGACGTAGTGCACGGGGCGATAAACCTTGCCGGTCGGATCCGACATCTTCGAAATTTCCATCACCGTCTTCATGCCGGGCGCATCGCCGCCCCAGCTCACCGAGGTGCGCAACGGGAAGATCACGCCGTCAGCGGCATCGCCCGCGGTCTTGGCGGCGTTCTCATCCATGCCCCAGACATTGCCGAGGAACTGGATGTCGACGCCGGCCGATTTGCAGGCCTTCATCACCGAGATGTTGGAGGCGGCGGTGTTGCCGAGATAGGCGTAGTTGGCGCCTGAGGACTTCAGGCTCAGGCATTGTGCGCTGTAGTCGCCCGGCGTCAGCGCGAACACCAGCGGCGGCAGCACCTCGAACCCGAGCTCGTGCGCCAGCGCCTCGCCGGCCGCCTTCGGTGCGTTCGGGTAGGGGTGGTTCGCGCCCATATGGACGAACTTCGGCTTGCCGCTCTTGCCCTTGGTCTTCCAGTCTTCCGCCGCCCACATCAGCATCGCGCGCAGCGCATCTGAGTAGGTCGGGCCGTAGAAAAAATTGTAAGGCGCAGCCTTGGCCTTGCCGCTGGTGCCCTCGGGATCGGTCAGCGCAGCGGCGTAGGAACCGGACATGTCGGGGATCTTGTCCTGCGCGAGGAAGCCGGTCAGCGCCTCGGTGTCCGCGGTGCCCCACCCCATGATCGCCGCGACCTTGGTGTCGGGCGCGGACCACTTCTTGTACAGCGCGATCGCGCGCGGCACCTGGTAGCCGTAATCATTGGTGTCGAGGTTCAACTGCTTGCCGCCGATGCCGCCGCTCTTGTTGATCCATGCGAACGTGTCGGCGACGGCCTGGCCGTAAGGAGTGCCGACGTCGGACGTGCCGCCGGAATAGTCGGCGAGGTGACCGATCGCGATCTGCGCCTGCGCGCTGGCCGAAAAGGCTGCGATCGCAAGCGCGAGCGATGCGGTGCTCAAAAGGGACATTGTCTTCATCGGTCGGTTCCTCCAGTTATCATTTTGGTCGAGTTGCCCGCGCTCAGTGCGAGAACGGGTAGAGTTTCCAGTATGCCTTGATCTGCCGCCAGCGATGCGCGAGCCCGTCCGGCTCGAACATCAGGAACGCGATGATGATGAGCCCGATCGCGATCTCGCGCAGGAAGGTGATGTTGGTGTTGAGCGACAGCGCGTGGTCGATCGCCCCGCCCTTCAAGTGCAGGCTGAGCCATTCCATCGACTCCGGCAGCAGCACCACGAAGGCGGTCCCCATCAGCGTGCCCATGATCGAGCCTGTGCCGCCGATGATGATCATGGCGAGGAACAGGATCGAACGCTCGATGCCGAAACCTTCCTGCGAGACGACCTGCTGGTAATGCGCGTAGAGCGCGCCTGCGATGCCGGCGAAGAAGGCGGCGAGCGCAAACGACAGCGTGCGGTATTTTGTCAGGTTGATGCCCATGATCTCCGCGGAGAGATAGTGGTCGCGGATCGCGACCAGCGCTCTGCCGTCGCGCGTGCGCATCAGATTGGTGACGAGGACGTAGCTCGCGAGCACGTAAGCCAGCACGACGTAAAAATATTGTTTGTCGCCGCGCAGCGTATAGCCGAAGATCGAGAACGGTTCGGCGCTGGCCGGCACCGAGCCGCCGGAGAACCATTCGGCGCGTGAGAAGAAGTCGAGCAGGATGTATTGCGCCGCGAGCGTTGCGATGACGAGATAGAGTCCCTTCAGCCGCGCCGCCGGAATGCCGAAGATCAGGCCGACGAGCGCGGTGACGACGCCGGCGAGCGGGATCGCGAAGAATACAGGGATCGGTGCGTTGTTGGAGATATAGGCCGAGGTGAAGGCGCCGAGCAGGAAGAAGGCGGCGTGCCCGATCGAGATCTGTCCGGTGAAGCCGACCAGGATGTTCAGGCCAAGTGCCGCGATCGAGAAGATGCCGATCTGGATCAGGATGCTAAGCCAATATCCGCCGAAGAATTGGGGCGCGAGGCAGAGCAGCAGCACGCCGGCAATCGCAAAGTTGCGGCTGGTCCTGGTCGGGAAGATCGTGGTGTCGGCCGCGTAGGTCGTGCGGAAATCACCGGCAGGGATGAGGGCAGGGCCGGCCATGGTCAAATCCGCTCGATGTCGTGGGTGCCGAACAGGCCGTAGGGCTTGATCATCAGCACGATGATGAGGACGTAGAACGGTGCGATCTCGTAGAGATTGCCCCAGTGCAGATACTGGCTGTCGACATATTGCGCGACGTTCTCGAGAAGGCCGATGATGATGCCGCCGAGAACGGCGCCGCCGACGGAATCGAGCCCGCCGAGGATCGCCGCCGGAAACACCTTGATGCCATAGGCGGCCAGACCCGATGACACGCCGTTCACTACGGCGACGACGACGCCCGCGACCGCCGACACCGTCGCAGAGATCGCCCAGGCCATCGCGAACACGCTTTTCACGGAAATACCGAGCGATTGGGCGACCTGCTGGTTGAACGCCGTGGCGCGCATCGCCAAGCCATACTTCGAGGCGCGGAAGAACCAGGCCATGCCGATCATCATCGCAACCGACACCACGAGGCTCATGATATAGACGGTCTGGATTTGGAGCCCGAACAGGTTAACCGACTGGCTTTCGAAAACCCGCGGGAACGGCTGCGGGTTGACGCCGAACATCCACTTCAGCGCGGCCTGGAAGACCGTCGAGAGGCCGATCGTCACCATGATCACCGAGATGATCGGCTCGCCGATCATGGGCCGCAGGATCAGGACCTGGATCGCAATGCCGAATACGAACATGAAGGCGAGCGTCATCGGCATGCCGATCCAGAACGGCACCTGGTATTTCGCCAGCAGTGCCCAGCACACCCAGGCGCCGACCAGCAGCAGTTCGCCTTGCGCGAAGTTGACGACTTGCGTCGCCTTGTAGATCAGCACAAACGACATCGCGACCACGCCATAGAGCGTGCCGACCACGAGGCCGTTGACCAGAAGTTGGATGAGGAAGGCGGTGTTCATGTCGGTTCCGTGTTACTCTTCGCCTCTCCCCGCTTGCGGGGAGAGGCCGACGCGCGAAACGCGCGGCGGGTGAGGGGGAGCCTCCGCATGCGCAAGCGTGGAGAGGTGAGGGGCAGCACCCTGCGCGACAATCTGTGTCACTCCGCTGCCTCCGCCATGTGGCCGTGCCCGCCCAGGTCTACTACCCGCAGCGTCGTCCGCACGCGCTGGGTGGTACCGTCCTGGAAGCGGATCACGGTGTCGACGGGGATGTTGGCGTCGCCGCGGTAGATGGCGTCGATAATATCTGCGTATTTCTCGTTGATGACGCCGCGGCGCACTTTTCGGGTGCGGGTGAGCTCGCCGTCGTCGGCATCCAACTCCTTGTAGAGCATGAGGAAGCGCGAGATGCGCTGCGCCGGCGGCAAGGTCGCGTTGACCGTCTCGACCTCCTTCTGGAGCAGCGCATAGACCTCCGGCCGCGAGGCGAGGTCGCTATAGGTCGTGAACGAGAGCCGCTTCTTCTCCGCCCATTTCGAGATGATGGAGTAACGGATGCAGATCATGGTCGCGAGCGCGTCGCGGCCCGCACCCAGCACTACGGCTTCGGCGACATAGGGCGAGAACTTCAGCTTGTTCTCGATGAACTGCGGCGAGAAGCGTTCGCCGCGCGAAGTCTCAGCGAGGTCCTTGATGCGGTCGATGACGACGAGCTGCTTGTTATCGTTGAAATAGCCGGCATCACCCGACAGCATCCAGCCATCCCTGATGTCGGCGACGCTTGCCTCGGGGTTCTTGTAGTAGCCCAGGAACATGTTGGGATGCCGCACCACGATCTCGCCGACGCCGTGGACGTCGGCGTTGTCGATGCGGATCTCGACGCTGTCGGCCATCGGCACGCCGGTGGTGTCAGGGTCGACCTTGCCTGCGGGATGCAGCGTGTAGGCCCCAAGCAGCTCGGTCTGGCCGTAAAGCGTGCGCAGCGGCACGCCCATCGCCTGGAAGAATTTGAAGGTGTCAGGCCCGAGCGCCGCGCCGCCGGTCGCGGCCGAGCGCAGCCGAGTGAATCCGAGACGGTCGCGCAGGGCGCGGAACAGGATCATGTCGGCAAAGCCCGAATGCTTGCCTTGCGCGAGCTCCGCAAGCCCGGTCTTCATGCCAAGATCGAACAGCCGCTGCTTGAACGGCGTCGCGTCCATCACCTTGGCGCGGACGTCGGCGGCGATCGATTCCCAGACGCGTGGCGCAAAGAGGACGAACGTCGGCGCGATCTCGCGCAGATCGTTCATCATGGTGTCGGGCTCTTCGACGAAGTTGATCTTCATCCGGCAAAGCAGGCCTTTGCCGAGCACATAGACTTGCTCCATGATCCAGGGCAGCGGCAGCACCGAGACGTATTCGTCGTCCGGTCCTTTCGGATCGAAGGCGAGATAGGTCGCGCAGTGGCCGAGCACGCGGCCGGCGGCGAGCATCGCGAGCTTGGGGTGCGAGGTGGTGCCTGACGTCGTGCAGAGGATCGCGACGTCCTCGCCCCTGGTCGTATCCACGAGCTTGTCGTAAAGCTCCGGCTCGCGTGCAGCGCGCGCACGGCCGAGCTCGGCGAGCTTTTCGGCCGGCATAAGCCGCGGATCGTCATATTTCCGCATGCCGCGCGGATCGGAATAGATGATGTGCTTCAGCTCTGGCACGCGATCGGCAAGCCCCAAAAGCTTGTCGACCTGCTCCTCGTCCTCGGCGAAGACGAGCTGTGCCTCGCCATGGGTAAGGAGATAGGAGGCTTCCTCGTCCAGCACGTCGCGATAGAGCCCGAGGCTCAAACCGCCGATGGCATGGGTGGCCACTTCCGCCGCGACCCAGTCGGGCCGGTTGTCACCGATGATGCCGATGACGTCGCCGCGGCCGAGGCCGAGTTCAACGAGGCCGAGCGCGAAATCGCGTACCCGCGTCTGGTAATCGCTCCAGGTGAAAAGGCGCCAGAGCCCAAAATCCTTTTCGCGCAGCGCGACCTCGCTGCCGTGCTCCTTGGCATTCAGCCTCAGCAGTTTCGGATAGGTATCGGCCTGCGCGACGCGTCCTGCATAGTCCATCATGCCGCGCACTCCGGGGCCGCGGGCTTGTCGTCGGGATCGACCAGCACCTCGTCCTCCTCGCCGAGATAGGCGCGCTTGACGTGGGGATCGGCCAGCACTGCGGCCGGATCGCCCTCGGCGATCTTGCGGCCGAAATCCAGCACCATGACGCGGTGGGAAATATCCATCACCACGCCCATGTCGTGCTCGATCATCACCACGGTCATCCCGAATTCCTCGTTGAGATCGACGATGTAGCGGGCCATGTCCTCTTTCTCCTCGAAGTTCATGCCGGCCATCGGCTCGTCGAGAAGAATGAGGCGCGGCTCCAGCGCCATGGCGCGCGCAAGCTCGACGCGCTTGCGCAGGCCGTAGGGCAGGGTGCCGGCTTGCGCTTTTCGAACCGATTGCAAGTCGAGAAAGTCGATGATCTCCTCGACCTTGCGGCGGTGCGTGAGCTCCTCCTTGCGCGCGCCGGTCAGCCAGTACAGCGAGCCGGTGATGAAGTTATTCTTCAGGAGGTGATGACGGCCGACCATGATGTTGTCGAGCACGCTCATATGGTGGAACAGCGCGAGATTCTGGAAGGTGCGGCCGATGCCGAGCGAGGCGCGGGCGTTCGGCGTCAATCCGGTGATGTCGCGGTCCCGGTAGAACAGCTGGCCTTCGGTCGGCTTGTAGCGACCGGAAATACAGTTCACGATCGAGGTCTTGCCGGCGCCGTTGGGGCCGATGATCGAGAACAGCTCGCCGTCCTTGATGGAAAAGCTGACGTCGGTCAGCGCGCGGACACCGCCGAACCGCAAGGACACGCCGCGCACTTCAAGACTGGTTGCCACCAATAATTCCCTCCCCGGCGACGGCGCTTTGGCGCTCTTTCGTCCATTCCCTTGGACCGATCCTATATC
>NZ_JBANBJ010000002.1:0-358913 GCF_059803515.1 Bradyrhizobium sp. UFLA05-125 | reverse complement strand
TGATTGTGCACCGCGACCGAGAGAACCTTCTTCGCATGGCTCTGGCCGATCACGTAGTCGTCCAGCACCTTGCAGATTTCCTTCGGCGTCGGAATACCGTCGCGCGACTTCACCAGCGAGGACTTGTTCTCCTCACGGATGATGTCCATGCAGAGCTCGACGCACTCGTCGCAGATGAAGACCGTGGGACCCGCGATCAGTTTGCGGACTTCGTGCTGGCTCTTGCCGCAGAACGAGCAATACAGCGTGTTCTTTGAGTCGCTCGTGCCGACCTTACTCATTCATGTCTCCGTCCGCGGTTCGATCCCGTCCGCTCGATCGCTCCATTCCGGCACGACAGCCGGCATGAAGATTCAAATAGAGCAAATTCCGTACCAAAAAAGACCCTACGCGTTACATCCCGTGCGAATCACGGTCACTCGATTCTCCCGCGATCTTAGCCCACCAGTCGTAGCCAACCATGCTGTCACCCGACTATCAAGAATTCGCTAATCGGGGGTCGGCGGCTACCCGTGACAATACCGTGATTTCACGTCTTGGCACGGGAGAAGTGAGCGAAATCACCCGGGCGTTGCTGGATTACCACGAAAGAACCAGCACGAAAGCGGAACTTTCCGCCTATCGCAGGGCGCAAAACCGCTTTTTGCGCCGCGCGAATGCGCCGTTAACGTGAAGGCCGCCCTGGCGATCCCAAATAAACCCAGGGATCGTCCTTATCATATCGGTAGTGCTACGGGGCTTTCGGCGGTGCCGGATCCTCGGCGCGCTTGTCGATCACCTTGTCGACGAGACCGAATTCCTTGGCGTCGTTTGCCGTGAGGAACTTGTCGCGCTCCAGCGCATCCTCGATCGACTTGTAGGTCTGACCGGTGTGCTTGACGTAGATCTCGTTGAGCCGCTTCTTCAGGTTCAGGATTTCCTGCGCGTGCAGCATGATGTCGGTGGCCTGCCCCTGGAAGCCGCCCGAGGGCTGGTGCACCATGATGCGCGCGTTCGGCAGCGAGAAGCGCATGTCCTTCTCGCCGGCGGCGAGCAGCAGCGAGCCCATCGAGGCCGCCTGCCCCGTGCACAGCGTGGAGACCGGCGGGCGGATGAACTGCATGGTGTCGTAGATTGCAAGGCCCGACGTCACCACGCCGCCCGGCGAGTTGATGTACATCGAGATTTCCTTCTTCGGATTCTCGGCTTCGAGGAACAGAAGCTGCGCGACGATCAGCGTCGACATGCCGTCCTCGACCGGTCCGGTCACGAAGATAATGCGCTCCTTCAACAGGCGCGAGAAGATGTCGTAGGCGCGCTCGCCACGGTTGGTCTGCTCGACCACCATGGGCACGAGGTTCATGTAGGTTTCGACCGGATCGCGCATGAGTCACCTAGGTTTTTCGGAGGCGGACATCCTCGCGGCAAGACAGTCTTGGCTGGAATTGCCGAGCGCGGATGGACGTCCCGTGATGCAGGACTTGGGTAGGTAGCCACAGATATAGCCCAATTCGCTCCAGACAAGACCGGAGCGAATTAAGGCTTAATCCGACAGAACCACTTGAAGCTGATTCGTGGAAACAGGCCCAGCCGGCCACCTGGCTAGCGCGCCTGCTTCCGCCGATCATCCTTAACAGAAGGCTTTCTCGCGAAGCCTTAAGCGGCGGTCTTGTCCGCCTCATCGTCCTTGTAGAGCTCTTCGCGCGAGACCTTCTTCTCGGTCACGTTGGCGAGCTCGAGGATGAAGTCGACCACCTTGTCCTCATAGATCGGTGCACGAAGCTGGGCCAGCGCGTTGGCATTGTTGCGGTAGTAGTCCCATACTTCCTTCTCGCGGCCCGGCACCTGGCGCGCCCGCTCGATCACCGCGCGTCCTACCTCGTCGTCGGTCACGGTGATCTTGTTCTTCTCGCCGATCTCCGACAGCACGAGACCGAGGCGCACGCGGCGGTCGGCGATCTTGCGATATTCGTCCCGCGCCTTCTCCTCGGTGGTGTCCTCGTCGGCAAAAGTCTTGCCGGCGGAATCCATCTCGGCCTTGACCGAATTCCACATCAGATTGAACTCTTCGTCGATAAGCGAGGGCGGCGCATCGAAGCGATGAGCTTCGTCGAGACGATCGAGCAGCGCGCGCTTGACGCGCTGACGCGTCGCGGTGGCGAACTCGGCCACGAGCCGCTCGCGCGCGGCTTCCTTCAGATTGTCGAGCGATTCAAGGCCGAGCGACTTGGCAAACTCGTCGTCGATCTTGGTGTCCTGTGCTGCCTCGATCAGTGTTGCAGTGGTCTCGAACTCGGCGTCTTTCCCGGCGAGCTTCTCGCTCATATAGTTCTTCGGGAACGACGCCTTCACCGTGCGGGTCTCGCCCGCGCCGATGCCGATGAGCTGATCCTCGAAACCGGGGATGAACGTGTTGGACCCGATCTGGACCTGAATGCCCTCGCCGGTGCCACCCTCGAAGGCTTCGCCGTTGATCGTACCCTTGAAGTTGACGGTGACGCGATCGCCGGACGCCGCCTTGGCGCCCTCGCCCTTGTCGCTGTAGCTGCGGTTGTTGTCGGCGATGCGCTTGATGGCCTCGTCGACCTCGACATCAGTCACGTCGGCGACCGGCTTCTCGACCTGGAAGCTCTTGAAGTCGGCCAGCGCAATCGGGGGCACCACTTCGATCGCCACGGTGTAGGTCAGGTCGGACTTGCCGGAGAGCAATTCCTCGACCTCTTTCTGCTCGGTCGGCATGGTGATCTTCGGTTCGGTCGCAAGGCGGAAGCCGCGCTCCGAGAAGATCTGCGTATTGGTGTCGCGGATGGTCTGGTCGATGGTCTCCGCCATCACCGAACGGCCGTAGACCTTCTTCAGATGCGCGACCGGCACCTTGCCGGGACGGAAGCCGTTGAGGCGCACCTTGTCCTTGAGGTCGACGAGCTTGGCGTCGGCCTTGGCATCGAGATCAGACGCGGAAACGCTGATCTTGAACTCGTGCTTCAATCCTTCCGAGAGGGTCTCTGTGACCTGCATGGCGTCCAATCTTCTTCTCGCTTCGTCACGGCGCTTGCCGCCGCGACATTTGTCATCAATCGATCCGGCGCGCGGGCAGAACGCCTTTGCGCCGGTGGTTCATCGGACCGGGCGCCTCGGGACAAAACGTCCATGAGGAACGAGGTCCTGCAGTAATCCGTGCAAACGCTGAAAGCGCTTGGTGCGGGCGGAGGGACTCGAACCCCCACAACTTTCGTCACTGGAACCTAAATCCAGCGCGTCTACCAGTTCCGCCACGCCCGCGTGAATTTGCATCAAGACCGGCCGCGATGCCGCGGGCGGCCGGGCTTATAGCATGTGCCCGCCTGTTCGCAGCAAAAAAATGGCCGTGTGAACGCCCTCTTCAGATAGGCACGGCGGCTGGACTTATCCAGCGCGGCGTGGTCCGCATCGCCCTCATGACGAAGCGATTTTTTGTCCCGACCCGACGAGAGCTTTTGGCCGGCCTGGCGGCCTCGGCGGCCGGTCTGGCCGGCGGCGGAGCGACGCCACCGGCAGCCGCCCGGCTCACCCTCCTGGCGCGGCCTGCGACCCTGGCTCTGAGGCCGGGACAGCCGCCCACATCAGTCTGGGAGCTCGCGGCACCAAATGCTCCCGGCACCGTTCGTCTCAAGCGCGGTGACCGCTGCGAGGTGACCTTACGCAACGATTTGCCGGTGCCGATCGCAGCAGTCTGGTACGGCCTCGACGGCGCGGCGGCTGCCGAGCCACTGCTGGGCGACGCGGCGGTGGCCCCGGGAGCGACAACAACATCAATCATTTCAATGCCTCACGCCGGGACCCTGCTGGCTGACCTCAGCCTGCTCGAGGAGCGCCTGAAGCAGCCCGTACGGCCGCTCCCGATCATCGTCGAGGAAGCGGACCGTGTCGCCGTGGATCGTGATGAGGTTCTGTTGATCGAGGAATGGCGCCTGCGGCCGGATGGAGCGGCGATCACCCCGGGCACCGACCCCAGAGACACGATCCCGCTCTATACCCTCAACGGGCGGACCTCATTCGAACTCTCAGCCTCCGGCAATCAGCGGCTGCGGCTGCGCTTTATAAATGGCTCCCAACGCACTGTTCTGGCGATCAAATTGGAAAACCACGACGTCCGCGTGATAGCCATGGACGGACAGCCTGCCGAGCCGTTCCCGGCTCGCAACGGCGCCCTGGTGCTCGCCTCCGGCGCGCGTGCTGACGCATTAGTGGATACGGCCAAATCGGCCTCATTCCTGCTGCATGACGGCAAGGAGGCGCGCCAGATCGGGACCCTCGCGGTCACCGGCTGGCTCGAGAGACGCGTGCCGCTGTTGCTGCCACCGCCGCTCCCGCCAAATGACCTTCCCCTGCAGCTCGATCTGAAGGGCGCCCTGCGGTTCGATGTCGCGCTCGGCGCCCCTGACGCCGGCTGGACCCGCCCGGCAGGCTTCTCCCCTTCCTCCGCCCCTGCCTTTCGGGCCAAGGCCGGTCGCACTGTCGTGTTGGCCCTGAAGAACTCGGGACCAGTCACAACCGCCTTCCACCTGCATGGCCATCATTTCCGCCTGCTCGACCGGCTCGACGACGGCTGGAAGCCGTACTGGCTCGACACGCTCGCGATCGAGCCCGGCCAAATCCAACGCATCGCATTCTTGGCGACCTACCCAGGACGCTGGCTGGTCGAGTCTGTCGTGACCGACTGGACCGCACCGCGGCTCGTCCGCTGGTACGCGGTGGAGTGAATGCCCTACCGGCGCTTCCAGACGTAGCGGGCGTCGGGTTCTTTCTCCTCGTTCCCCGTCCCGTCGGTCTCCTCGACCAGCTCGAACCCGCGGAGCTCGTAGAAGCGTCGAGCTCGAACGTTGCGCTGAAAGGTCCAGAGCTGAAGGTGTTCGAAGGTACTCTTGGCGACATCAAGCAACTCGGTGCCGACGCCGCGGCCTTGCGCGTCGGGCAGCACGTAGAGTTGTTCGATCCAGCCGTCACGGAAGGCGATGATTCCGCCTAATGCGCCGCCGTCGAAGCGTCCCCACAGGCGGCACCTAGCGAAAACCCGCTCGCGATAGAACCAGCGGTCCTCGTCGGGCGTGTGCAGCCCGACCAGCCACGGCATCGCATGGTCGAAGGCGATACGGTGGACCCGCGCGGCCGCGTCCATATCGGCCAGCCCGAGCGGTCTGAGCACTAGTACTCCACTCCCAGCGCATCATAAATCCGCCGGTGCACGGCCGGCAGAGTCTCGGTCAGGTCCTCCGCGATCAGGCCGGGACCAGCCTCACCCGCCGCTTCGCCATGCATCCACACACCGATGCTCGCGGCCTCGAAGGCCGGCACGCCCTGCGCCAGGAGTCCCGCGATGATGCCTGAGAGCACGTCGCCGGCACCGGCCGTCGCGAGCCAGCGTGGCGCGTTGGCGGCGATGGTGGCGCGACCGTCCGGCGCGGCGATGGTGGTGTCCGGTCCTTTCAGAAGCACGACTGCGCCGCAGCGCTCGGCGGCGGCACGGACGCGCTCGAGCTTTGAGCGGCCGGGATGCTTGTTGCTGAGATCGGCGAAAAGGCGCGGAAACTCGCCCTCATGCGGCGTCAGCACGACCTCGCTGTCGTGCGACGACTTGATCGATTCAAAGAGCCGTCCGGGATTGGCTGCAAAGCTCGTCAGCGCGTCCGCATCGAGCACGAGGTGGCGCTGGGCTGTGAGCGCCGTGTGGACGAAGTCGCAGGTGCGCGTCCCCGTGCCGGTGCCCGGACCGATGATGCAAGTATTGTAGCGCTTGTCGGAGAGGAGCTCGCCGAACTCGATCGCGGTGTCGACCGGGCGGACCATCACCGCCGTCAACGCGCCCGCATTGATCGCGAGCGCATCGCGCGGGCTGGCCAAGGTTACGAGCCCCGCGCCGGCACGCAATGCGCCGCGCGCGGCGAGACGTGCGGCACCGGTTGCTGCGGCATCACCGGATACCGCGAGCACGTGGCCTCGCGCGTATTTATGGCCATCGATCCGCGGCACCGGAAAGGTCGCGCCCCAAAAATCCGGATCGTTCTCGAACAGCTGTGGCTTGATCTCGTGAAGCACCTGACCGTCGATGCCGATGTCGGCGACACGCACGCGGCCGCAATGGATCCGGCCGGGCAACAGAAGATGCGCGGGCTTCTTGCGGAAGAAGGTGACGGTCTCGGTGGCGTTCACCGCAATGCCCATCACGCTTGCGCTCGTGCCGTTGATGCCGCTCGGCAGATCGACGGCCAGCACCGGCGCGCCATTGGCGTTGATCGCCTCGATCATCTCGCGCGCCTCGCCTTCGATCGGGCGGCTGAGGCCGGCGCCGAACAGCGCATCGATGATCAGCGCGGGCCTGCCGATCGCCTGCGGATTGAACGGCAGGAGTGGATGCTTCCAACCGCGCGCGGCGGAGGCCGCATCGCCCTGGAGCTGGTCGCGCTCGCACATCAGGATGACGGAGACCTCGCGCCCTTGGGCTGCGAGCTCGGCTGCGGCGACAAAACCGTCGCCCCCATTATTGCCGGGACCGGCCACCACCAGGATCGGCCCCTCCTCCGCCAGCGCGCTCGCGGCTTCCGCGACCGCCTGGCCGGCGCTCAGCATCAGCTTGAAACCGGGCGTGCCGGCCGCGATGGTGAGCTGGTCGGCCCGCTGCATTTCAGCGTTGGTCAGAACTTCCATGCCACTTCCCTGGTACAAACGCCTTTTCAACAGGCAGATTTCGTTCCGATCTCGGGGCAAAACCCGCAATCTGCACACAGATTGAACCGTTTGCCTATTTCGTAGTCTTCGCTATTTTGGGCCAGTTGGTCCCACCTATCCGAGATGCTCGTTAAAAGGCTGATAACGCTCCAATAATCAGGGCATTTGCAACTTGGCATAGACCCTGCTTTCGAGGAAGCCGCTTCGGTTCGTCGTGCTCACTGGCATTCTTCAGGTGTGACCGGCCGCCGCCCGGGCTGGTCAGGCAGCTTGGGACAGCGAGGACAACTCCGCGCGAAAACAAAGCGCATCCTGACGAAGACGTTGCTATTTGATCGAAAGGCCGGGAGGCGCGCAGTGAAGAAAATCGAAGCCATCATCAAGCCGTTCAAGCTCGACGAGGTGAAAGAGGCGCTCCAGGAAGTCGGACTGCAGGGCATTACCGTCACCGAGGCCAAGGGCTTCGGTCGCCAGAAAGGTCATGCCGAACTTTACCGCGGCGCAGAATACATCGTGGACTTCCTGCCCAAGGTCAAAATCGAAATCGTGATCGGCGACGATCTGGTCGAGCGCGCGATCGACGCGATCCGCCGTGCGGCACAGACCGGGCGCATCGGCGACGGCAAGATCTTCGTCTCCAACATCGAAGAAGCCATCCGCATCCGGACCGGCGAATCCGGGCTGGACGCTATCTGAGCCGGGTGCTATCCCGCATTTTGCGACATTCTGCCTAAGAAATAAGGCCGCCTCGGCGGCCTGATGTCGTTTGTGCACTCGCGCGCCTCGAGAAGCGAGAACAAACGTCGCTCGAAGTCTGGAAACCGACCCGCAGAGCCAAAAGGGGTATGCATGAAGACCGCCAAAGACGTCCTGAAAGCGATCAAGGACAACGACGTCAAGTACGTCGACCTCCGTTTCACCGATCCGCGCGGCAAGTGGCAGCACGTGACCTTCGACGTCAGCATGATCGAAGAGGACACCTTCGCCGAAGGCCAGATGTTCGACGGTTCCTCGATCGCCGGCTGGAAGGCGATCAACGAGTCCGACATGTGCCTGATGCCCGACCCGGTCACCGCGACGATCGATCCGTTCTTCGCAGAGACCACCATGGTCATCGTCTGTGACGTGCTCGAGCCGACCACCGGCGAGCCCTACAACCGCGATCCGCGCGGTATCGCCAAGAAGGCCGAGGCGATGGTGAAGTCGATGGGCGTCGGCGACACCGTCTTTGTCGGCCCCGAGGCCGAGTTCTTCGTGTTCGACGACGTGCGCTATTCGTCGCAGCCTTACAACACCGGGTTCCGGCTCGACTCCTCGGAACTGCCGACCAACTCCGACACCGAATATGAGGGCGGCAATCTCGGCCACCGTATCCGCACCAAGGCCGGCTACTTCCCGGTGCCGCCGCAAGATTCCGTGCAGGACATGCGCTCGGAGATGCTCGGCGCCATGGCCAAGATGGGCGTCAAGGTCGAAAAGCATCACCACGAGGTCGCTTCCGCCCAGCACGAGCTCGGCATGAAGTTCGACACGCTCACGCTGATGGCCGACCATCTGCAGATTTACAAATACTGCATCCATCAGGTCGCGCACATCTACGGCAAGACCGCCACTTTCATGCCGAAGCCGGTCTATGGTGACAACGGCTCGGGCATGCATGTGCACCAGTCGATCTGGAAGGACGGCAAGCCGGTGTTCGCGGGCAACAAGTATTCCGACCTGTCGGAGACCTGCCTGTCCTACATCGCCGGCATCATCAAGCACGCCAAGGCGATCAACGCCTTCACCAACCCGACCACCAACTCCTACAAGCGTCTGGTCCCGGGCTATGAAGCGCCGGTGCTGCTCGCCTATTCCGCGCGCAATCGCTCGGCCTCCTGCCGCATCCCCTACACCGCTTCGCCGAAGGCCAAGCGCGTCGAGGTGCGCTTCCCCGATCCGCTCGCCAACCCCTATCTCGGCTTCGCCGCGATGCTGATGGCGGGTCTGGACGGCGTGAAGAACAAGCTCGATCCGGGCCCGGCGATGGACAAGGATCTCTATGACCTTCCGAAGGAAGAGCTGAAGCAGATTCCGACCGTGTGCGGCTCGCTTCGCGAGGCGCTGGAAAACCTCGACAAGGACCGCGCCTTCCTCAAGGCCGGCGGCGTGTTCGACGACGACTTCATCGACAGCTACATCGAGCTGAAGATGACCGAAGTCGAACGCTTCGAAATGACCCCGCACCCGATCGAGTTCGAGATGTATTACTCGGGCTAAGTGGGTTAGCGGATACGACAAACAAAGGGCGCCCCTCGGGGCGCCCTTTCGTTATCGCAGCAGGCGCAAGGGCATCTCACCCATCGCAGGACATCAACGATGAACAAGTCCGCTCTACTCTGCGTTTCGCTTCTGGCGCTGGCGACCCCGGCCTTCGCCGGCGAGCGGACGGCCTCAAAACCCACCGCAGAGGATTGCGAGACCAGGATGCAACGGCTCGATGCCTCGCAGGCCGAGGGCGAGGAGCGCCTGGCCGAGAAGAACGAGGTGATCGCGTTCTGCACCAGCCAGTACAGGCGCGACAAGACAATCGGTCAACTCGTGGCCGAATGCGCGAAGTACGAGGAGCAGCCGGTGGTCAAGCAGCAGTTCGTCGCCGAGTGCCAGCTCGCGGCATTCAGCTATGCCAATGCCCTGCGCGCGCTGAAGACGGAGTATCGCAAGTAGGTGCCGCGAGCACCTCCCTATCACCGTCGGGATGCCGAGACCAACGGCTCACGCAAAACCGCCCTCGACACGCGTGCGAACCGGCTACGCCGTCGCGCGCTGCCGCGCCACGAGCGCCTCGCCGAACGCCTGAAAGATCTTCCGGTTGATCGGATTGCGCTGGGGATCGTATTCGGCGTGCCATTGCACGCCGAGCGCAAAGGTCGGGGCTTCCGCGATGCGGATCGCCTCGATGGTGCCGTCCTCGGCGACACCTTCGATCAGCACGCGCTTGCCCGGTTCCAGAATGCCTTGGCCGTGCAACGAATTGACCTTGATCTTTTCGCAGCCGAGAATTCTGGCGAAGGCGCCGCCGGGGGTGAGATCGACCTCGTGGCGGTCGGCAAACACGACGGTGGGATCGGGATGGATCTCGCCGTTCTCGAGCCTGGGCATGCGATGGTTCATGCGGCCCGGTATTTCGCGGATCTCGGGGTGCAGCGAGCCACCGAAGGCGACGTTCATCTCCTGCAGGCCCCGGCAGATGCCGAACAGCGGGATACCGCGAGCGACGCAGGCGACCGAGAGCGCCAGCGCGACCTCGTCGCGATGGATGTCATAGGGCTCGTGCTTCTGGCAGGGATCGACATTGAAGCGCGTGGGGTGGACGTTGGCGCGGGCGCCAGTGAGCACGATGCCATCAACGCAATCGAGCAGCGCACCGATATCGGTGATGTCGGCTGAACCGGCAAACATCAGCGGCAAGCCACCGGAAACCTCGGCCACGGCGCGCAAGTTTCGCTCGCCGACCATCTGGACCTGAAATCGATTTTCGACGCGATGGGAATTCCCGATCACGCCGACGACCGGCTTTTTCATCTCCCGTTCCGACCTCCCCGCCGAAGAAGATTCCCTATACATGCCCACCGGATGGAACAATTTCAACTGAAGGGATCGCGGGACGGCAATGCTATTTCGCCTGAATGCCCCGCCGGAAGGGCATTGAGACCCCAACCGCCCCATCCGCGCCCGGGGCTCGAGCGGACCGCTCGCAAGGCACAGTTTAGGTCGCGGACGCGTCAAACCGGCACGCGGGTCCCGGCTTGATCCTTGGCTGGATTTCGCGAAAGAGTGCCGTGCACACCTGCCGCAAAAAAAACGCCTGCCGCGCAAAGGACATCATGTGACGATTCCTGCAGATGAACGGACCCGCAGCGATCTGGCCTGGGCGATCGCGGTCGGTGGTATCTGTATCGTGCTGTTTGCAGCGCTCCTGGTCTTCACCTGGTATTTTGCCGCAACCCTACTCTTGATCTTCACGGGCATGCTGCTCGGCGTCGGACTCAACGCGATGACCAACGCGCTCGGGCGCCATCTCAACCTGCCGCATCCGTTCCGGCTTGCGATCGTCTGCGTGGTGCTTGCGGCGATGCTCGCGGGCGTGGCCTATCTCGGCGGCGCGACCATCGCGGAGCAGGCCTCCGCACTCAGCGACACCATCAAATCGCAGCTCGTTACCGTCAAAGGCTTCCTCGAGAGCCACGGCATCGACACCAGCTTCTTCGACATCGGCAACGCCTCCTCCGCGCCGTCCGGCTCGGAAGCGGCGCCCAGCGCCTCACCCCCGCGCACCGGCCTTCCCGGTGCCGGTGCGCTGGCCTCCAGCGGCGGTGCGATCGTGAGCCAGACGCTCAAGCTGCTGCTCGGCACGATCAGCGCTGTCGGCAACTTCTTCATCGTGCTGTTCTTGGGGCTCGCCTTCGCCGCGCAGCCCGGCGTCTATCACGACGGGCTCCTGTTCATCGCACCGGCCCGACACCGGGCGCGTGCCACTGTCATCATCGACCACATCAGCGAGACGCTGGAACGCTGGCTGATCGCGCAGATCATCGTCATGCTCGCGGTCGGCGCGGTGACCTGGGTCGGGCTTGCCATCATCGGCATCCCCGGCTCATTCATCCTCGGGATTCAGGCGGGTCTCCTCGCCTTCATCCCGACGGTCGGCGCCATCATCGCCGGCGTGATCGTGGTGCTGGCGAGCATCGCGTCAGGCTGGGTCGCCGCGCTCTCCGCCCTGATCCTGTTTCTCGGCGTCCACGCGCTGGAGAGTTACGTGCTGACGCCGATCCTCCAGCGGCAGGCGCTCGACATTCCGCCCGCCACGCTGTTCGCCTTCCAGATCCTGCTCGGTGTCGTGTTCGGCATCTGGGGCTTGGCTCTAGCGCTCCCGCTGGTCGCCATCGCCAAGGTTTTGCTCGATCATTTCAAGAGCTATGAGGCGCCGGCGCAGACCGCGACGGTGTGAGACCGCTCAAGCCGTCGTCACAACCGTATTGGTGTGCTCGACCTCGGGCGGCGCGGCAAAATACTGGCCGACGAGGCCGCGCCATTCGGCAAAGTTTTCCGAGCCGCGGAAGTCGACGGTGTGGTTCTCCAGCGTCTCCCACTTCACCATCAACCGGTAGCGCTGCGGCTTCTCGATCGACTTGTGCAGCTCGAAGCCGTGAAAACCCTTGGAGCGGCCGAACGCGGCCTTGGCCTTGGCCACCGCCGCCTCGAAATCCTTCTCGGTGCCCGGCTTGACGTCGATTTGCGCGATCTCGGTGATCATCGTTTCCGCCCTTCTTGTTGACAGGGCGTGTCTAGCGCAGACGGCCGAAAAGAAAAAGGCGCCGAAACGGCGCCTTGGGGTCAGCCGAACCACCTGCTCTCTCAGCTGAACAACAAGACGATGCCGGCCACCGTCAGCGCGCAGGCAGCAAACAGTGTGAGCGGCCGGTGGTCGCGTTTCTCTGCGTAGCGGCCCTGGGCACGGCGCTCGCTGATCAGCGCCGTCTCATATTCATCCGATGTCGAGAAGATGCAGCCGAACCCGCCGCGCGCGCTTGCCGCGGCCGCTTCGAGCGACACCATGGCGGCTTGCGGGCTCTGTTGACGAATCGACTCCATGACCACGATGGTAGTAATCGATAGTAAACAGGGCCTTACCGCAAAGCCTCCTTTGCGTCTCAGACGGTCGCCGGCCGTGGCACCGGGAGCCGCGCCGCGGTCTGGCGGCGCCAGTTCTCCAGCGACAGCGGCAGCTCTTCAGCGGCCTCGACGCGATTGCGGCCGCCGCGCTTGGCCTGATAGAGCGCGGTGTCGGCGGCAGCCAGCAGCACCTCGAGCTCGGTGCCGGCAGGGCCACCGGCAACGCCGATGCTGACGGTGGTGTCGACCGGCCCCTCGTCGACGACGATGCCCGAGGTCTCGAACGCCTCGCGCACGCGCTCGGCGACCAGCACGCCCTCTTCCAGCGAGCACGGCAACAGCGCCGCGAACTCCTCGCCGCCGATCCGGCCCGATAGGTCGGAGATACGCAGATTTGTGGTCACGACCGTCGAGAACAGCTTGAGCATCTCGTCGCCCGCGGGGTGGCCGAAGCGGTCGTTGATCGACTTGAAGTGGTCGATGTCGAAGATCATGACGGTCACCGGCCGCCCCGCCTTGGCCTCGCGCTCGATGACGCGCGAGCAGGCTTCCGCAAAACCGCGCCGGTTGAACATGCCGGTGAGCGGATCCATCGATGCCGCGGTCTTGTGCGCGGTCACCGTGCGCTCGGACACCAGCATGAAGATCACGAACACGGTACCGACGGCGTAAAGGATGAGCTCGACCGCGAACACCGTGACCCAGATACTGGTGGAGAAGTGCGGATCGTGCGGCCGCAGGAGGCCGCCGATGAGAACCGGCATCATCAGCACGCAGCCATGCATGATCGGCACGGCGACGACCGGCCAGCTTCGCTGCAGGCTCTTGCGCCGCTCGGACCAGAGCTCACCCGCGGTCAGCGCCGCGTAAACCGAGACGATACCGGCACCGACCATCATGCGCAGCGTCGCATTGGCCGGATCAAGCAGCGTCACAGCGGCAGCCCAGCCGAGCGCACCGAACAGAAGTCCGGGCCAGTTCGGCTTGCGGCCGTGGAAGACGCGCGCGGCGTTCCAGACCATGCCGCAGGCGACGAAGCCGACCGCGTTCAGCGCGAGATAGAGCTGCGCGCCAAGCTTGTCGCCGGCGGCTGTCCACAGCGCGACGGAAGCTGCGCCGAGGAGATAGGCGGTGCCCCACCATTTCAGCGCGGGACTTTTCTCTTGCCTGCCGAAGAACACCATCATGGCGCCGAGCAGTGCGGCTACCATCGTGGCAACCAAGTATAGCGTGATGCTATCGAGCGACATCATGTCAGCCCCCTTTGAAACCAAGCCAATACGCGATCAGCCCGATCGCGTGCCCTTCCAACTGCGAGGCTAGGTCTCCCGGGTTCCATTCAGGTTTTCATGCAGGCGCAACTTTTCGGGAAAACACCGGTTCAATTTGCATACAAACGAACAACAAAAGGGCGCCGAATTCGGCGCCCTTTTGCATTTCATTGAAGCCGCTTTCGCGACGAATTTTATCGAAGCGGTTAGCGCTTGGAGAACTGGAAGGACCGGCGGGCCTTTGCCTTGCCGTACTTCTTGCGCTCGACCACGCGGGAGTCGCGGGTCAGGAAGCCGCCCTTCTTGAGCACGGTCCGCAGTTCCGGCTCGAAATGCGTCAGCGCCTTCGAGATGCCGTGGCGGACGGCGCCGGCCTGGCCGGACAGACCGCCGCCGGCGACGGTGCAGATCACGTCGTACTGGCCGGAACGCTGGGCCACGGAGAAGGGCTGCTCGATCATCATGCGCAGCACGGGACGGGCGAAATAGACCTCGACCTCGCGCGAGTTGACCGTGACCTTGCCGGCGCCCGGCTTGATCCACACGCGGGCGACAGCGTCCTTGCGCTTGCCGGTAGCATAGGCGCGGTTGAGCTTGTCGACCTTCTTCTCGTGCTTGGGGGCGTCGGGCGCGGCCGTCTTGAGCTGCGAGAGCTGGTCGAGCGACTGGATGGATTCGGCCATGTTATGCGGCCCTCGTGTTCTTGCGGTTCAACTTGGCGATGTCGATCTTTTCCGGGCTCTGCGCCTCGTGCGGATGATCGGCCCCGCCATAGACGCGGAGGTTGCCCATCTGGACGCGACCGAGCGGACCACGGGGGATCATGCGCTCGACGGCCTTCTCGAGCACGCGCTCGGGATGACGGCCTTCGAGGATCTGGCGCGCGGTGCGCTCCTTGACGTGGCCGACATAGCCGGTGTGCTTGTAGTAGGTCTTCTGCTCGCGCTTGCGACCGGTCAGCACCGCGTGCTGGGCGTTGATGATGATGACGTTGTCGCCGCAATCAACGTGCGGGGTGTAGGTCGGGAGGTGCTTGCCGCGCAGCCGCATGGCAACGATGGTCGCGAGGCGGCCGACGACCAGACCCTTGGCGTCGATCAGCACCCACTTCTTCGTCACCTCGGCGGGCTTTGCCGAAAAGGTTTTCATATCTGAATTTCCGTGGACGGGGAGATGACGGCACGAACGACGCGCCGGACTGCGCGGTTTCTAGAGAAGTGATGCGCGCCGGTCAATGCCCGACAAGAGAAATTAGGCAAGCAAAATCAGCGACTTACAAATATGGTGTTATATTACCTCGAAAAAGTTCAAACATTTGGAATGGAATAGGTCGATGTGACATGCGCAATCGGATCCGGCGAGGTGCCCGAGAGCAGGTTGACCTCCCCGACCGCCAGACGCTTGCCGAGCTTCAGAAGCCGGGCCTCGGCCAGCACGTCCTGCCCAGGCAGGCCCTTGCGAAGGAAGTTGATGTTGAGATTGGTGGTGACGGCGAGCCCGACCGGACCGATCGCAGACAGCAGCACCACGTACATGGCAAAATCGGCAAGCGCCATCAGCGTCGGACCCGACACGGTTCCCCCCGGCCGCAGCATCCGTTCGCTGTAGCGCTGGCGCAGCAGCGCGGTCTGTCCGTCGGCGCTCTCGATGGTGATGTCGTCGCCGCTGAAGGCCTGAGGAAACTCCTCACGAAGAAACTGCTCGACCTCAGCTACGCTCATTTTCGCTAACGCCATGCCACCCCCCACCCTCGCTTCACGCTGCCTGTTACATTAAGTTATCTGCGTCATCCAACGGCAATGTCCCAAGCGGAATCTTCAATGTCCGTCCAGCCTGCCCGCACCCCCTCCCCGGAACCGCCGATCCTGCTGCGGGAGATCGTCGGCAGCGTCGCCATACTCACGCTGAACCGCCCTGCCGCGCGCAACAGCCTGTCGGAGGCGATGATTGGCCAGCTGCACGCGAGCTTCAACGCGATTGCCGAGGACAAGCGCATCCGCGCCGCCGTCATCGCCGCCACCGGCCCGGCCTTTTCAGCCGGCCACGACATCAAGGAATTGACCGCGCGCCGCAGCGATCCCGATCGCGGCCGCGCCCATTTCGCCGAGATCATGAATGCCTGCAGCGCGATGATGCAGGCGATCGTGCGCCTGCCCAAGCCCGTGGTCGCAGCCGTCCAGGGGATCGCGACGGCGGCCGGCTGCCAGCTCGTCGCGAGCTGCGATCTTGCGATCGCTTCGGACGCCGCAAGCTTCGCCACACCCGGCGTCGACATCGGCCTGTTCTGCTCGACGCCGATGGTGGCGCTGTCGCGCAACGTGCCGCGCAAGCAGGCGATGGAAATGCTGCTGACCGGCGAGCCGATACCCGCCGCACGCGCCCGCGAGATCGGCCTCGTCAACCGTGTGGTCGCAGCCGGCACCGAACGCGATGCTGCGATTGCGCTCGCCGAACAGGTCGCGCTGAAATCTGCCTACACCGTGAAGCTCGGCAAGGAGGCGTTCTATCGCCAGGCCGAAATGAGCCTTGCGGATGCCTATCGCTATGCGGCAGAGGTGATGACGGAGAACATGATGGCGCGCGATGCAGAGGAAGGCATTCAGGCCTTCATCGAAAAGCGCGAACCGAAATGGGAAGATAGGTGACGACGCACTTTCGCGTCGTCATTCCGGGGCTCGCGAAGCGAGAACCCGCAATCTCGAGGTTCCACAATGCGCAATCGCGCATTGGGGTTCGATGCTGCGCATCGCCCCGGAACGACGCACTGGGTGAAGAATGAATCACGACGCCTATCCCGACAACTACATCCGCGGCATCCTCAACAGCGTGAAGTCGATCGCGATGGTCGGTGCCTCGCCGGTCAATGTGCGGCCGAGCTATTTTGCGTTCAAATATCTGGCGCAGCGCGGCTATGACATGATCCCGGTCAATCCCGGCCACGTCGGCAAGGAGCTGCTCGGAAAGCCTTTCGTCGCCTCGCTTCACGATATCGGCCGCCCCGTCGACATGATCGACATCTTCCGCAACTCCAGCCACATCATGCCGGTGGTGGAGGAAGCCTTGAAGCTCGATCCGCTGCCGAAGGTGATCTGGATGCAGCTAGGGGCACGCGACGATGCCGCTGCGGAGAAGGCCGAGGCCGCCGGTATCAAGGTCGTGATGAACCGCTGCCCCAAGATCGAATATGGCCGGCTGTCCTCCGAGATCTCCTGGATGGGCGTCAACTCGCGCACGCTCAGCTCCAAGCGCCCGCCCGCGCCGACGCAAGGCATGCAATTGTCGCTCAATCGCATGAGCGTCGGCGGCGGAAATACCGCAGCGGCCGATCGCGCGGCCAAGAACAAGACCGAGCAGAGCTGACGCAGCCGCAAAAGATTCGTTTCGCGAACGCGACAAAGCGAAGCACGACCGTTTCGAACAATGTCAGATGCGCGCGAGCGCCTTGACGGCGGGCGCGGCCCCGATCAGCATGCCGCGCGTTTTTCAGCCGACCCAAGAACAGGACGCCACGAATGAGCGATCGCCTTCCGGGATTTTCGACCCTTGCCGTGCATGCCGGTGCACAGCCCGATCCGACGACCGGTGCGCGCGCAACGCCGATTTATCAGACGACCTCTTTCGTCTTCAACGACGCCGACCATGCCGCCTCGCTGTTCGGCCTCCAGTCGTTCGGCAACATCTACACCCGCATCGGCAACCCCACGAATGCGGTGCTCGAAGAACGCGTCGCAGCGCTCGAAGGCGGCACCGCCGCGCTTGCGGTCGCCTCGGGCCATGCCGCGCAGGTCGTGGTGATGCAGCAATTGCTCCAGCCCGGCGACGAGTTCATCGCCGCGCGAAAGCTCTATGGCGGCTCGATCAACCAGTTCAGCCATTCGTTCAAGAGCTTTGGCTGGAACGTGGTGTGGGCTGATCCCGATGACATCGCGAGCTTCGAGCGCGCGGTGACGCCGCGCACCAAGGCGATCTTCGTCGAGTCCATCGCCAATCCCGGCGGCAGCATCACCGACATCGAGGCGATCTCCACTGTTGCCCGCAAGGCCGGCGTGCCGCTGATCGTCGACAACACGCTGGCCACGCCCTATCTGATCAAACCGATCGACCACGGCGCCGACATCGTCGTGCACTCGCTGACGAAATTTCTGGGCGGCCATGGCAACTCGATCGGCGGCGTCATCGTCGATGCCGGCACCTTCGACTGGTCGAAGGACAGCAAATATCCGATGCTCTCGGAGCCTCGCCCCGAATATCACGGCATCAAGCTGCACGAGACCTTCGGCAATTTCGCCTTTGCCATCGCCTGCCGCGTGCTCGGCCTGCGCGACCTCGGCCCTGCGCTCTCGCCGTTCAACGCGTTCCTCATTCTCACAGGCATCGAGACGCTGCCGCTGCGCATGCAGAAGCACTGCGACAATGCCAAGGCGATCGCCGAATTCCTGTCCGGCCATTCCGCCGTGGCGTCGGTGAGCTATGCCGGTCTTGCCAGCGACAAGTACAGTCAGCTTGCGCGCAAATACGCGCCGAAGGGCGCGGGCGCGGTGTTCACCTTCAGCCTGAAGGGCGGCTATGACGCCGGCGTCAGCCTGGTGTCGAAGCTGACGCTGTTCTCGCATCTGGCCAATGTCGGCGATACCCGCTCGCTGGTAATCCACCCCGCCTCGACCACGCACAGCCAGCTCGACGATGCCGCCAAGGTGAGGTCAGGCGCCGGCCCCGACGTGGTGCGCCTGTCGATCGGCATCGAGGACAAGGAGGACCTGATCGCGGACCTCGAGCAGGCGCTGGGCGCGTAATATGCCGTCGTTCCGGGGCGCCTCGAAGAGGCGAACCCGGAATCTCGCGCCGCAACTTCCGGATTCCGGGTTCGTCGCTTCGCGACGCCCGGAATGACGCCGCGGCTCGTTAACGCTATCTGCGATCCCGGCTGACATACTGGGTCGCCCAGATTGATTCGGAGCCGACCATGCTGCGCTGGATAATGTCCCCTCTGGCCGTGACGCTGATGGTCACGAGCGCACTCGCGGCCGATCAGGTCGTCGTGCACAAGAAACGACACGTCGAGCAATTGCCGCCGGGCCTGCCGCGGCCACATTACAAGTTCCGCACCACGATCGCGCCGGCGGAGCCGCCGCAGGTCTGGGTCGAGACCGATCCGGACGCGCTGATCTCGCCGGCCTACGGCGTCGGCAGCTACATCCGCAATCTGCCGGGCACCCCGCTCCTGCCGGGCGCGTATACGCTGCCGGGTTATTACGGCCGTCCCTGGGACTACGATTATCAGGGGGCGTATTACGGCGGCCCGCAGGTCGATTATTACTGGCGCCTGCCCTACGCCTGCGGCGTCTACGGTTATTGCTGATCAGCCGACCTGGCTCGCGGGGATACCACGCGAATAGGTCTCCGCAGGCTTTCGCGCCGCGAGCCGCTCTGCCTGCATCACCGCCAGCGTCAACACGAGGATCGCGACCGCCTGATGTGCGAGCGCAAGCCCAATCGGCACCTGGTTCAGCAGTGTCAGGATACCGAGCACGGCCTGCAGGCTCACCGCCGCGAACAGCCACACGGCACCGCTCGCAGCAGAACCTGCGCGCGAGCGTACGGCGTCGAACGCGTGCAGTGCCGCCAGCGCGAACAGCGTGTAGGCCGTCATACGGTGCTCGAACTGCACGGTGAGCACATTGTCGAACAGGTTGCGCCACCACGGCGTCTCGAACCACAGCCGCTCCGCCGACGGGATGAATGCGCCGTCGATCTCGGGCCAGGTGTTGTAGGCGCGACCTGCCCGCAAACCCGCCACCAGCGCGCCGAGATAAAGCTGCACGAAGGTCACGACGACGAGCAGCGCGCTCGTGAACTTCAATCGCACAGGGGCAACGATCTCCTGGCGCGCGCCGAGCCGTCGCAAGGTCCAGACGATGCCGGCGAAGATCAGCAGCGCCAGAACCAGGTGCGTCGCCAGCCGGTACTGCGACACTTCGACCCGTTCAGACAGGCCAGAGGCCACCATCCACCAGCCGACCGCGCCTTGCAGCCCGCCGAGGCCGAACAGCAACCACAGCCGCCGTTTCAATTCGTTCGACAGACCGCCTCGCCACAGGAAAAACAGGAATGGCAACAGATAGGCGACGCCGATGAAGCGGCCGAGCAGCCGGTGGCTCCATTCCCACCAGAAGATGGTCTTGAACTCAGACAAGCTCATGCCAGAATTGAGCTCGCGATATTGCGGGATCTTCTTGTAGGCCTCGAAGGCCTCGGTCCACTGCGGCTCGGTGAGCGGCGGCAGCGCGCCCGCTACCGGCTTCCATTCGACGATCGAGAGCCCGGCCTCGGTCAGCCGCGTCGCGCCACCGACCAGCACCATCAGCGCGATCAGCGCGGCCACGGAAATGAGCCACCAGCGCACGGCGCGATGCGGGTCGGACGGAGCTGATATCGTGGTCATTTTGGCCGGAGAAACCAATGCTTGAACCAAACTGCGCGCCCCTTATAGTCCCCCGCTCCCGCAGCGCAAGTTACGCGAAAAGCCGCAAGCTCCCGCCATGAAGATCCGCACCCGCAAGTTCCTCGGTACCATCGCGCTCCTGGTGCTCGCGGCAATTTGGGCGCTGCTCGGCATGACGCTGGCGCAGATGCCGTGGATCGCAGAATCCGGCTGGCGGCAGGCGATCTACTACGTCGTGGTCGGCATGGGCTGGGTGCTGCCGGCAATGCCGGTCGTGAGCTGGATGCAGCGGCCCGACCCGGTCTAGCCTACGCAAACGCGCTTGCGCGTTTGTCGGCAGCAAGCTCTGGTGTCCACTCATCCTCCCGGATCGAACTTAACTCAAGACGTCGTACTGCCCGTCGGCTTCACCGGCGGAAACGTCACGCCGGAGACAAGCACGCGCAGCATCCGCAACGAGCGGCGCCGGCCGTCCCAGGAAATCCGCGGTAGCGCGCGCAGATTGGTCCGCCCCTCGACGTCCACGATGCCAGGAATCGTCGACACCGCGCTGGCAAAGCCCGCCTCCTCCGCCATCACCACATGGCTGCGCCGGAACGAGCTGCGATCGCCGAACGGATAGGCAAAGTGTCCGATCTCGCGGTGGAACGCGGACTCCGCCACCGCCTTGCCCATCGCCATCTCGCGCGCGGCGGCCGTATCCTTCATGGTGGCGAGCGCAGCATAGTTCACCGTCGCGCTGCCGATCGTCACCAGCGGGTCGGCCGCGAGTTTCGAAAGATCCGACCAATCCATCGACGCGTCGCGCGAGACGGCGGCGAGGTCGACCTGATGGCGCTTGCAGAGATCGTTGATCGCAGTCGAGAGCTCGGCCGACGGCAAGGTTCTGAGCCACTCTTCGAGCAGCGTGAACAGTGCCTGCTTCTCCGCGCGCGCGGTGACGACGAAGCGCTGCTCCTTGTCGCCCATCATCAGGCTGATGCGGCTTTCGCGCGCAATCACCTGTTCGAGCGCGAGCCACCAGGCTTCGCCGACGCCGTCGGGAAAGGCCGTCGGCACGTAGACCGTGAAGGGAACGCCGTGGCGCGACAGCACCGGATAAGCGAACGTGGCGAGATCCTTGTACGCACCGTCGAAGCTCAGCGCCACGAAGCGCCGCCGCTCGGGCAGCGTCACCGCGCGCCGGCAGACCTCATCCATGCCGACGATGTCGAACTTCCACCGCTTCAGCGCGCGAAGCACGCGGTCGAGGAATTCTGGCGTGATCTCATTGGCAAGCAGCGGCCGGAAGGGCACGCGCCCGCGCGGCCTGACGCGCTGAAAGCGCAGGATCGCACCGGCGCCACCTGCCCTCCGTCCGCGCAACCGGTGCTGGCCGGTGAACCAGGCCAGTTCCAGCCGCAGCCGTTCCATCCATCGATCATCGGACGCCAAAATCCCACCCATTGCAAACCGACGAGCGGCCGGTTCCCCTTCGCATTCTCCTTACTCTTTGTTGACCTTTCTTTGCAAAGGTCGGCCGCAGGCCGAATTACGCTCATTTTCCGTTTTCTCGACAGGTTTCGCGAATGACCATGGCTGCGGCGATACAAAGCCGGACGGCAGAAGCGCCAGCGCGGTCGAAAGCGAGCCGTATCGCCGAGGTCGACATCGTCAGCGATCTCACCATGGCCGAACCGGTGTGGCGCGCGCTGGAAAACACCGGTCACCTCGCAACACCCTATCAGCGCTTCGACCTGCTCGCCCCCTGGCAGCGTCTCGCCGGCGAGCATGAAGGCGCAACGCCTTTCATTGTCATTGCCCGCGATGCCGAACGCCGGCCGCTCGTCGTGCTGCCGCTGTGCACGCGGCAAAACCGCGGCGTCACGGTCGCCTGCTTCATGGGCGGCAAGCATACGACCTTCAACATGGGCCTGTGGGACGCCGATTTCGCAAGCCACGCCAACAACGCCGATCTCGACGCGCTGTTCGCGGCCCTGCGCGCGCGCAGCGGCGTCGACGTGCTCGCGCTGTCACAGCAACCAATACGCTGGCGCGACCAGCAAAACCCGTTCGCACATCTGCCACGCCAAAATTCGATCAATGGCTGCCCGCTGCTCGCGATGCAGCCGGGCGACCCGCCGGCGTCGCGCATCAGCAACTCCTTCCGCCGTCGTCTGAAGAGCAAGGAAAAGAAACTTCAGGCGCTCGCCGGCTACCGCTATCACGTCGCCGCCACCGATGACGACATCACGCGCTTGCTCGACTGGTTCTTCCGCGTCAAGCCGATACGGATGGCGGAGCAGAAGCTGCCGAACGTATTCGCCGAGCCCGGCGTCGAGGCATTCATCCGCTCGACCTGCCTGAGGTCGCGCGGCGAGGCCCGCATCATCGACATCCATGCGCTGGAATGCGACGAGGAGGTGATCGCGATCTTCGCCGGCGTCGCCGACGGCTGCCGCTTCTCGACGATGTTCAACACCTACACGATGTCGGAGCATTCGCGCTTCAGTCCCGGCCTGATCCTGCTGCGCAACATCATCGACCATTATGCGGAAGCCGGCTATCACGCACTCGATCTCGGCGTCGGCTCGGACGACTACAAGCGCATGTTCTGCAAGAGCGACGAAGAGATTTTCGACAGCTTCGTCCCGCTGACCTCGCGCGGCAAGCTCGCGGCGATGGCGATGTCGTCGCTGAGCCACGGCAAGCGCCTCGTGAAGCAGAACCAGATGCTGTTCGACCTCGCGCGCAAGGTGCGACAGGCGTTCGGGTAAGAACTAGCTGTCGAACGACCCTCTCCCGCAAGGGGAGAGGGTACACCGACTGCGTGGTTAGATTGATGATCGCGCCGAGCGCAGCGCTCGCCTAGGCCGCCACCACGCGAGGCGCCTCCACCGCATCCGACGGCTGCACCGGCTTCTTCAGCATCGTCACTTCACTGAAGCCGACCGCTTTGAGCTCCTCGCACATCGAGGTGCGCGCCTCAGTGGGCATGCCGGCGTCCGGAACCACGACGACGCGGGCATTCGTCGTCAACAGTTCGGCAGGCAGGTCGGAGGCGGTACCGGCATCGAGCAGCACGTGATCGTAGACGCGGAGCAAGGCGTCGATTGCCAGCATCACGCGCGGCGATTGCAGCAGGCTGCGGTCGAAGCCGTCGCGACCCGCCGCCACCAGTTGCAGACGCGAGAGCCTGTCCTTGGTGATGATCTGGGCGAACGAGGCCTCGCCCTGCATCAATTCGGCAAGGCCGGGAGCGCTCGGATCGGCGGAGATCGCCGAAATCGTCGGCGACGATGCAGCGAGATCGACGACCACGACCCGCGCCTCGCGCGCCAGATGGCGCGCCAGCGTCAGCGCGGTCAGCGTGATGGCATCGCCCGCCGCGGTGCCGAGCACCGTCACCTTGCGCGCGCCGTTGCCGGCGCCGCGCAGGCTGTCGGCAAGCTGTTCGATCTCGGCAAACTCGGTGATGCCAGCGTCGGAAGCCATCTCCGGCTGGAGCGGCGTCGGCTCGCTCACCATGGGCTCGGGCTCGACGGCTGGTTCACTGCGGGGAACGACGCGCGACGCTGCAGCCGGCGTGAATGCGGCGATTGCACGCGGCGCGGTCATGTGCAGGAGCTCGCCGGTGACGACGATGCCGGCACTGAGCAGCAGCGTCGCCAGCGTCGCGATGAGCACGATCGGCAATTTCTTCGGATAGGCGATCGTGTTCGAGACGATGGCGCGCGAAATGATGCGCCCTTCGGTCGGCGCGGTGTCGATGGTCTCGCGGGCATTGGCCTCGCGATATTTGGCGAGATAGGTCTCGAGCAGATCGCGCTGCGCCTTGGCCTCGCGCTCCAGCGCCCGAAGCTGGACGTCCTGGCCATTGGTCGAGGTCGCCTGCTTCTTGAGCTGCTCGAGGCCGGCGGTGAGGCTGTCCACGCGGCTGCCGGCGATTCGCGCGTCATTCTCCAGCGAGCGCGAGATCTTGCCCGCCTCGTCACGGATCTGCGTATCGAGATCGCCGATCTGCGCCTTCAACTCCTTGATGCGCGGATGATTGCCAAGCAGCGTCGAGGACTGCTCGGCGAGCTGCGCCCGCAGCGTCACACGCTGCTCGGACAGCCGGCGCATCAGCTCAGAATTCAGCACCTCCGATGCCTCGATCGGCTTGCCGCTCTGGAGCATCTCGCGGATCAGCCGCGCCCTGGCCTCGGCATCGGCCTTCATCGCGCGCGCATTGTTGAGCTGGGTGTTGAGCTCGCCCATCTGCTGATTCGACAGCGTGGTATTGTTGGTGCCGACGAACAGCGACGACCTGGACCGAAAATCCTCGGCCTTGGCCTCGGCGTCCGAGACCTTCTTGCGCAGGTTCTCGATCTCGCCCGACAGCCACTGGCTGGCCGACTTGGCCTGCTCCTGGCGCGCATTCTGTTGCAGCACCAGATAGCCATCGGCGATCGAGTTGGCGACGCGCGCGGCGAGCTCCGGATCGGTCGACTGGAACTCGACGACGATCACGCGAGACTTGTCGACCGCGTAGGCCGTCAGGCGGTCGTAATAGGCATCCAGCACCCGCTCTTCAGGGGTCATCGAGAACGGATCGCGGCCGATTCCGAACAATGCCGCCAGCGATTTCAGCGGCGAGACACCCTGGAGCACCGGATCGAATTCGGGCCGCTCTGCGAGCTTGTTCTTCTTGATGATCTCGCGCGCCAGATCGCGTGACAGCACGAGTTGCACCTGGCTGATGACGGCCTCGGCGTCGAGCGCCTGCCGTTCCTCGGTGCTGCGGTCGCTGGACGGACGCAAAAAGACGTTCTCGCGCCCGTCGATCAGGATGCGGGCTTCCGACTTGTAGCGCGGCGTCACCAGATTGACGCCGGCAAGCGCGAGCACCAGCGCCAGCACCGTCGGCACGATGATGAAGCCACGCCTGCGCTTGAGCGCGGAACCGAGCGCATGCAGATCGATGTCACCGGATTCGGCTTGCGCCCGCGCGACAGCGGCCGCGGGCCTCGGCTCGGGCTTGTGCAAGGCCCGTTCGATCACGGCCTTGTCCTTGCCGGCACGCCAGAACGCCAAACGCATCGCACACTCCCGCAGGGCAACGCCGTCGCCCACCTCAACCGAGGCGATTACACTCCATTAAGGTTGCCGCTGGGTTAATCGCGCCGCACGCGCGCATGGCGCGACGCGCGAACACCGTTTGTTAACCATGAGACCCCTTAATCGGCATCGATATTCAGTGGATTGCTCCGACGTCGCCTGCGAGCGCTGGTTCAGATCATGCCCCCCTCTCTCGACCAGCCGCTTCGCATCCTGCACGCCGTGCGTGCCCCGGTCGGTGGCATCTTCCGTCACATCCTCGACCTCGCCAACGGCCAGGTCGATCGTGGACATCATGTCGGGATTCTCTCCGACGATCTCACCGGCGGCGAGCGCGCAGCGAACGCGCTGGCCGAGATCGCGCCGCGCCTGAAGCTCGGCGTCCATCGGCTGGCGATCCGCCGCGAACCATCGCCCGACGACTTTCTCGTGTGGCTGCGCATGAGGCGCCTGATCGCCAAGCTCGAGCCGGATGTGATACATGGCCATGGCGCCAAGGCCGGCGCCTTCGTGCGGCTCAGGCGGCGCTCGAACGACACCATCCGCATCTACACCCCGCACGGCGGCTCGCTGCATTATCCTTTGCACACCTTCAAGGGCGAGTTTTATGCGCGACTTGAACGGACGCTGACGAACAGCACCGACCTGTTCCTGTTCGAAAGCGCCTTTGCCCGCGACACCTATCAGCGCATCGTCGGCAAGCCCAAAGGCGTGGTGCGCTGCGTCTTCAATGGCGTGACGCCGGAGGAATTCGAGCCGGTCGTCACCGCGGACGATGCGACCGACCTTGCCTATGTCGGCGAGTTCCGGCGCATCAAGGGCGCCGATCTCCTCGTCGACGCGGTGGCCCGCCTGCACGCCGACGGTCGGAGAGTCACGCTGACGCTGGGCGGCGACGGCGAGGAGATGGCGGCGCTGAAGGCGCAGGTCGAGGGGCTCGGCCTAACCAATTCGATCCGCTTCATCGGCCACGTCAAGGCGCGCTACGGCTTCTCCAAAGGCCGGTTGCTGGTCGTTCCCTCGCGCGGCGATTCCATGCCCTATGTCGTGATCGAAGCCGGTGCGGCCGGCATCCCCATGATCGCCGCGAGCGTCGGCGGCATCCCCGAGATCTTCGACGCCGGGAGTTCCGCCCTCTTCGCCCCGAGCAATCCCGAGGCCATGGCGGAGGCCATTGGGGCTGCGCTGGACGATCCGCAAGCGACTGCCCAGCGCGCAGCGAGGTTGCGCGAGCGGATCTCGGCGCACTTTTCCCAGCAGGCGATGGTGGATGGCGTGCTTGCCGGCTACCGGGACGCGTTTACCCATCATTAGCCATCCTTAAGGCGGCTTTAGAGTTTCTTCCGATTTGTCCGATAAGCGAGAGCAAGGGGGACTCCCGCGCTTCGCGCGCCCATATGCGCGTCCGGCGGGTTTCAGGAATGGACGTGAACGACCGTGGAACCGCTCAACGCACGCTCGATGCTCGACGCCGCGACCAGTGCCGCGGCCGCACCGGCTGACAAGCCCTTTGTCGAACGCCGTCGCCGGCTTTCGCCGGCAGCACTCGCCGTCGTCAACCAGAAGGTCGCCCGCGCCTATTCGCCGATCGTGATCGCCGGCTTCGTGCGCGTCGCCGATTTTGTCCTGCTCAGCCTCGTCGGCACGGTACTCTACTTCGGCTATGTCGCGCCGCTGACCGGCATCCGCTGGGAATATCTCGCCGCGATTTGCGCCGTCGCAGCGGCAACCGTGATCTGCTTCCAGGCCGCCGACATGTATCAGGTGCAGCTCTTCCGCGGTCAGCTCCGACAGATGACGCGGATGATTTCGTCATGGTCGTTCGTGTTCCTGTTGTCCATCGGCATTTCCTTCTTCGCCAGGGTCGGCAGCGAAGTCTCGCGATTATGGCTCGCCGCCTTCTTCTTCCTTGGCCTCGCCGCGCTCGTCGCCGGGCGCCTGGCGCTCCGAACGCTGGTGCGCAGCTGGGCGCGCGAGGGCCGGCTCGACCGCCGCACCATCATCGTCGGCTCCGACCGCAATGGCGAAGAGCTGATCGAGGCGCTCAAGGCGCAGGAGGACTCCGACATCCACGTGCTCGGCGTGTTCGACGACCGCAACGACAGCCGCGCGCTCGACACCTGCGCGGGCGCACCGAAGCTCGGCAAGGTCGACGATATCGTCGAGTTCGCCCGCCGCACCCGCGTCGATCTCGTGCTGTTCGCGCTGCCTATCTCGGCGGAGACGCGCATCCTCGAGATGCTGAAGAAGCTCTGGGTGCTGCCGGTCGACATCCGCCTCTCCGCACACACCAACAAGCTGCGTTTCCGTCCGCGCTCCTATTCCTATATCGGCGAGGTGCCCACCCTCGACGTGTTCGAGGCGCCGATCACCGACTGGGATCTGGTGATGAAATGGCTGTTCGACCGCATCGTCGGCGGCCTCGCGCTGTTCGCGGCCCTTCCCGTGATGGCGCTGGTGGCGCTGGCGGTGAAGCTCGACAGCCCCGGCCCCGTGCTGTTCCGACAAAAGCGCTTCGGCTTCAACAACGAGCGCATCGACGTCTACAAATTCCGTTCGATGTATCACCATCAGGCCGACCCGACAGCCTCGAAGGTCGTCACTAAAAACGATCCGCGCGTCACCCGCGTCGGCCGCTTCATCCGCAAGACCAGCCTCGACGAGCTGCCGCAACTCTTCAACGTGGTCTTCTCCGGCAATCTCTCCCTCGTCGGCCCGCGCCCGCACGCCGTCCAAGGCAAGCTCCAGAGCCGGCTGTTCGACGAGGCCGTCGACGGCTATTTTGCCCGTCACCGCGTCAAGCCGGGGATCACCGGCTGGGCCCAGATCAACGGCTGGCGCGGCGAGATCGACAACGAGGAGAAGATCCAGAAGCGCGTCGAGTTCGATCTCTACTATATCGAGAACTGGTCGGTGCTATTCGACCTCTACATTCTCCTGAAGACGCCGATCTCGCTGCTGACCAAGAACGAGAACGCGTATTGAAACGTAGTCATGCCCCGGCTTGACCGGGGCATCCAGTACTCCGCGGCGCCGAGGTTTAACTTCGCCGCCGCGGAGTACTGGATCGCGCGGTCAAGCCGGACGATGACACCGTGGTTGTGTGTACCAGTTGCGTGAGCGTGTGAGCGTGTGATGGCGTATGCGGCGACGGCCGGGGGAATGAACGTAGCGCGACCTGCTGCGCCCGGCGTTCTTGCCCTGCAGCGGGCGATGGTATGGCTGGTCGGTGCCTCCGGTGCGATCGTCTTCATCGAGCCCAGCCCCTACGAGATCGTGACGCTGCTTGCGACTGTCACCTTCTTCGCCACCGGCCTGCGGCTTCGCCTCGTCTTCATGCCGCTCGTGCTGCTGCTGATCCTGCTCAATGTCGGCTACACCATCAGCGCCATTCCGCTGCTCGGCCAGTCCGAGGTGGCAAGCTGGATCGCGACCTCCTGGTACATGGCGGTGACGGTGGTGTTCTTCGCCATGGTCACATCGGTGGATACGGCGGCGCGGCTCGACATGCTGCGCCGCGGCCTCGTGGTCGGCGCGATGGTCGCCTCAACCTCGGCAATCGCCGGCTACTTCAATCTCGTTCCCGGCGGCCACGACCTCCTGACGCTCTACGAGCGCGCGCGCGGCACGTTCAAGGACCCGAACGTGCTCGGCGCGTTCCTGATCCTGCCGGCGCTGTTTTCATTGCAGAGCGTGGTCTCGGACAAGCTGGCCAAGGCGTTCCGCAACGCGATCGCCTTCGCCATCATGGCACTCGCGATCCTGCTCGCCTTCTCGCGCGCCGCGTGGGGCGGCCTGATCTTGACCTCCGGCTTCATGCTGGCGCTGATGGTGCTGACCAGCCGGAGCAATGCGCAGCGCTCGCGCATCATCGTCATGGCGCTGGTCGCGGCCGCGCTGGGGCTGGCGCTGATCGCGATCCTGCTCTCATTCGATTCCATCGCCGAGATGTTCAAGCAGCGCGCGAGCTTCGACCAGAGCTACGACGAAGGCCGCTTCGGCCGCTTTGGCCGCCACATCCTCGGCGCGGAGATGGCGCTCGACCTGCCGTTCGGGATCGGCCCCCTGCAATTCCACCGCTACTTCCCGGAAGATACCCACAACTCCTATCTCAACGCCTTCATGTCCGGCGGCTGGCTTTCCGGCATCTGCTATCCTGCGCTGGTTTTCACCACCGTGATCACAGGCTTTCGCCACGTCTTCGTACGCGTGCCCTGGCAGCGCGCCTATCTTGCGATCTTCTCGGCCTTCGTCGGCACCGTCGGCGAAAGTTTCATCATCGACACCGACCACTGGCGGCATTTCTGGATGATGTTGGGGACGATGTGGGGCATGATCGCGGCCGCGCAGGCTTACAAGGCGTGGCAATCCGGCGTCGGCGAGGCTTCGCTGGAGCCCTAGCACACGTTCAGGAAACTTGGCGCACGCCACAGGGCTCTGCGAGACGCCGCCGTGATAGCGTGGCACCACTCTCGTTGTCACCGCCCGGCTCGACCGGGCGATCTAGTATTCCAGAGACGGCGACGAATACGGAGAAGCCGCGGCGTACTGGATGCTCCGCTTTCGCGGGGCATGACAGCGAGGATTAGGAAGCGGCTTGCACTCCTGACGCACGCTCTCGCCGTGCTGCGCTGCGCCCAAGCATCTCGAATATGTCCAATCCGTGATGCTCGGGCGCAGACATCTCGATTGACAAGCTGAGACCCGACAATTCTAATCGATTGACCTTTCGCGAGAGCCGTCTGCTCGAACGAAATGGTGCTCGAATGCATGTCGCGACGCAAAGAAGCGCGGTTGCACAATGATGAAAAAGACGAACCAAATCGTTCGCGAGGAAATCTTCTGCGCGATGGGAGGAACGCCGCAGTGACAGGCGATGGCTCTCGGTGCAGTGATGACGAGCCGCCCGAGGGCACTCAGTCCAAGGTGCTTCGGATCGATCGTCTGTGCAAGCGCTTCGGCGGTACCCAGGCCCTCAACGAGGTGAGCATGGCCGTGGGCCGCGGCGAGGTCGTCGCTCTTCTTGGCGAGAACGGCGCTGGCAAATCGACCCTGATCAAAATTCTGGCGGGCGTGTACTCCGCCGACAGCGGAACAATCTCCTATGCAGGCCAGGATATGACGTCCTCGGTCAGGCGCCTGCCCCTATCGTTCATCCATCAGGATCTCGGACTGATCGACTGGATGACGGTGGCCGAAAACATCTGCCTGACCCTCGGCTATCCCCGCCGTTTTGGCGTCATCGACTGGACCAAGGCGCGCAAGCGGGCCGAGCTTGCCCTTGCAAGACTCGGCGCCGACATCGATCCGGACCTCCGTATCCAGAGCCTGACACGAACGGAGAAATCGCTGGTCGCGATCGCCCGTGCGCTTGCGACTGACGCGGAAATCCTGGTGCTTGATGAGCCGACCGCAAGTCTTCCTGCGGACGAGGTATTGCGCCTGTTCACGGCACTCCGTCGCCTGCGCGATCACGGTGTAGGCATGATCTATGTCTCGCACCGCCTCGACGAGGTGTTCGAGGTGGCCGACCGGATGGTCGTATTGCGCGACGGCCGGATGGCCGGCGAGCGCATGGTCACGCAGACATCGCCGGACGAAACCATCCTGCTCATCGTGGGACGCGAGCCCTCTCAGGTTTTCCGACGGCCCGCCGAGCGCGAAGGCGCGGCTCGCCTCGAACTCGACCATGCATCGATGACGTCCGTTGGGCCGATCGACTGCCGTATCCACGCCGGCGAAATCGTTGGTCTCGTCGGCTTGCGTGGCGCAGGCCAGGAGGCCTTCGGCCGCGCGCTGTTCGGCATGGAAGCGGTTACCGGCGGACAAATCCTGGTCGACGGCGTGCCTGTCGAGATTACTTCTCCGCGGAGTGCGATGGACCTCGGGATCAGCCTCGTCTGTGCGGACCGCGTCGGAGAATCCATCGTCCCCGGCCTGTCGGTGCGGGAGAACTTCTTCCTCAATCCCCTCGCAGCAGGACACACGGCTTCGACCTGGCTTGCACCGGCGAAGGAGCGTGCGACAGCGAGGCGGCTCGGCGTGACTGTTGATCTTCGGCCCAACGATCCAAACCTGGCGATCGAGCTATTGTCCGGCGGAAATCAGCAGAAGGTCGCGATCGGGCGCTGGCTCAATCTGAAGTCCAAAGTCTATGTCTTCGAGGATCCGACCGCTGGCGTGGACGTCGGCTCGAAGGCGGAGATCTACAAGCTGTTCGATGTGGCGCTCTCCGAAGGCGCTGCCATCCTGATCGTCTCGACCGACTTCGAGGAGATCGCAAAGGTCTGCCATCGCGCACTGGTGTTCAGCCGCGGCCACGTCGTTCGCGAGCTTCATTCCGACGATCTGTCCATCAGCAATCTGTTGTCCGCCGCTTCCGCCAGCGTCGCGGGCAGCTCCGTCGCAGCGTAAGGGGCGGCTCACTGACCGAGGCCTAAGATGCAATCCATCAAGTCGAACGCCCTGGAGCCTACGCGCCCCGAACTCGCAGCGCTGACCAACGGGCAGGCGATCTTGCGATTGCTCCCGGTGTACGGCTTGCCCTTGCTGACGTTGCTCCTGATCATCTTCTTCTCGATCGCCCTGCCGGATACTTTCCCGACCTGGCTCAACGCACGCTCGATCCTTGCCGACAAGTCCATCGTTGCGCTGCTGGCGCTCGCTGCGACCCTGCCGATGATGGCCGGCCGCATCGATCTCACGGTCGGCTTCGGCATCGTGATGTGGCACATCCTGGCGATCAGCTTCCAGGTGAAATACGGCATCTCGTGGCCGATCGCGATCCTGCTGGTCGTGGCTTGCGCAGGCTTCGTCGGTCTCGTCAATGGCGTGCTGGTCGAAGTCGCCCAGGTCGACGCCTTCGTCGCGACGCTGGGCACTGGCACGATCCTCTATGCGCTTGCGCTGTGGCACACCGAAGGCCGCCAGATCATCGGCAACCTACCGCCCGATTTCGTGGCGATTAACTGGGCGTCAGTGTTCGGCATACCGATCCCCGCCTTCTACGTGATTGGGCTCGCGCTGGTCTTGTGGATCGTCAGCGAGCGCCTGCCGATCGGCCGTTTCATCTACGCGATTGGCGCCAACGAGAAGGCAGCCGCGCTCAACGGCATTCCGGTGCGGGCCTATGTGATCGGCGTGTTCATGGCCTCCGGCGTCATCACCGGGCTCGCAGGTTGCGTGCTCGGGGCAAAGCTGCGCATCGGCCAGGCGAATGTGGGCCTCGACTTCCTTCTCCCTGCCCTCGTCGGCGCCTTCCTGGGATCGACGACGATCAAGCCCGGCCGCGTCAATGTTTGGGGAAGTGTGTTCGGCATCCTGATTCTCGCCGTCGGCATTTCCGGCATCCAGTTGTTCGGCGGCGCCTTCTTCATTGAGCCCCTGTTCAATGGCACGACGCTGGTCGTCGCGATCGCGCTCGCGGCGTTCGCGCAGCGCCGTCGTGCGGTCGCCAAGCCACCACCACGCGATCCAAAGGCAATGCCGACCCAATCAAAATCCGCAGAGACGGCCAGGGCCACCTGACGCCGCTGCGTAAACCGCCGGCAAAGCCGGCCTGGCGGCCGCCTCTGGCTGCCAGTTCATTCCGGGGAGAGAAGCAATGATAGCGAGCAAAGTCGTACTGAAAGGGTTTTTGGCGTCGGCGAGCGTCCTGCTGCTCGGCACGGCCTGGGCGCGCGCCGATGACGACGCCGCCTATATCGAAAAGGCAAAGACCTTTCTTCAAGACGTGGCAGCTCCCGTGACCAAATGGGACGGGCCGACCACGGGTGCGAAAGCACAGGGCAAGAAGCTGATCGTCATCGTCTCAACCGATCAGCGCAATGGCGGTGCGCAAGGTGCAGGCGACGGCGCGGCGGAGGCTGCCAAAGCGTTGGGCTGGGACGTGCGCCAGCTCGACGGCCAGGGCACCGTGCCCGGACACGCAACCGCGCTGACGCAGGCGATCGCAATGAGGCCCAACGGCATCCTCAACGTCGGCATCGACAGCAAGGAGCAGCAGCCGCTGCTCGAGCAGGCTGCCGCCGCCGGTATCAAGATCATCGGCTGGCATGCCGGGCCGACGCCGGGACCAGTCGAAGGCGTTCCCGCCGTCTTCACCAATGTGACGACTGATCCGACCGAGGTCGCGAAATCCGCAGGGCTCCAGGCTGTCGTGAAGTCAGATGGCCACGCCGGCGTCATCCTGTTCACGGACTCGATCTATGCCATCGCGACCGCCAAGACCAACGCGGAGCGGGCTGCCGTGGAAGGCTGCAAGGGCTGCAAGGTGCTCGAAGTCGTCGACACGCCGATTGCCGATCTCTCCAACCGGATGGGCCAGCTCACAACGTCGCTGCTTTCCAAGTACGGCAAGCAGTGGACCTACTCGATCGCAGTCAACGACCTTTATTACGACTTCTCGGCGCCAGCGCTGCGAGCGGCGGGCGTGGATCCGGCCGAAGGATTCCCGCAGCAGATATCAGCGGGGGACGGTTCAGTTCCTGCGTTCAAGCGCATCCGCGAAAAACAATATCAGAACGCAACCGTGGCTGAGCCGCTGAACCTGCAGGGCTGGATCATGATCGATGAGATCAACCGCGCCTTCGCTGGCGAGAAGCCGAGCGGGTTCGTTCCCCACGTCCATCTCTTCACCGCTGACAATGTCGAGAAAGACGGCGGCAAGGACAACAAGTTCGATCCCGGCAACGGCTATCGCGACGAGTACAAGAAGATCTGGGGCGTGAAGTAGCAGCACAAGGCAAGCAACCATAGAGGCGGTCGCGCTCTTCGCTGCGGCCGCCTTCCTCCCGAACCCTTCGGACGACTTTCTTCCCGTATTGGAATTTGCAGAGGCAGCCGATGAGCAACGATCTTCCCAAACCCGACTACGCCACCGCCAACCTGAAGCTTGTCGGCTACAGCGACCAGGGCGGACGCTGCGACGGCGTGCAGATCATGGTCCACAAGGGCTTTGCCTATGTCGGCCACATCTTCTCCAAGGGCTTTTCCGTCATCGATGTGCGCGATCCCAAGAGCCCGAAGACCGTCAAATACGTCGCCGCTCCGCACAACACCTGGACGCTGCATCTCCAGGCCGCCGAGGACAAGCTCCTCGTGATCCACAACAAGGACATGTTCGCGCAAGCCGAGCTTGCCGACGAAAAGAACTACTACAAGGGCTCCGTCGACCATCACGCCGACGATAAGCAGGACGAGCGCGACTGGTCGGCCGGCATGGCCGTCTACGATCTCTCCACGCCGAGCGATCCCAAGCAGATCGGTTTCATGCCGGTCGACGGCACCGGCCTGCACCGCATCTACTGGACTGGCGGTCGCTGGGCCTATGCCTCCGCGTTGCTGGATGGCTTCACCGATTACATCATGATCGTGATCGATCTGGCCGATCCGACGAAACCGCAGCTCGTGGGGAAATACTGGCTTCCGGGGATGAACAAGGCTTCCGGCGAAGTGCCGAACTGGCCGACCCAAAACGGCCGCTTCGGCCTGCACCATCCGATCGTCCGTGATGATGTCGCCTATTGCAGCTGGCGCGACGCCTGCCTCGCCGTCGTCGACGTCAAGGACAAGTCCAATCCGAAACTCATCACCCACAAGGTATGGGCCCCACCGTTCGGCGGCGGAACGCACAACGCGCTTCCCCTACCCAACCGCAACCTGCTCGTCGTCGTCGACGAGACGGTGCTCGACAATCAGGAAGACGGCTTCAAGCCGATCTGGATCTTCGACAATCAGGTGAAGTCCAATCCGATCAGCATCTCGACATTCCCGGCACCGTCGAACAAGGACTATCTCAAAGTCGGCGGCCATTTCGGCCCGCACAACGTGCACGAAAACCGGCCCGATGCATTCTACAGCGAGGAGGTCATTTTCGCGACCTATCAGAATGCGGGCCTGCGCGTGTACGACATCAAGGATCAGTTTCGCCCGAAAGAGATCGGCGCATTCGTTCCGCCGCCGCCCGCGAAGTGGATGGACCCCCGGCCGAACCGTCCCGTCGTGCTGCACTCGGCCGACGTCTTCGTCGACAAGAACGCGCTCTGTTACGTCACCGATTTCAGTGCCGGCCTTTATATCGTGGAATACAAGGGCTAGCTTTGGACGATAGCAGCCCGCCCGGTCAGCGAGGCGACTTCGGCGTCTTGAGATTGGCGCGCTTCTCCGGCGGCGTGGCGAGCACGCCGTTCAGCGCCTCGGTCGCCTCGAGCACGCCCTTGTAGGCGTCGGTCGCAAAGCGCAGCAACAGCTTCAGCTCCTCGTCGGAATAGCGGCTCCAGACCTTGTGCATCGCCTGCTGCATCGGCACGTAGAGCTTGCCGATCTCGGCGAGATGCTCCGGCACGATGGTGATGAACACCTTGCGACGGTCGTCCTCGTCCCGCTCGCGGCGCACATAGCCCGCCTTCTCGAGCCGGTCGACGACGCCGGTGATGGCCCCCGTCGTCAACCCCGTGACCTCGGCGAGCCGTCCTGCGGTCGCCCGTCCCTCCAGTTGCAGAAAATCCATGCATTCGAGGTCGGAGCCGGAAATTCCGGCAACATTCGCAACGGCCTGGCCGTACAGCACGCCTTGCGCCGAGGAGCGGCGCATCGCCTCCTCGAGTTCCTGCACCAAGCCTGCGCGCGCTTTCCCTCTTGACAAGGCCGTCCTCATATCTTAGCGAATATATATCTTAGCCACTAAGATAATTAGTGGCCGTGATTTTTACTAGCACCGCAGCAGTCCCAGGAGCAAGCCATGTCGTCACGTCCCCGCAAGGCCCTCATCATCGGCGCCGGCATCGCCGGGCCCGTCGCCGGAATCCTGCTTCGCCGTGCCGGCATCGAGGCGCAGATCTTCGAGGCCTGGCCCTATTCCAGGGGGATCGGCGGCGGCCTTCAGATCGCGCCGAACGGCATGCAGGTGATGGACGAGATCGGGCTCGCCCGCGAAGTGACCAGCCGCGGCTCGATCGCAGATTCCTTCGACTTCTATTCGCAAAGCGGCCAGAAGCTCGGCTCGATCAACCGCGACATGGAGCGGCGCTTCGGCCAGCCTGCGGTGAACATCTGTCGCGCCACGCTGAACGAGATCCTGATCGACAAGGCCTGGTGCTCCTGCGTCTCGCTCTATTTCGAGAAGCGCCTGATCAAGATCGAGGACCGCGGCGACCAGCCGATCATCGCCTATTTTGCCGACGGCACCACAGCGGAAGGCGATTTCCTGATCGGCGCCGACGGCGTGCATTCGGTGGCGCGCCGCCAGGTCGTGCCGGACGGGCCGCAGCCGTTCAACACCGGACTGATCGGTTTTGGCGGCTTCGTGCCGCGCGCCGTGCTGGCCAACTATCCGATCGGCCAGCGCGTCGAGACCACGTTCGGCCAGAGCGGCTTCTTCGGCTACGGCTTCTGTAGCCCGGATCCAAATGACGGCGTGATGTGGTGGAGCACGCAGCCCGCGCACGGCATGGACGCGGCGACGTTCCGAGCGCTGGATCAGGCGACCCTCAAGCAGCATCTGCGCGACTTCCATCGCGGCTGGCACGATCCGATCCCCGCGATCATCGAGGCGGCCGAAAATATCGTGGTCACCGATACGCTCGATGTCGCGACCCTTCCGAACTGGTCGCGCAAGCGCTCGCTGCTGATCGGCGATGCCGCACACGCGACGAGCCCGCATGCCGGCCAGGGCGCCTCGCTCGCGCTGGAAGACGCGCTTCGCCTGGGCCGGCTGATGGCGGAAGGCAAGGAGCTCGGCGCCACCTTCCAGAATTTTGAAGCCGAGCGCCGCCCCCGCGCGGAGAAGATCGTCGCCATCGCCCGCCGCAACGGCAACAGCAAGCGCGAATTCTCAGCCACCGGCGCCTTCATCCGCGATCAGATGCTGAAATGGCTGCTGCCACTCGGCTCCAGGGGGATGGATTTCATGTACGCGTATGATGCGAGAGCGGCGTAAGCGCACGCTGCCGTAGGGTGGGCAAAGCGAAGCGTGCCCACCACTTCCGTTCGAAAATCGCGGAGAGATGGTGGGCACGGCGCTTCGCGCCTTTGCCCACCCTACTATCCGCGGCTAGCCTTCTACCCTGAACGTCAGCCCCGCGTGGGCCTCGAGCCGCTTGATCAGCTTGTGCTGCATCGCTGCGCCAGGCGTCCAGACGCCGCCGGGAACGTCGGGCGTGTCGCGCAGCAGGCAGATCGCGCATTCGGAGATCATCTTCGAGGTCGAGCCGTAGCCGGGATCGCGGTCGCCGGTGACGCCAGCGCGGACCTGGCGGCCATCGGGCGCGATCGCAACATAAAGCAGGTTGAAGAGACCGTTCTCGCGCTCCTCCTTCGACGGGCCCTCGCCCGGCTTCGGCGCATTCGGACCGGTCTTCTCGGCGTTCGCGGCCATCACACGCTTCGCATTGGCCTCGCCCTTCTCTCCGGCGCCGGTCAGGACCATCTCGTCGTAGACGAAGTCCTGCCCGTACGGAAAGCCCATCAGCATGTTGGAGCGATGGACGTTGCGCGTGTTGATCAGCGCCATCATGAACGGCGCCGCCCATGATTGCAGATCCTCCTCATAGGCCGCCCTGTTGCCCTTCGGTTGCTTCGGTCCGGTGAAGCCGGGCGTCAGCGCGAAGTGATCGTTGAGAATGGCGACAAGGCTGAGGTCCTTGGCGACCGCATCGAAGGTTGCCTTCGCACTTGCCGCGGTGCCGCCTGACAGCGTGCCGCGCATGTCGCGCACACGCCCCTTCACGCGCGCAGCCGGCGCACCGAGCACACGCCTGGCCTCTTCCTGCACGAAGAACGTACCGAGTTCGAACGGGACGGAATCATAGCCGCACGAGAACACGATGCGCGCGCCGCTCGTCTTGGCCGCCGCCCCGTACTTGTCGATCATCTGCCGCATCCAGACCGGCTCGCCGCAGAGATCGAAATAATCCGTGCCCGCTGCCACGCAGGCGGCGAGCAGATCTTCACCGTAGAACTGGTACGGACCGACGGTCGTGATCACCGACTTCGTCTGCGCGACCATCGCCTTCAGCGACGCCGGATCAGCCGCATCCGCGACGATCAGCGGCGTGTCGTCAGGCGCGCCGATCGCATCGCGCACGGATTTCAGCTTGTCGAGGCTGCGGCCAGCCATCGCCCATTTCAGCGCCTCGTCGTCCTTGTAATGCGCGGCCAGATATTCGGCGACCAGCTGGCCGGTGAAACCGGTCGCGCCATAGACGACGATGTCGAATTTCGACGAAGAACTCATGTTGCATCCTCAATTTGCTTCGTCATTGCGAGGAGCGAAACGACGAAGCAATCCAAACTGTTTCTGCGGTGACATCCCGGATTTGCTTCGCTTCGCTCGCAATGACGATTTACTTCTTTCCGTAACTCACGCCCATGCCGGCACGGACGTCGCTTTGAATTCCATAAGGCGGGATCGGATAACGCAGGCCGTTTTTCGCCAGCGCCTTCATGCCCGTGATCGCCTTGGCGAGATGCGCTGGGCTAAGCGCCATCAGCATCTCCTCGTCCGGCACGCCGCCATAGCGCCGTTCGGCATAGCATGGCAAGGACAGGCTGGGCTCGCCGGTCTTCAGCGCCCGCCCCCAGGAATCCGCGCAGGCGGTCTCGCCAACCACGCCCCATTCGAACTTCTTGTAGCCGGTATATTGCAGCCCGTTGATCAGGATGATCATCTGCCCCGGCGTGGCGTAGACCAGACAAATGTCGGGCGGATCGAGCCGCCCGCTCGCCAGCGGGCTCACGGCGAGCGCCTTGTACTGACCAAACGGCACCACGTCGAGCGCCTCCTGGCGCTTGCGCGCGTCCTCGGCCGTGCCATGCCACACGCCGACATAGCTTTCGCCCGCAAGCCATTTTTCATCCTGCGGGGAGAGGCCAATCACCGCGCGGCACTGGCTGCCTACGAGATCGTCGGCGGTGATGCCGACGGTCCAGCCGAGGCGCGAAGCCATGCTGACGATCTGATCTGTGGTGTGAACCGCGTTCGGCCGGCGGATCTTCGGGATCGCCTCCATGTCCTCGGCACGCGCGAACAGCTTCATGCCGATCACCGTCGTCTTCAGCCGCAACAGCGTGTTGAGGTCGGCCACGATGCCGGCGAGATCGATCGGTTCAGCGCGCTCTTGCTGCATGGCGTCCTCCCGGGGCAACGATTTTTATGTCCCCGTTCTAGTCCTTGGCGGGCCCGGGAAGCAACTCGCCGGTGCGGCCCATCAGGCGGTAGGCGACGAGCCCGATCCATTCGCGTACGGCGATGTCGGTTCGGACGAGCCCATCGGTACCCATATTGGTGAACGTGAAGAGGTCCTCGCGCCCACCCATTCGCCAATCCACGGGATAGGCCTCGACGTCAAAACCGGCCTTGCGGAAAATCCCGACCGAGCGCGGCATGTGGAACGCCGAGGTTACGAGAAGCCAGCGCTCCCCTCGTTTCGGCGCGACCAGCTCTTTCGTGAACATCGCGTTCTCATAGGTGTTGCGCGAGTTGCGTTCCACGATCAGGCGTTCCTTGGCGATGCCGAGATTTTCCAGGATCGGCGCGGAGTAGTCGGCCTCCTTGGCTTCGGTGGAGATCAGATTGGCATTCCCGCCGGTGAAGACGATGCGCGCATTCGGGTAGCGCCGTGCGAGCGCGGCCGGCGCCAGCATGCGATCGGCGGCATGGGCGACGACCGGCGTCTGGTGCGCCGACGACAGGTCGGTGTCGACGGAGCCGCCGAGCACGATGATGCCGTCGGGCGCGCCGCGCGAGGCATCCCACTGCGGAAAGCGCGACTCGAGGGGATAGAGCAGGAGCTCGCCGAGCGGCGAGAACGCCGCGAGCGCCAGCAGGACCAGCACGGCCACCGCAAGCCTGCGGCCGGCTCGCGCAAAGCGCGTCGTCATCAGAACGAGCGCGAGAATGCCGAGCTCGACCAGGACGTTGATCGGCAACAGCGCGACGCCGAGCGTCTTGGACAGGACGAATAACAGGGGAGCCTCGCTTTGGGATCATCGGGCCTATCGATGCGCGGACCTTGACGGGCCGATCCATCTTCAGAAATCTTCTTGAAAGAGGATGGATTGCCGGGTCAAGCCCGGCAGTGACGAGTCCTGATGAAAACAACCGCAAACAACCGGACCAGACCCATGACCCGTCACCACCTGCAATCCAGCCCCGAAACCTGCCATTGGGGCTTCTTCGAGGCGAAGCTGAAGCCGGTCCTCACCATCGAGAGCGGCGACGAGGTAACGGTCGACACCATCAGCGGTGGGCCGGACGTAGTGCCCGACCGCAACCAGTTTCATATTCCGCCGGAGCTGTTCGAGGTTCATGCCAGGAGCGAGCGCATGCTGCCGGGCCACATCCTCACCGGCCCGATCGCGGTGAACGGCGCCGAACCCGGCGATGTGCTCGAGGTCGAGATCCTCGACGTCACGCCGCGGCAGGATTGGGGCTGGAATCTGATCAAGCCGCTCTCGGGCACCCTGCCCGACGATTTCCATGAGACGCGCATCCTCAACATTCCGCTCGATCTGACGCGGATGGTCGGCCGCATGCCCTGGGGCCTCGACCTGCCGCTCAAGCCGTTCTTCGGCGTGATGGGCGTCGCGCCGCCGCTCGCCTGGGGCCGCATCTCCTCGCTGATCCCGCGCGCGATGGGCGGCAATCTCGACAACAAGGAGCTCGGTGCGGGCGCCACGCTTTATTTACCGGTGTTCGTGCCGGGCGCGCTGTTCTCCTGTGGCGACGGCCATGGCGTGCAGGGCGATGGCGAGGTCTGCGTCACCGCGATCGAGACCGCGCTGCAAGGCCGCTTCCGTCTCACGCTGCGCAAGGACATGAAGCTCGCCTACCCGCGCGCCGAGACCGCCTCGCACTACATGACCATGGCGATGGACCCGGACCTCGACCAATGCGTGGTGCGCGCGCTGCGCGACATGATCGCGCTCCTGGGCGAGAAGCGAAACCTGTCGCGCGAGGACGCCTATACGCTGTGCAGCCTGGCTGCGGATCTGCGGGTGACGCAGACCGTCAACGGCTCAAAGGGCATCCATTGCGTGATCGAGAAATCGCTCGTGCACGGCTAGCTCACGCCGCCTTTCCTCCCTCGCAGCCCGACCTCCGTCGCTGGTGAAAACCGCGCGGCGCGTCGGCGCTCGGAATTTCTCCAGCGATTCCAATAGCCTCGGACACCGACTCGATCCGGATTTGACTCCTCCTCGTTTCTAAATAGAGTCTTAATCGTTACTTTTATGTACCCGAGTAAGAGGCTAGCGTTTGCGTCATGGCCACCGAAAAAGCCGAGACTGACCGCATTCCCGTAACCTTGGCGCTCTCGACCATCACGTATCTCGAAAAACTGGTGAGACAGGGCACCCACGGCACCAGCGTTCCCGGCGTCGCACGGACCTTGATCGAAGAAGGCATCCGTCTCGCCATCAAGGACGGACTTTTGTCGATTCGCGACAATGGCAGGACGTGAGGAACGGAGCGCAACGCGGACGATTTCGGACGGGGTGGTCGATTTGCAACCTGGGACCATCACAACATGCCTGCTGCTTCACCGACCTCGCCAACGTCCGCTGCAACCTGGACCGTTGAGCGCATCGAACTACTGAAAAGCCATTTTCACGCCGGCCTGTCCTGCCGCGAGATCGCCGCTGATATCGGCGTCAGCCGCAATGCCGTCATCGGCAAGCTCAGCCGCCTTAACCTGACGCGGGGTCCCAAGCGGGAGGAGCGGAGCGCGGAAAAAAGCACCGCGCGGGCCCTGCGGACCCTTCGCAGGCTGCAATATGAGATGCTCAACACGATCCATGGCGAGGACGAGACGCCGCTCGCGCATGCACCCATCGACGAGGCCAACCGCTGCTCGCTGCTCGAATTGTCGGAGAACCGCTGCCGCTGGCCGATCTCGACACCGGGCGCGGATGACTTCTGCTTCTGCGGCAACGCCTCGCCCGACGGCCAGTCCTACTGCACGGGCCATGCGCGCCTCGCCTACCGGCCGAACGGACGCGCACGTCTCATGCGCGACTGACTGCGCTCGCAGCCACCGCAAAAATAAAAACCTCCGGCAGGGCACTGCCGGAGGTCTTGGAGGCCTAGCATGAAGCCAGGAGCCGTCAGTTCAACTTGTCGGCTGAGCGAGAATATAGCTGAGTAAATCAGCTAAGTAAATAAATTTGAGTGCGAAAGAATTGCATGGCACTCCTTCGCGTTTCGCGTAAGGCCTGCTCTGCCAAGGCAGGCCACCAACAAAGCAGCCAAGAAAACGAAGAAGAAAAACTAAGAAGAAAAACGAAGAAGAAAAATGGAAAAGAAAACCAACCAAGAAAAAACCCCGGCGGTTTCCCGCCGGGGTTCTCTGATCGGTCGAAAGATCGATCTTAGAAGTTGCGCTGGGCGCGGAGGAGCATGCTGACCGAGTTCTGGTCCTTCAGCTCATACACGGCTGCCGGCTTGGCAGCGGAAGCAATGCCCGGGCTGTTGATGGCGCCGGAATACTTCTGGTCCAGATGCGTCCAGTTCACGTCAGCAGTGAACGCCAGGTTCTTGACCGGGGTCCACACGGTGTTGACACCGATGACCGCGAAGTTGAAGTCCGGATTACAGGTCGAACCGGCCACGGCGATCGCTGCGAAGTTGGTGCAGATCAGCGCCTTGCCCGTGTCGCCGTACCTCAGCTGAGCATAGCCACCGTAGATGGCGCTCGCCCAGTTCGGATTCCAGTTGTGGGTGTAACCACCGCGGAAGCCCCAGGTCTTGACGGTGTCGATGCCGGTGCCGGTGCCGAAGACGCCGTCAGCAATGCCAGCGAAACCAGTGCTCTGGTAGGCGCCGGCGAGGCCGGTGCCGCTGAACATGAAGAAGCTCTGCGGGAACAGGCTCTGGAAGTTGTAGCGGCTCGCGCCATCCGTGTAGACGGCCTGCAGGTTGATGTTGTCGCCAGGTCCGGTCGGGATGTTCTTGATCGACAACGAACCCTGAACCGCCCAGCCCCACTTGTCACCGGGATGACCGGTGAGTTCGGTGCTGCCGTAGTAAGCGGAATGGATGTCATGCGCGGCAACCGACAACTGGGCCAGACCCCAGGCTTGGTCGACGCGGACCGCACCGATGATGTCGGGAGAACGCGTGCCACCCCAATCGTTGGCACCGTAGACGCCCGTCACGAACTGAGCCGCCGTACCCGACGACACGTTCCAGAGGTTCGACTGGCCGTTTGTCGCCGTCGTCATATCCTGCAAGGCCACCGAAGCGGTGATGCCCTGGCCGAAGTCAGCCGTATAGGCAACCTGGTTGATGCCGTTGACGTTGTTGCTGCCGCCCGGAATGGTGTCGGGACCGCCAGCCGGATAGCTCTGCCACGGAGCGTCGAAGATCGAGACCGTGCGGCCGAAAGTGAAGCCGGCGAACTGGATGAACGCATGGTAGAGGCCAAGCGAGGCGCTACCATCCGAGGACCCTTGCGCCGACCCGTTGCTGCCGGTCAAGGAGTTGCTCGTCCAGGTGAAGACCATGTCCGCGTACGTGCGCACAACGCCGTACTCGGTCGCCGTGCGGGTATCGACGGTGAAGTCCATACGGGCGCGGCTGTACCAGTAGTTGGTCAGACGATTGTTCGAGCCCTGGTTCGCGCCCGACTGGAAGGAATAGTCGCCGGCGCCAACCGTCGTGTCGGCACGCAGGTAACCGCCGAACTTGATGCAGGTGTCAGTGCCCGGCATGTAGTAGAATCCGGCTCCGTACAGGGAGCAGACCTTCACGTATTCGACCGCCTTGGCCTTCACGGGGAGATCGGCTGCCTGTGCTCCGCCAACGGCGATCAGACCCGCCGCTGAACCGAGCAAAAGGCTCTTCACCAATTTCATATTTAACCTCCAAGTTGCTCATTCATGGCGAGGCGGGCCATCAGCCCCCAGATCCCCGCCTTTTGAAAACCGCTCGGCCGCTTCACGCCTTCGGACGCGCGCGCCTTGGCGCGGGCAACCTGAGCGAACCACCTGCAACGGGACGGCCGAAGAATCCCCTGAACCGTCGGTGGCGAATATGCATGCGCGACTTCGCTAATCAAAATAGTTTATTAGATCAGTTATCTGATTACACTGATGCTGTGACCCGGGCGCAACACCGACTGCAGCCGCCGCAAAGGCTGACCGGGTCATCTGTGTAATATGCGTGACATAATTACCTTGCTCTGCACTTGCGTCAGGGCAGACTTGCGGTCAACAATGGGCGGGCCATGGCGCCGGTGACAAGAATCAAACCAGGGAGGGAAGCCGTGTCCGCGACGAGAAAGGACGGGGCGCGTCATCGCGCTGTCGGACATCTGGACATCATCAAGTGCTTCACGTGGGAGATCTCCTCGATCAACAACTATCTGGAGGAGTTGCGCCAGTTCTGGGCCCGCACGCTCGGCATCTCCGGTCCGCAATGGATGATCCTGATGGCGATCTCCGACCTCGACAAGGACGACGGCGTTCCCGTCAACGTGGTGTCCAAGCTGCTCCACGTCGATCCGTCCTTCATCACCACCCAGTCGAAGCTCTTGGAAAAGAAGGGCCTGCTGCGCCGCAAGCCCTCGCCGACCGACGCACGCGTCGTCAGGCTGTCGCTCACCGACAAGACGCAGAAGCACCTCGCAAGCCTCGCCGAGCAGTACAAGGCGATTCGGGAATACGTGTTCGAGGATTTCGACCAGGACGAGCTGACCGCGTTCACCGAGAAGCTCGCCACCCTCAAGAACCGCCTCGAGAAGGCCTGCCTGAGGGTCACGCTGGATTTCTGAGGCTCTATTTAAAGCGATTCCTCATCAGGCCGGCAGTGCACCGAGCCGCGACGCCAGCCAGTCGAAGATGTACTCGTTGGCAAGGCTCGGGTTGTCGGCATGCGATTGCGCCGCGGCGGTCTCCTCGGCGGTGAACACCCGAAGCGTCACGTCCGACCGCGTGGAGCGTACCTGCTGAACCATCTGCTGCGCGCGGTCCGGCTTCAGCCAGCCGTCGTCGCCGAGCGTGATCAGCACCGGACAATCGATGTCACGGGCGATCAGGGTGGCCTCAGGTCCGGGGACGAGACCGGCATCGCGCTGCATGATGCGGTTGGCGAGGAAGGTGCGCTCATGCAGATCCCACAGCCCGCCGTCACATACGGCTGCCGCGAGCCGGGGCTCGTGCACAATCGCCCGGGCCACGAATGAGGAGCCCCAGCCGTCCGCCAGGATCGCCACGCGGCCGAAGTCGACGTCGGCGCGCGAGGCCAGATAGTCCATGATCGCGGTGATCGACGTCTCCAGATCGCGCCGGCGCAAAATCCTGTCGAGGTCATCGTCGCTGCGCTCGCCCAGAAGATCGATCGCCAGCATCGACAGGCCCCGCTCGCGCGCGAACGGCGCGAGCTTGATCAGGAATTCCTCCTTGCGATGCCCAGGCTCGCCGATGCAGACCACCGTCGCTGCCGGCCGGCCCGCCGAACGCGCCGGCAGGAAGTAGCCCTGCAGCGAATGACCGTTCAGCCATGGCAGCGTGACGACCTCGCCTGCGGGACTGCTCACCTTGAGGAAGCTGCGCGCGCAGCCCTGCATTGCCAGGACCGCCTCGGTGCGCCGCGGGTCCGCAGGCTCGAGCGGAAGTGCGGCTGCATTGCAGTAGCTGATGGCGCGAAGCCAGTTGCGCTGGGCGGTGGCGAGATGGCCGCCGGCGAACGCCGCGTCGCCGCGCTCGCGATTGATCTGCGCAAGCGCCAGCCATTCGCGGTGCCAGGAGAGTTCGTCGCCGCGCCTGATCCGTCGCGCGATCAGGAGGCACTCGGCGATCGTCGCCCCGCCCTCCTGGGCGGCCGCGAGCAATCGCATGAATTCGGCGGACAGGTCCTCCCGCTCCGGCCAGAAAGCCCAATCGTCGGGAAGGCAGGCGGGGATCATGCGAGACGAAGCTTCATTTGCTATCTTCAACAATTGACCGAATAACTTATTTTGATCCAGCTACCAAGCTACCGGCGGCCGAAACGACGCCGCAATGGCATGCCTGGCGATCAAGATCGCTTGAGTAAGCGCGTGATAATGCGTGGGTGACTTTGCGTGCTTCGCGATCGGCAACCGCCGCAGCAAAAGTTCTGCGTCAACTTGCCGCGACCCTGGTCGCTTGGCCCGCAAGCGAGTCGCGACGCTGCCGGAGACCGAGCGATTTGCAGCCAAGCGCAATCCGGCGTCATCGCCTCAGCGCGCGCACAACCCCGGATGCGCGTCGCTCGACTGGCCAGCCGTACATCAACATCAATCCCCCGTAGCCCGGATGGAGCGAAGCGAAATCCGGGGTTGCCACGCGCGCTCCCATTCCCGGATTGCGCTTCGCTCCATCCGGGCTACGAGCCGCTCGTAGGGTGGGCAAAGGCGCGCCCTTCGCGCGCCGTGCCCACCACCTATCCATGCATCGGGGCGCCAAGGTGGGCACGCTTCCGCCTTCGCTCTCCGAGCTACGGCGGACAAGTCGCTTTGCCCACCCTACGATCTACCCATACTTCAGGTCTGACGCCGCCCCTCACCCCAGCCGCCAGCCGGCCTCCTGGGCAAAGCCCTCGTAGAAGGCCCTCTCATAAGCCTCTTCCGGCGTCGCGCGCACGCGCTGATCGAGGCGCACGGCGTCCTCACCGACCAGGATGCGCCACCTCTCGGCCTTGACGCCGTCGAGGATGGTCTTCGCGGCCTGCGCGGCGGTCGTCGGCGCATCCTCGCGAAAGCTGCGGGCGCGCTCGGCAAACGCGGCCTGGACTTCCTCGTCCGACATCTTGTCGGCATCGGGCACGCCGGCCGCGACCATGCGCTTGCGGGTCAGCGCGACCTCGTCGGCATTGAGGCGCTCGGAGCCGTCCCCGCTCTGCACCTTGCGTGAGTTGGAAACGATCGAGGTGCCGATGTGACCGGGCATCACGACCGAGCATTTGACGTGCGGCGCGTGCAGGCGGAGATCGTTGATCAGCGCCTCGGTAAACCCCTTCACCGCGAATTTTGCCGAGCTGTAGGCGGTGTGCGCCTGCCCCATGCCGATCGAGGCCCAGAAGCCGTTGACGCTCGCGGTGTTGATGATGTGCGCCTCGTCGGCCGCAACCAGCATCGGCAGGAAGGTGCGCACGCCGAGATAAACCCCGCCCCAGCAGATGTTGAAGGTGCGCTCCCACTGCTCGCGCGTATTGGTGAACAGGCTGCCGCCGCCGCCGATGCCGGCATTGTTGAACAGCAGATGGATCCGGTCTGTCTTCTGCTGCTCGGCGAGCTCGTCGCGAAACCGCTTGAGATGATCCTCGATCGCGACGTCGGCGACGTGGGTGGTGACGCGCAGGCCCTGCGGCAGCTTCTCGGCCTCGCACAGCCGCTTGGTCTCGGCCATCTCGGCTTCCGAGACATCGCACATCGCCACGTTGCAGCCCTCGGCCACGAGCTGGCGCGCCAGCTCGCGTCCCATCCCCGTTCCTCCGCCGGTGACGACGGCGATCTTTCCGGAAAAGTCCTTCATGGGCTCGGCCCCCCTCGTTATTGGTCTGGTTGTTGGTCTTGTTGGCCTTCACGGGCAATGCATGGGGCCGCTGCAAAGTGTAGCAGCGCCGCGCCTGCGGTAAAGCAGGCCGGGCGCTACGTCACGACGACGGCGAATTTCGGCGGACGATTATTCCGCCGCCCGGACATCGGCGCGCGGCCAGGTTTGCACGACCACGCAAGTCTTCACGACCACGATTGTCGGCTTTCACCGCGTTCAAACCAACCGGCTGCACAGCGACGAAGCGGGTGAGCGGCGACGTAGCCTATAAGATGGTTCATAGCAGCCCCTTCCCCGTATTTGTCCGGCTTCGGATTGAGGGGAATCTTTTTACAATCCGAATCGTCACATGGGGCGAAAGCTGGGGGTTAAGTCTTCAAGCCATCGTGTCGCGATCGACACACGGCGTGGCACTCCACTTGCATCTCCTCATGGCGAGTAACAACCAGAGAGGTGAAATGCATGTTTATTACCGTCGTGGCCGTGCTCTGCCGGCTTGGCGCAGCAGCCTCAGGCGGTTGCGTCGAGGAAATCGTCACCGACAGCAATATGACGCCTGAAATCTCGCTCATGCAGTGTGCGGTCGGCGCGCAGGCCGAACTCGCAAAATGGATGGGCGAGCACCCGATCTACCACGTCAACTGGCGCATCGAACGCTACAAGTGTGTGCCAGGTCACTACGAGATCAAGGGCCACGCCTAAGGCCCACCCCGAAAATGGGGAGGAAACGCCCGGAGGACCGGCTTCTGCCGATCTCTCGTCAAACGTTCTGAATGGTCGGAGCGGGAGGATCTCAACCTCCGCCCCCTTGTCTGCCAAAGCGAAGACAAGCATTTGATTGTTTCGGAAATTAAACTGTTATCCGGCGATTGAAATCTCACGCGTTCTGGTACGGTTGCAAGTTACATCATGCGACCGGCGAAAGCAGAACACCGATCGAAGCCGATCTAAACCTTGCTCCAATGGTGCTGGAGGTGCCTGCGCGCGCCACGCGGTTCCATGGCGGATAGCCCGCCACCGGTCCGACCGTCATTCATGAGGTGACGGACCACCGCTTGGCAGGCCAATGCCGACGGTCGTCCGTTGGGGAAACTGGCCGCCCGAGAACGACCTGCGATGAGTGGTGTGACTGAGATGCAACTCGCACGGTGTTCCCTTAGGGAACGTCGGGTACCGAACCGTTGGTAGGTCGCGTCGCGATTAGGATACCTGGACCGGGGCTGAGATCAGCCGCTTGATATTGGACTCGGTGGCCGCCCGGTATATTGCGGGCGGCCCTTTCCATTCCTGACGCCACGATTTGGGTTCTGCGATGAACCGCAATCGATATTTCGAAGGGCCACGTTGCACCGTGTGCGACCAGCCGCGCACATTCGTCCGCAGCGAACCAGCCGCCGGACGATACGAAATTCGATCGTATGAATGTCCGGCCTGCAAGAGCGTGCTGCGGATCGTCGAGCGCTCCGAACCGAGCATGTTTCCGCACTGATCAGGAACCTCGTCGATGAAAGCGACTTGGTTAGACGCTTTTTCGAATGGGCTTACCGATGTCGATCGATTCTTTCAGATCCACAACGCCGTTGTTTCTTCCCGAAGGATTTTTCGTCGGGCGGCTCGAAGGCTGGGCAGGAAGGCGGAGGAGCATATGGTCCCTTCTCCCTCCCCGACCGTGGTCGAGGGCAGTTGGGCGTCTAGCACTGTCACCGCAATTCCGTGTCGGCGGAGTTATTTCGACGAGATGAGTTTGGCGGCGCGAAGTCCGTCACTTCGAGGCTTGGTCGATCTTGTGTCCCAAATGCCCGGTGTCGTGGTCACGACGCAACTGGCTCAGCGACGTCTCGTTCAACTGAAGCAGGACCTCGCTGAGCTGGGTCGCATCCGGATAACCGGCCGCAAAACCCTTGCCGTAGATCTTGCGTAACGTACCGACCAGCGTGTTGCCGTGCTTCTTGCTGATCGCGCCATCCTTGTCCCGATGGCGACCGTCCAGGCCCGGTTCCTTCATGTGTCTCTCCCTGCGGTGCGTCTAATGCGCCGGGACAGCGTGCGCCCAATGGAGTTGATTGGCAACGGCATGACGCGAGGGAGTTGAGGCAGGCGGGTGGCTAAGCGGCCTGTTCCTCAAGCGAGGTGTATACCCGGCCATCTGGATCAACAATCTGAACGTCCCAGCACCCATCCTCGACAAGCTCTTTGGCTTTCTTGAGAGCGGCGGTGAGTGACAGCCGCTTGAGGCTGACGATGCCTGCCGTGTCGAAACCGCTGATTTCAAACATGCCGCTCCTCCCGTTTTGCCGAATCCTACACTTTTGGCGTGAGCTGTCTGCAACTTTTGTCGCGCTTCGAAGCAGGCTGCCCCAATCCTCAGGGGAGCACAACACCTTGCTTCGGCGGGAACCGGGACACGCCGGCAATTCGATCGCACTGCCCCGTAATCGGCCGGGGGGCTGGGCATGCCAGGCGGCCACGTCGCTAACGCGGAATTAATCCGAAAAGCCCACAATTTTGGGCAGTTGTAGATCGGGGCTGCGCAGGCGTCGTGAGGACGTTCCGCCGACGGCTTGCTATTGCTTGCTCATTTGGGTTCAATGCACGTGACCACGACATCCGAAACACAAGGCCTCGCCGAGCAACTCGGCCCCGCAGCACTCGCGGTCGCAGCCCCAGAAGCTCCGGTACTGATCAAGCGGTCCAGCCGGAAATCGGTTCTGGCACTGTCCGCGTGTGCCTTGGCCATCAATGGCGCGGCGGCCATCTATACACTGCCGTTTGATTTTCCGTCACCGAATGTCAGCAGCTTGGCTCAACTGCTTCCGCGTTGGGAATCTTCCGCGCCAAAACCGGATCCGGTTGTCGCTGCTTTGAAGGATATTCAGTCGGCCCAGCAGCAACATGCCGCCTCGCTGCAGGAGAACAATCACTCATTACAGCAAAATGCAGCTCTGCAGCAGCAGGATTCAGCTATCCTCGGCTCTCTGCGACAGAGCATCACGGACGAACGGGTCGATGTGAAGAAGATATCGGCGCAGCTTTCTACGCTGATCGCGAAGGTCGACTCGCTGCAAAGTGCCATGATGTCGGAAATAACCTCTTCCATCCCAAGAGGGCGCGCTCGTGATCGACTGGCGATGCGCAAACGGATGGCTCGGCAGTCGAAATCTTTAGGGCCCGTTTCAGTTGGAGGAGCGCCCCTGACTACGCCAGCCACAGTTTCAGCCCCGGAAAGCTGAAGACGCGTCAAGCGCCAACCAAAATTGTATTCGGTGACAGTGCACTCAACTCTCTCCGTTTCCACGCCGGACGACACGGCAAAAAATTACGGTGACACCCAATTCTCGTCCGACCGCAATTCGAAGTGATCGGCACCAATCATCATCATAGGCCTATATTCGACAGTATCTGAGCATCGTGGATGCCGGAGGATTGCGGCCGGTCCGTTCACCCGCGTAATCTTGTCATGCCCGATGGTGATCAGGTCGAGATATCGTCGCGGCCGCACTTCCGCTGATTGTGAGGCTGTCCTATGCACCCGAATTCGATGACCATTCCGTCTGGCCGCTTGCCGCCCGGCGCCTTCGGCCATACGCGCAGCGTCGTGCGCCGCAACTATGCCTTCATGCCGCCTGAAGGCATCATGGACAGCTATCTGCCCGCATATGAAAAGACGATCGTCCGTTTTCAGGCAGCGCCGGCACTCGGAGCAAAATTCGCACAGGCGATGCTCGAGATCGAGGTCGGTGGCGGCACGCGCGCGCCGATCGGCGATCGACTCCAGCGCTTCTTCTACGTCATCGGCGGCACGGTACTGCTTTCCGTGAATGACGCGGCACAGATCGAACTTGGCCCGGAGGGCTATGCCTATCTGCCGCCGCACACACGGTTTTCGCTTCGGAACGCCGGAGCGAACCAGGCGCAGGTCATCGGTCTCTGGAAGCCTTACGAGGCAATAGACCTGCCGCAGCCAGATCCGATCGTGTCGCACAGGAAAAACGTGGAATGTATCAACCACAATGGCACGGAAGGTCGTACCTGGGAGCACTTGCTCGGCTTCAACGACTTACGGTTTGACATGGAGATGAACATCCTGAGCTTCCAGCCGGGAGCACATTTTCCAGATGTCGAGACACACATCATGGAGCATGGCCTTTACATGCTGGAAGGCCAGGGCATGTATCTCCTCGGTGCCGACTGGCACGAGACCTGGACCAGCGACTTCATCTGGATGGGCCCGTATTGCCCGCAGCTCTTCTACCCGACGGGGTGGAGCAAAGCCGCCTATCTCCTGTACAAGGATGTTAATCGCGACGTCACCTTCTGACGCGCATCAAAATTACGGTGCAGTCCAGCCCCTAACTCTCGTCCGGCCATGTGCGAGGCGAAGGACAATTAGTGCACTGTCACCGTAGTTCTACCAGGGCCAGCAATTCGAGATCATCAGCATCGGCGAGATCGGCCGCCGCCGTGGCGTGGACCTCACGTGTCGGAGGGGCGGCCCACTACACGAAGAGTCTCCCCTCAAGCTCGGAAATGACATGCCCGGTGCGCCGCATTTCAAGTTCAGAGCTTGAGTGAAGCCGAGCGCCAAGTTCTGCGATAGCAAGACGATGTTGATGCCATTTCGACACCTCGCGATTGATAAGCATGGTGGCAAGGTGTGTCTGGGTGTTCACGAACGTCACCCAACTGCTCACCAAGGTAGCGGCCATGAGAGCTTGATCGACAAAAGCGTTTCGATCGCTCTGAATGCGCGCGTCTCCCCAGATTTCGCCTCGCGCTCGTTGAATGTCGTTGGCGAAGTTGTTCAATCGATCAACGGCCGCCTCGAAGCGGACCGACGCCGAATGCGCCCCAATTCCACCAGTGAGATATTCTCGCAAGTTTCGATCAACAAGTTCGGCACCGCTGCACACCTCTTCGATCAAGATTTTCTCGTCGTTCAGATCCGTGGCACGCTTGCGCATTCGATCGTAGAGAACATGATCGTTCTGCTTTATCAGTTGATCAAGTTGGGCTTTGACGGGGGAAAGTGTCCTGTAAGCCGCGAACAGTGCCATCGCAGCAGCCGTCAGAGTTGCTGTAGCGCCGAACATGGCTCCTAGAAACCCAAGCCAGTCCGAACGATTGCCGTCGCGCGCAAAATTGATAAGCGCAACAACCCAAAGGGGAAGGGTGAAAAACGAAAGGGATATGCCGGCGCATAGCCCCAACAGAATAGTGTGCCAATGCGAGACCTTGTTCATTGCTTGAGAATTCCAGGTGCTTGTTTGCTCCGCTGTCGAGACGAGAGGGTTGCAGCATGACGGCCCGAAAAACCAACAATTCCAAGCTCAATCCGTGGTCAGACTGCTGAACATCTGCTTCCAGCCCTTAATCGCGCTGTCATTGATCCTCGAAGAATCGGCCAACGCACGCTTCTTCACCTCGCGCGACAATGACACCTTCCAGCCTTCAGCTAGCGAAATTAACTGTGCTTTGGCCCAGGCTTCAATTTGCGGAATGATTGGCGCTCCGGCTTTTGCAACGTCGCTGAAGGGCAAATCGGCCTTACGCTCCCACCGATCAACGACATCCACCATAAAATCGAATGGAATCAAATCCTCCACTTCCGACTCAGGAAATGGAGCGTACGCATCCGTCTGAAGGACCCGATCCTTCTCGGCTTGATACAGGCCGTTTTTCAGGTCGAGCGCCATCTTCTTGCCCGCCGCATCGCTGTCCAACAGTACAATGGGTAGCTTTCCACCGGTGCTCGACAGTATGCTAGCGATCACCTTAGCGTTGCCTGCTCCGTGGCATGGCGGGAAAACAATTTCACGCTTGGGTGTAATCTCGCCCTTAGCGACCAAGATAGTCTTCATAGCCGTCAGATAATGCTGATCTGATGGTCCTTCTACGATAACCGGCTGACAGCCATAGAGTATGCTCTCTGCAACATTCATATTCAGCGCCGAATAGATCGCGTACGTCGCTCCCGACTTACGCGGATCCTCGCTACCACGACGAAGATCGGAAGACGCCTTAGTCGATCCGTCACCCGCCACATAGACTTTGCGGACACGGTCTAGCATGTCGGCATCGACCAAAAACGGAGAATGGGTCGTGTAGATGAGTTGATTGGTGCCCGCCAAATTCTCAAAGAACGCGGACAAGTCTCGTTGCGCTAGGGGATGCAACGAAAGACCCGGCTCATCCAAGAGCAGAATCGCATTCCGATGGTCGGCGGCACTCTCCACTAGGAAGATTAGGTAGAAGCTCAAGAACCATTGTAGGCCGCTACTACGATCCTCGAGCTCGATCTTTTCAGGGCGACGCACGTCGCTGACCCAAATCCGAAAATGATCGCCGTCAGCCTGGAATTCGAAGGTATAGTCACCCTGCTTCCACCACTCGCGAAATTTCTTGGTCAACTCCGTGCCTGCGGAGTTTAGCAAAATGGTGCGTTCCCTCTTCTTAGTCGCGATTTCGCCAATTTCTTCTTCGGTAGGCTTTCGATTTGTCACTTGGAAATCGCGCCCCAACTCCAAGATCTCTTCTGGCTCCAACCGAACGAACTTGAACAGGACACGCAGGGTTCTAGCCTTAGCAGCCTCCTTGGCTCCCAGGTCGGTACGCTTCAGATTGTCCACTACGTGAGGGAGATATATTTCTGAGTCCAAATTGCCATAGTTCGAATAGTAGACGAAGCGCGGAACGTTGCCCCAAATCAGCTTGTGCACCCCTTCTACGCGGTGAGGCGAAGGCTTCTTGAGTTGCACTTCGATAGCCTGGAGATCTTCGATAAGCCGTTTCATCCTAGGCACGATGGTGCTCGTAGAGGCGACCGTTTCCGGCAGGGCAGCCGTAAGTGCGGCGACAACTCCAGCGAGATCCCGCGCTGCGTGTTCATCTTTGGATTTGACTGTCTGATCGGCCGCGTCGATCGCAGCCAAGAAGGCTAGATGTAGTGTTGCCTCCTTTTGTAAAGGCGCAGTCGCGGAGATGTCTTGCCTCGCCGCTTGTACGAGGGATGCAAGTTGGCCAGAGCCGACTTCTCGCACCGGAACGAATTTCGGGAATTTCACGAAGGTCTGATTGCCGTAGCTCCGACCAACCTGAACGATGTCGAGCTTGGCAGGATCCACGCCGGTCAGCGTGGACAGCTTGGTGACCAACTCAGGTGGGACCTCAAACTCAGCTAGGATGAATTCATAGCCTTCGGGGTTCTCACGGACGGCCCCGAAATATCCCTTCGGATAATCCGACGTCGGTACGATTTCCCCCTCTCGAGCCGGATTCAGTTTCCAGAGCGGCAGCAACAGATTGGTCTTGCCAGACTCGTTTACCCCGATGAGTGCCGTGACACGCTCAACATCAATCCATCCGCTGTCAATAACCGAACGAAAATCGTTGACCTTGAAACGAATTAATTTCACGCGCTCCTCCTCCCACGATCCGAACCGCGCGAGCGCGAATCGACGAGCTAAGGCTGCCATGCTGGCACACGCAACTAGTGCGATCGCCGCTAGTTCTCCCAGCTATTCACAGTTGTAGCTCAGGCAGAGTTGCTCGCTAGTGACCAAACCCCGCCTACTTTGCATGGGGTTGTTTTTCGATATTTTGTGTCGGGGTCACCGAGGCCGTCACGACCGCATCGTCGCACAGGCATCAGGGGCGGCGGCGCCCGTGCCACGCCCCGCGATCAGTCCGCCCGCCAGATGGTTTGAAAAATGGTCGGAGCGAGAGGATTTGAACCTCCGACCCCTAGTCTCCCAGACTAGTGCGCTAACCGGGCTGCGCCACGCTCCGAACGTCGTTCCATTAGCTAGGATCGCCGCTTTGCGCAAGGCGAGGCCCCAGCATTTTGGTGTCCTCGCCTCGAGGTCCCGCCCCCTGCAAAGCCTGCCGAATGCGGCCCCTACCCGTCCTTCAGCGCCTGATCCAGCATTTCCCGGCAGGCGACGAGGTCGGCGAGCACCCGTCCCAGCCGCTCCCGGTCGATGGCGCTCGGGCCAGCGGGGGCTGCGGGGGCTCCGCCCTTGCGGAAGGTGGTGAGGATTTCCTCGTCGTCGATCTCGGCGAAGCGGAAATCGATGCCTTCCTCCTCCTCGCCCTGATAGTCGTCATCGTCGGTATCGGCGACGCCACGGATTTCGGGTTCGTCCTCGGGCTCCATCAGGCTCTGCCCGATGGCGTCCTCGATCGCGCCGAACGACACCGCGGCCGACGAATCGGCGAGCCCCTGGACCGACTTGATGCCGTGCTCCTTCAGGATCCGCTGCACGCCGCGGATGGTATAGCCCTCGCCGTAAAGCAGCCGGCGGATGCCCTTGAGCAGGTCGACGTCGTCGGGGCGGTAGTAGCGGCGGCCGCCGCTGCGCTTCATCGGCTTGATCTGGGAGAAGCGGGTCTCCCAGAACCGCAGCACGTGCTGCGGGATGTCGAGGTCCTGCGCTACTTCGCTGATGGTGCGAAACGCATCCGGCGCCTTGTCCAAGGGCCTCATCCTTTCGGAAGGCGATTTTACGCCTCCAGTTCAGTCTTGGTGCCGTCGCCGTTGGCCTTGTGCTGCGAATTGATCCGCTGCTTCAGGATGGCGGACGGCTTGAACACCATCACCCGGCGCGGCGAGATCGGCACCTCGGTACCGGTCTTCGGATTGCGTCCGATACGCTGACCCTTCTTACGCACCATGAAGGACCCGAACGAGGACAGCTTCACCGTTTCGCCCCGCTCAAGGCAATCGGTGATCTCCTTCAACACGAGTTCCACGAAGGCAGACGATTCCGTCCGCGACAGGCCGACCTTTTGGTAGACGGCCTCGCAGAGATCAACACGCGTTACGGTTTTAGTAGTCTCGGTCATCGCCCTGCCCCACACCACGGCGAACAATTGTCGTCTAAAATTATGAGGTTACGAGACAACGGTCAACCCGCTCATCCGAGCTTGAGTCGACAAAATGGCCCGTAATCCCGGCAAAATTTTATCGATCGCGCTCTACTACCAGCGCACGAGTGCGGAGCCCCAGGTGAAGCCGCCGCCCATCGCTTCGAACAGCAGCAGATCGCCCTTCTTCACCCGGCCGTCCTTCACCGCGACCGACAGCGCCAGCGGTATAGAGGCCGCCGAGGTGTTGCCGTGCTTGTCGACGGTCAGCACCACTTTCTGCGGCGCAATATGCAGCTTGTGGGCGGACGCATCGATGATTCGCTTGTTGGCCTGGTGCGGGATGAACCAGTTGATGTCCTCGGCGGTCATGCCGGTGGCGTTGAAGGCATCGACGATCACGTCGGTGATCATGCCGACCGCGTGCTTGAACACCTCCTTGCCTTCCATGCGCAAGTGACCAACGGTCCGGGTCGAGCCGGGGCCCCCGTCGACGAACAGCTTGGCCTTGTGGCGGCCGTCCGAACGCAGATGCGTGGTCAGCACGCCGCTGTCGGAGGTCTTGCCCGGTTGCGTCTGCGCTTCCAGCACGATGGCGCCGGCGCCGTCGCCGAACAGCACACAGGTGCCGCGGTCGTTCCAGTCGAGGATACGCGAGAAGGTTTCCGCGCCGATCACCAGCGCGCGCTTGTAGGCGCCCGTGCGCAAGAAGTTGTCGGCAGTGGCGAGCGCGAACACGAAGCCGGAGCAGACCGCCTGCAGATCGAATGCCACGCCATGGTTGATGCCGAGCCCGTGCTGGACGGCGACTGCGGTCGCCGGAAACGTGTTGTCGGGCGTCGAGGTCGCGAGCACGATCAGATCGATCGCCTGCGGATCGAGCCGGGCATGCGCGAGCGCTGCGCGCGCCGCCCTGATCGCAAGGTGCGAGGTGAACTCGTCGTCGGCCGCGATGTGACGCTCGCGAATGCCCGTGCGTTGCACGATCCACTCGTCCGATGTGTCGATGCGGGCCGCCAACTCTGCATTGGTCACGACACGCTCCGGCAAATAGCTGCCGCAGCCGAGCACGACCGATCGAATTTGAGTCACGAAACAGCCTCCTGCGCGGTCGGCACTGAAGTCAGCGCGCCACCGTCGCGGTTGAGCATCTGATTGATCTTGGTCAGGAGATCGTAATGCACCATCTCATAGCCAACATCGATCGCATAGGCAAAGCCTTCGGCGCTGGTTCCGCCATGGCTCTTGACCACCAGCCCCTTCAATCCAAGGAACATACCGCCGTTGGACTTGTTCGGGTCCATCTTGTCACGCAGGGCCTGGAAAGCGCTGCGCGCGAAGAGATAACCGAGCTTGGACAGCCAGCCCCGCTGCATTTCATTGCGGAGCAGTTCAGCCATCTGCCGCGCCGTTCCCTCGGCCGCCTTGAGCGCGATGTTACCGCTGAAGCCCTCGGTGACGATCACGTCGGCCACCCCCTTGCCGATGCCGTCCCCCTCGACGAAGCCGATATAGTCGAGCTGCGGCAGGTTCATCGCGCGCAGCGTCTCACCGGCCTCGCGGATCTCCTCGTGGCCCTTGATCTCCTCGGTTCCGATATTGAGCAGGCCGACCGTGGGGCGCGGCTTGTTGAACAAGACGCTTGCCATCGCTGCGCCCATGACGGCGAGCGACACCAGGTGGTGCGCATCGCCGCCGATGGTGGCGCCGAGGTCGAGCACGACGGAATCGCCACGCTTGGTCGGCCATATCCCGGCAATGGCCGGACGGTCGATGCCGGGCAGCGTGCGCAGGTGGAAGCGCGACATCGCCATCAGTGCGCCGGTGTTGCCGGCAGAGACCGCAACATCCGCCTCGCCCTTTTTCACGGCGTCGATCGCGAGCCACATCGATGAGGTCTTGCGCCCGCGCCGCAGCGCCTGGCTCGGCTTGTCCGCCCCGCTGACGGCGACGTCGGTGTGGATCACCTTCGAGGCGGCTTTCAGCGAGGGGTGCTTGCCGAGCTCCGGCTCGATCTTGGCGCGGTCACCAACCAGCAGGAATTCGATATCGGGATGCCGGGCAAGCGAGATGGCCGCGCCAGGAATGACGACGGGGGCGCCGACGTCGCCTCCCATGGCGTCAAGCGCAATTCGAACCTTGCTTGGCATGAACGTCCCGGAAACCTGGTCTCGTGCGGTCTAGAAACTCGCGGGGCCGCGAAATGGGTTCGCCATCATCAACAGCGATCGGCCAGGCGCCACACACGCACCCGGACCGGGCCGCGACAATAGCGTTTCCCCGCGTCGAAACAACCTCTTGACCCCAGCCTTTTACATCCCGGGCGATCCCGGGATTGGCCCCGCCCTGGCGATAAAATGGCCATGAAATCAAACCGATGAGGCAATCTTTCAACCTGACGAGGCAAACCATTCATGCACATCGCAAAGCGAACCCGCCCGCGCCGCACAGTTATTTGCCCTCATTTGCGTTTGGGCTTGTCCCGGAGCGCCTTCAAGGCCGCAAAGGGGTGATCTTCGGGATCAGGGGCCGTCACCTGCGCTTCGAACACCGCACCCGGCTTACGCGGATAGGGGTCGATGCCCAGAAAGAGGGCGTCCGTCGCCAGCCGGCCGAGGTCGATGACGCCCGCGATGATCGCCTCCGGCGGCTCCGGGACAGCCTGCGCGTCGTCGCTGTCCTGTCCCTCCTCGATGAGGTCAGCCAGTCGCCGCGCCTCGGCTTCGGGGGCGAACATCAGGTCGATCTCCTCGTCGATTTCGCTCTCGATCGGGTCGAGCGTCACCACGCAGGTCTGGCCGATTCGCGCCCGGACGTTGCCGGTGACATGCACACGCCCGCCGCTCTTCGGGGACACGTCGAATGAGGCCTGGGCGGAGAGGACCTCGCGAACCCCAGCGACCTCGGCTATGGCCTCGCGCTCGCGGCTCGATGCCTCGATCTGGCGATGCAGGCCAGTGTCCGGGATCTGCGCCACGATCACCGGCACGCGCCACGGATCGGTCCCGGGTCCGGCATTTGGTCTGGTCATGGCGCCACATGCTCCCCTGGCGGCGGTGGAAACGCGAACGATCCGCGCAGCAGCGCGCCCTGGTCGGTCCGGGCGAGATCAGCCTCCGTGGCCCTGGCATAGGCCGCAAGCCGTCGCGCCTGCGCGCTTTCAGTCCCATTCAAGATATTCTTGCAGAACGCCGATGCCAGCGCCTCGCCGCCCTCGTCCATGGCCTGGTCGTAGGCCCGCGCCCGGCCATAAAAGGCCTCTCCAAAGGCCCGCATGCGCTTGGGAACGGTCTGATCCCCGACGCCCATCTCCCGCAGATTATCGTCCATGTCCTCGCAAAAGCGGTCGAACAGCGCCTGCGACAGCTCGGTGGCGTCGGAAGCTGCCCGCAGCCGGCGCAGCAGGAGCCACAAATGCAGGAGAAGCAGGTCGAATCGGCCGTCAACCGTGTCCGGGACGGCCAGGTCACGGTAAAACATGGGTTCTCGCGCCTGCGTCACGATCATGCCATAGATGGTCTCAATGGTGCCGCGCGGGGCTAGCCGGGGTTTCCTGAAGTGTTTGAACGGCCAGAGCATTGTGGGTTCCACAAGCGTGCGCGCGCGGGTTGCGCTCGCCGCGTCTGCCCGGTACTTCAGCGCCTCGCGCGACGCAAGGGGACGGGATAGTTCCGAGAATGACCAATTTGAGCCAGACCAGCTACCACGGAGCCACGGAGCGCAGCCGTTACGCGCGCTGGCGCGCCGTCGCCGCCGCGGCGCTCGTCAGCATCGCGCTTGCCGCCTGCACCGGCGAGCAGTTCCAAAAGGGCTACATCCTGCCGCCCGGTGCGCTCGAGCAGATTCCGCTCGGCGCAAGCCAGGATCAGGTGTTGATCGTGATGGGCACGCCCTCCACCGTCGCAACTCTCGACGGCGAGGTGTTCTACTACATCTCCCAGCGCTCTGAGCGTCCCGTCGCCTTCATGAACCAGAGCGTGGTCGACCAGCGCGTCATCGCGATCTACTTCGACAAGAACCGGCGCGTACGCCGGCTTGCCAACTACGGCATGCAGGACGGCAAGATTTTCGACTTCATCAGCCGCACCACGCCGACCTCGGGCCAGGAGCTCAACTACCTCACGCCACTGTTCAAGCTGCTCAGCTTCAACTGAGGTCAGGTTGCGGCGTCGTGCCGCTCCACGTTGCGTGCGGTTGTGCCCAGCGTTCCCTACGCTCCCTGCAAAACAAGAAGCAGGGAGCGGATTCGTGACCAGGACATCCTTTTCCCGCCGGCGCGTGCTTACCGGCGCGGCAGCCCTGTCGACGGCGCCGATCCTGCCGCGCACGAGCCTTGCGGACTGGAAGCCCACCGAGAACATCCGCATCATCGTGCCGGCTGCTGCCGGCGGCTCGACCGACGTCATGGGTCGGCACCGCCGAAGCTGCACGCGCAAAAGCGGATGGCCACACCATCCTGATCGGCAATCCCGGCCCCAACGCGATCGCCTACAGCATCTTCAAGAACCTCAGCTACAAGGCCGACCAGCTCCAGGCGGTCTCCAACATGATCCGGATCCCGAACATCGTCTCGGCGCATCCGAAGACCGGCATCAAGTCGATCGGAGAGCTGATCGACTTCCTCAAGGCCAATCCGGACAATTTCAGCTACGCCTCCTCCGGCGTCGGCCAGAGCCCTCACCTCACCGGCGCCTGGTTTCTCCAGCTCACCGGGCTGAAGATGACGCACATCCCGTTCCGCGGCGCCGGCCCCGCGCTCCAGGCCGCGCTCGCCGGCGACATCCAGATCCTGTTCGACAATCTCTATCCGAGCCTGCCGCAGGTGCAGAACGGCGCGCTCAACGGGCTCTGCGTCACCACGCCGGAGCGCAGCGAGCTCGCACCCAGCCTTCCGACCATGCGCGACAGCGCCCCTGAGCTTGCCAAACTTCGTCGATGCCGAAACGAAGAAGTTTGCAGGCATCATCGCGAAGGAAGGCTTGCAGATGGATGTGCAGTAGGCGCGCAGCGTCATTCCGGGGCGATGCGAAGCATCGAACCCGGAATGACGTGACAAGCTCAAACAAAAACCCCGCGGCTTGTGCCGCGGGGTTTTGTTCATGCGGTGGCTGACACCGCTCAGTGGGCGAGGATCGCCAGCAGCAGCAGCGCCACGATGTTGGTGATCTTGATCATCGGGTTGACCGCGGGGCCGGCCGTGTCCTTGTAGGGGTCGCCAACGGTGTCGCCGGTCACGGCGGACTTGTGGGCGTCGGAGCCCTTGCCGCCGAAATGGCCGTCCTCGATGTACTTCTTGGCGTTGTCCCAGGCGCCGCCGCCCGAGGTCATCGAAATCGCGACGAACAGGCCGGTCACGATCACGCCGAGCAGCATGGCGCCGACCGCCGAGAACGCTGCCGACTTGCCGGCCGCGCCGCCTCCCGCGATCGCATAGATCAGGAAGTAGACCACGATCGGCGAGAGCACCGGCAGCAGCGACGGGATGATCATCTCCTTGATCGCCGCCTTGGTCAGCAAGTCGACCGCCTTGCCGTAGTCCGGCTTGTCGGTGCCCTGCATGATCCCCGGCTTCTCGCGGAACTGGCGACGCACCTCTTCCACGATCGCGCCGGCCGCACGGCCCACAGCGGTCATGCCCATCGCGCCGAACAGGTACGGCAACAGACCACCAAACAGCAGCCCCACCACCACGTAGGGATTGTTCAGCGAGAAGTCCGGATTGACGCCCGCGAAGTAGGGGTGCTCCGCCGACCCCGCAACGAAGAACTTGAGGTCCTGGTTATAGGCCGCGAACAGCACCAGGGCGCCGAGACCGGCGGAGCCGATCGCGTAGCCCTTGGTTACCGCCTTGGTGGTGTTGCCGACCGCGTCGAGCGCATCGGTCGACTTGCGCACCTCCTTGGGCAGACCCGCCATCTCAGCGATGCCGCCGGCGTTGTCGGTCACCGGGCCGAAGGCGTCGAGCGCGACGACCATGCCGGCGAGCGCCAGCATGGTGGCGGTCGCGATCGCGATGCCGAACAGGCCGGCAAGGCTGTAGGTGACGAGGATGCCGGCGATGATGACGATCGCGGGCAGCGCGGTTGCTTCCATCGAGACCGCGAGACCCTGGATCACGTTGGTGCCGTGGCCCGTCACCGAGGCCTGGGCGATCGACTTCACCGGCCGATAGTCGGTGCCGGTGTAGTACTCGGTGATCCAGATGATCAGCGCGGTCACGACGAGGCCGACCACGCCGCATTCGAACAGAGCTGCGCCGGTGTAGTCGACGCCCTCGAGCTTGCCGAAGCCGATCAGGTAGTAGATCACGCCGGCGATGCCGATCAGCGACAGGACGCCGGTCGCGATCAGGCCCTTGTAGAGCGCACCCATGATCGACTGGCTCGGCCCGAGCTTCACGAAGAAGGTGCCGATGATCGAGGTGATGATGCAGATGCCGCCGATCGCGAGCGGCAGCGTCATCATGCTGGCGAGGATCGGCGTCTTGGCGAAGAAGATCGCCGCCAGAACCATGGTGGCGACCGCAGTCACCGCATAGGTCTCGAACAGGTCGGCGGCCATGCCGGCGCAGTCGCCGACGTTGTCACCGACGTTGTCGGCGATCGTCGCCGGGTTGCGCGGATCGTCCTCGGGAATGCCGGCCTCGACCTTGCCGACGAGGTCGCCGCCGACGTCCGCACCCTTGGTGAAGATGCCGCCGCCGAGACGGGCGAAGATCGAGATCAGCGAGGCGCCGAAGCCGAGCGCGACCATGGCGTCGACGACGGTGCGGCTGTCAGGTGCAAGCTTCAACGAATAGGTCAGGAAGCCGAAGTAGAGGGTCACGCCGAGGAGCGCGAGGCCCGCCACCAGAAGGCCGGTGATGGCGCCCGCCTTGAAGGCGAGCTCGAGACCGCCGGCCAGCGACGTCGTCGCAGCCTGGGCGGTGCGCACATTGGCGCGGACCGAGACATTCATGCCGATGAAGCCGGCCGCCCCCGACAGGATGGCGCCGATGGCAAAGCCGACGCCGACGTAGATACCCAGGAAATAGGCGAGCAGCACGAAGATGACGATGCCGACGATGCCGATCGTCGTGTACTGGCGTCGCAGATAGGCCTGCGCGCCCTCACGGACCGCTCCGGCGATTTCCTGCATGCGAGGCGAGCCCGCATCCGCACCCAACACCGAAGACGTCGCCCAGATCGCGTAGACGACAGAGAGCACTCCGCAGAGCACTATCAACCATAATGCTGTCATGTGAATTTTGCCTCAGATCCTTGATGTACCCCCAGCGCCGATTTTTTCCCGTCGTGACGGAGTGGCGCCTTTAAAGCGGGACCGCGCCTCCCCAAAAGGAGCAGCCCCGATGGGCGGGGACCTTGCCAAAATCGCCATGCCCGTGCAACGTCGGAGGCGCGAAAATCGTTGATCTCGGCAGGTCCTTAGGTCGTAGGCGTCCGTTTCGCGGAAATTGCTAGAAGTGACTGTAGGACAACCGCTTGAGGACCAGTTCCCGGCCCTCGCCATCCAGGAAGCGCGGTGCCTCATTTCCCGGCACTATCGTTCCAATGGCGGTCACGGCCACGCCAACCGTCCGTCCGGCCGCAATCAGGTCGGTACAACGCGCCTCAGGAACAGTGCATAGAAGCTCGTAGTCGTCGCCACCGGATAGCAGCGCGTCGATCCCGACGGCGCCACGCGCAACGAGGCCGGCGGCCGGCGCCGACAGCGGCACGCTGGCCGAATCGATCGTGGCTGACACGCCTGAAGCTGCACAGAGCTTGGCGAGATCGCCGGCAAGCCCGTCAGAGACATCCATCGCAGCGCTCGCACAGTCGCGCACCGCCTTTGCCAGCGCGTTGCGTGGTTGCGGGACGCGGTAGCGTGCGACCAGGATATCCCGTGCTGCCGGATCTGATGCGAGCACGTTCGCGGCAACACCGCCCTTGAGCACATCGAGGCCGAGTGCGGCATCGCCGATCGTGCCGGTCACCATGATGCGGTCGCCGGCTTTGGCACCGGTGCGGCCGACCATCCGCCCCGACGGCACGCGGCCGAAGGCTGTAATCGAGATCATCTGCGGCCCGGGCGTCGAGACTGTGTCGCCGCCGAGCAATGGGCACGCGAAGCTATTGGCGTCCTCACCCAGAGCATCGGCAAATGGCTTCAGCCAGGCATCGTCCTTGCTGCGGAGCGCCAGCGTCAGCACGAAGCCCGCCGGCGTGGTACCCTTTGCCGCAAGGTCGGACAGGTTCACCCGGAGCGCTTTGCGAGCGATCGTACCGGGCGGGTCGTCGGCAAGATAGTGCACGCCTTCGACCACGGCGTCTGTGGTGACGACGACGTCATCATCGGCGGAGGATTTCAGGATGGCAGCATCATCGACCAGCGCGAACGCGCCGGGGTCAGTTGCCAGCGGCTTGAAATAGCGCACGATGAGCGAGTCTTCGCCGGAGGGATTGTGCGAGCTTGCCATCAACGCCAGCCCCATACCGAACGGTCATCGCCCGGCTTGACCGGGCGATCCAGTATTCCAGAGACGGTCGTGCTGAGTCGATAGGCCGCGGCGTACTGGATGCCCCGCCTTCGCGGGGCATGACGGCAGAGCATGGGGCTAGCGTGTTGCTTCAATTTGACGCCCCTCGACTTACGACTACCGCCCGAACTCGTCGCCGCGAAAGTGACGGCCGATCTGGTCGAGGACCGCGTTGACCATGCCGGTCTCCTCGCGATCGACGAAGGCGTTGGCGACGTCGACATATTCAGAGACCACGACGCGGCCCGGCACGTCCTTGCGATGCTCCAACTCGTAGGCCCCTGCCCGCAGCACCGCGCGCAGGATCGCCTCGATGCGCTTCAGAGGCCAGCCCTTCGAGAGCGCCTCGTCGATCAGGGGATCGAGCTTTTTCTGGTCACGCACGACGCCCGAGACGACGTCGCGAAAGAAGGCCGCTTCCGCCGGCAGATATTTGTCGCCTTCGACCTCGTTGCCGAGCCAATGGCTCTCGAACTCGGCGAAGATGTCATTGATGCCGGCGCCCGCAATATCCATCTGGTAGAGTGCCTGCACGGCCGCGAGCCGGGCGGCGCCGCGCCGGTTCGCCTTTTTCTCCGCCCCGCCGGGCTGTTTCTTGGTGTCGGCCATGGCTCAGGCCCGCGCCAGGCGGCGCTTGATGCGCAGCATGGCCAGCGCCGCGCGCGCAGCATCGCCGCCCTTGTCGAGCTCGCTCGCGCGCGCTCGCGCCCAGGCCTGCTCCTCATTGTTGACGGTGAGGATGCCATTGCCGAGCGGCAGCTTGCGCGCCACGGCGAGATCCATCAGCGCACGGGAAGATTCCTGCGAGACGATCTCGAAATGAATGGTGTCGCCGCGGATCACGCAGCCGAGCGCGATCACAGCATCATAGGGTTTCCCGTTGCTCGCGGCAGCATCGACTGCGATGGCCACGGCTGCCGGGATTTCCAGCGCTCCGGGAACCGTAATCACGTCATGGGTCAGGCCGGCCGCCTTCAGCTCGGCGACCGCGCCTTCCAGAAGCGCATCCTGGAGGTCGTCGTAGAAGCGCGCTTCGACAATCAGCGCACGCGCGCCCGAAATGTCGGTCTGGTCGTTCAGGGGTGCGCGCCGCGCGTCTGCCATCGTTCAATCCGTTTTACTGAGGTCGGCGCGTTATGTAGTCGCCGCAAGCGGTTAAGCCAAGTTCAAAAGACACTATCGCCGCCGCATGACGGCCGTGCCATTACTTCATTTCCGTCAGCCGCGCTGCATAGCGGGCCATCAGATCGACCTCGATATTGACCTCGTCCCCGGCGCGCCAGGCACCGATGGTTGTAACGCTGAGGGTGTGCGGGATGATCAGGACCGAAAAGGTCACGTCCTTGACCGTATTGATGGTCAAGGACACGCCATCCAGCGTGATCGAGCCCTTGGTCGCGATGAAGCGCGCAAGCTCGCGCGTGGTCTTTAGCTCGAACCGCGCCATGTCAGGCAAGTCCTCGCGGCTGAGAAGCGTCGCGATCCCGTCGGCGTGGCCTGCGACGATATGGCCGCCGAGCTCGTCACCGATTTTCAGCGCGCGCTCGAGGTTGAGCTTCGTGCCGGTCTTCCAGTGCTTGGCCGTCGTCAGCGCCAGCGTCTCCGCCGCGGCGTCGACGTCGAACCAGGTTTTGCCGCTTTCAACGCCGGAAGCCACCACCGTCAGGCAGACGCCATTGCAGGCGATCGACGCGCCATCAGCGATGGTCGCACGATCGTAGCGGCAGGCGATGCGCAAGCGATGCAACTGGCCCTGCGCCGTCGGCGTGAAGCCGACGATCTCGCCGATATCGGTGACAATGCCGGTGAACATTAAGCGCGCTCGTAGATGGTGAGAGTATCCCTGTCGAATGTTTCGCTAGCATGAATGCGATAGTATTTCGAATGCGTGACTGAGCTGAGAGGTAGTCCGTCCAAGGCCTTGACGCCATCGGTTCCTATCGTTTCAGACCCACGGAATAACCAGATCTCATCAGCAAGATCCCACGCAACAAACGACGACGCCACGTGGCTGCCGCCCTCGACCATCAGCCGCGTGATGCCCTTCTCGGCCAGCGCGTGCAGCACCGCAGGAAGATCGAACCCCGGCGTGCTGCCGGGCGGCATGCGCAGGACCTGGGCACCGGCCGCACCAAGCCGCGTAGCCGCGGCCGCTTCCGCGAGCTCGGAGCCGATCACCCAAAGCGGCGTCTCGCGCGCTGAATGAACGAGTTGGCTCGACGTCGGAATACGTAAATTGCGGTCGAGCACCACTCGTACCGGCGAGCGCGCCTCCATGCCCGGTAACCGGCACGTCAACAGCGGATCGTCCGACAGCACCGTGCCGATGCCGACCAAAATCGCGTCGCTCTGCGCGCGCAACAGGTGCACGCGGTCGCGCGCGGCCTCTCCCGTGATCGCGACCGGCTTGCCGCCGGCCGCCCCGATCTTGTCGTCGGGCGAGACCGCCAGCTTCAGGATCACATGCGGGCGCTTGTCGCGGATGCGGCGGAAATGACCGGCATGGTCGTAGGCCGCATCCGCAGCACAGAGCCCGACATCGACGCTGATGCCGGCTGCCCGCAAGCGCGCGTGGCCTTGTCCTGCGACTTCCGGATTGGGATCCTCGATCGCCGCCACCACGCGCTTGATGCCGGCCGCGATCACCGCGTCCGCGCAAGGCGGCGACTTGCCGAAATGCGAGCAGGGTTCGAGCGTGACATAGAGCGTCGCGCCACGGGCCGCCTCGCCCGCTCGTCGCAGCGCCTCCGGCTCGGCATGCGGGCGACCGCCGGGTTGCGTCCAGCCGCGCCCGACGATCACGCCGTCCTTGACGATGACGGCACCGACGGCAGGGTTCGGCCAGGTGCGCCCCTGCCCGCGCCGGCCAAGCGCCAGCGCAAGCTGCATGAAGCGGCGATCAGCATCGTTGGACTCACGGGCCTTCTGCGCGAGCTGATCCTCCAGAATGCGGAAGATCATTTGCGTATCGCGGCGAGCCGCGCTTCCTCCTCACCGGAGAGCTCGCCGAGCACGTCGGCGAAATCCTTTGCCTCGCGGAAATTGCGGTAGACGGAGGCGAAGCGCACATAGGCGACGTCGTCGAGCGTGCGCAGATGCTCCATCACCGTCTCGCCGATCACCTCCGAGGAGATCTCGGCTTCGCCGGCGGTCTCGAGCTCGCGCACGATGGCAGAAACCATCTTCTCCACCCGCTCGGGCTCAACAGGCCGCTTGCGCAAGGAGATCTGCACCGAGCGCATCAGCTTGTCGCGGTCGAACGGCACACGGCGGCCGTTGCGCTTGATCACGGTGAGTTCGCGCAGCTGCACGCGCTCGAAGGTGGTGAAGCGGAAATTGCAAGCGACGCAGATGCGCCGCCTGCGGATCACTGACGAGTCCTCGGTCGGACGCGAGTCCTTAACCTGCGTATCGAGACTGTTGCAGTTGGGACAGCGCATCCGCTTGTTATCCGGTCTTACTGGTAGATCGGGAAGCGATCGGTGAGCGCCTTGACCCGTTCCTTGATCGCGGCTTCCACCAGCGGCGCCTTGCCGTCGGAGGACTGTGCGATCGCGTTCAGGACTTCAGCGATCAAGCCGCCGACCTGCTGGAACTCGGCAACGCCGAAGCCACGCGTGGTCGCCGCCGGCGTGCCGAGGCGCAGGCCTGAGGTGACGAAAGGCGTCTCGGGGTCGAAGGGGATGCCGTTCTTGTTGCAGGTGATGGCCGCACGGACCAGCGCCTTCTCCGAGACGTTGCCCTTCAGGCCCTTCGGCCTGAGGTCAACCAGCATCAGGTGATTGTCGGTGCCGCCGGAGACGATATCGAACCCGTGGCTGCGCAGCGTTTCCGCGAGCGCCTTGGCGTTCTCGACGACGTTTTTCGCGTAGACCTTGAAGTCCGGCCGCAGCGCCTCGCCGAAGGCGACCGCCTTCGCCGCGATCACATGCATCAGCGGGCCGCCCTGGAGGCCAGGGAAGATCGCCGAGTTGAGCTTCTTGGTCAGCGTCTCGTCATTCCACAGGATCAGGCCGCCGCGCGGGCCGCGCAGCGATTTGTGCGTCGTCGTGGTGGTGACATGCGCATACGGCACCGGCGAAGCATGCACGCCACCGGCCACGAGGCCCGCGAAATGCGCCATGTCGACGAGGAGGTAGGCGCCGACGCTGTCGGCGATCTCGCGAAAACGCTTGAAGTCCCAGGCGCGCGAATAGGCCGAGCCGCCGGCGATGATCAGTTTCGGCTTGACCGTTTCGGCCTGCTTGGCCACCGCGTCCATGTCGATGATCTGGTCCTCGCGCCGCACCGTGTAGTGCGAGGCCTTGAACCACTTGCCGCTCATGTTGACGGGCGAACCGTGGGTGAGATGGCCGCCGGCGGCCAGATCAAGGCCCATGAACGTGTCGCCGGGCTGCATCAGCGCCAGGAACACGGCCTGATTCATCTGGCTGCCGGAGTTGGGCTGCACGTTGGCAAAGCTGGCACCGAACAGCCGCTTGGCGCGATCGATCGCCAGGTTCTCGGCAACGTCGACCCATTCACAACCGCCATAGTACCGCGCGCCGGGATAACCTTCCGCGTATTTGTTGGTCATCACCGAACCCTGCGCTTCCAGCACGGCCCGGCTGACGATGTTCTCGGAGGCGATCAGCTCGATCTCATGGCGCTGACGGCCGAGCTCGCCCTTGATGGCGGCGGCGATCTCCGGGTCGGCCTGCTCAACGGAGGCCGTGAAAAACGAATCGGGCGCGGAAGCGGTTTTTGCGGAAGTCATCGGCGAATATCTCCACCGCCGCAGCCTTTTTGGCGGGCTACGGTCGGTCTTGTGTGGCGGTTGGAAGCAGGCGCGATCTACCACATCGGCCCGCCCCGGCCAAGCTTTTGCGGGTCGGGGGCGATAATTATGCCAGATGTGGTGGGATACCAGCCCGGCAACTGGGGGGCATGCCTGCCCTACCCTTTCACCGCGGCATCACACCCTACTCCGGCCGGCTAGCCGATGGGTTGCAACCCAGCCGCGATCCGCCTCTCGTTGCAGAGCGTCCGATGCAGCGCGCTTGGCTGCACCGCACATTCGGGGGTGGCCAATTCGCGCCAATCCGTGGCATCAACGGTGATGCCGCAGTCGGCGAGCCAGCGCCGCCCGGTCGCAAAGCCCTCCGGATCGGAAAAGGTGTTGTCGCCGAGCATGGCCTCAGCCAAGTTACGTCCCTGCATCAGGTCGAACTGGCCTTCGGTATCGAGTTTGACGATCAACGCCGTCTCGATCGGCGTCCGTTCAGGGCCGTGCCAGTAGCCGATCATGTCCCCATCGTCGCTCGTCGCGACGAAAGTGATGAGCGCGATCAGCTCATCAATGGCCGCGACATTTGCCATGATGCGGGGATTTTGCCGATCGCTGTCGTTGAGGTAGGAGCCGGTCAGCAAAGGATAGTCGCGCCCGGGGACCAGCAGCGAATAGCGCAGCGCCTCACAGATCGGATCGATGTCGTCCTTGCCGGCGTGCGCGGCGATTTCGAGCAGAGCCCGCAGGTCGGGCGGGGCGATCTGCCCCTTCAGGATTTCCTTTTGGAACATCTGGATTTGGCGGAGTGGCATCAAGCGATCTCGGCTCTCTGTCGTTGCGTTGCCGTCGTTGGTCGCCGATGACTTCCGGGCGGTTCGATGGGCTGGCCGGGGCAGCCGCCTGCTCGACCGCGCTGGAAGGCCGGCCGCGCATGCAACCCGTTTCGGTCTGATTGCTGGTTTGGCCGCCTCTCCTCACAAACCGGTGTAACCCGCCTTCACCGGGTCGATGCTGCCGTCGAGCTCACGCAGATAGGTCAGGCCGCAGACCGTCAACCGATGAGTGTCCTTCTCGCCCGCCTCAACCAGCGTATTGAGGTAGTTCGTCACCTTGGCCCTCGCCTCGTCGCTGGCCGCAGCGGTGCGGTTGGCCAAGAGGTCATAGGTCTTCATGATGCGGTCGATGGCGGCTTCCATGGCATCCTCTGTTTGATCTGAATTTTGGGGAATGCTGTCAGGCACGCGCTTCCGCCTCGAAGGCGGCCTCGAATTTGACGATCGCCTTGTTGGCAAGCCTGATCTTGTTGAATTCGCCGTGCTGGAACAGCTGCACGATGATCTTCAGCAGCCGCTCATCGGTGACGAGCGTATCGGGGAGCGCGCCGGCTCTGCGCAGATAATTTGCGGCGATGGCATACGCCTCGCTCACAATCTCCACGTTCATAGTCTGTAGTCCACGCTCGACCAGCATCGCATGCCTCCGATCCGAAGGGGATAAGCCGCGAGCCAACGGCTAGTTCCGCAAAGACGCTGCTTTTTTTCGCAGATGCAAAAACGCAAAACGCACCGGTCCGGGCAAAGCCGGGCCGGCGCGATTGGGGAAGTTCAGGCACGTTCGAGAGGCGCGCCGGTCTTGTTTGGGGCCGGCTTTTGTCCCTCCGAAAAACTCAGAGCCGATACAGGATCTGGTCGGTCCAGAACCGCTCGAGGCGGTGCAGCGACTTGTTCAGTGTGGAGAACTCCTCGCCCGAGATGCCGCCGACCTGCTCCACCGTCTTGACGTGCTTCTGGTAGAGCGCGTCGACGATGCGGCGAACTTCCTGGCCCTGCGGGGTCAGGCGAATGCGCACCGAGCGGCGATCAACGCGCGAGCGCTGATGATCGAGGAAGCCGAGCTCGACGAGCTTCTTCAGGTTGTAGGAGACGTTGGAGCCGAGATAATAGCCGCGCGTGCGCAGCTCACCTGCGGTCAGCTCCTTGTCGCCGATGTTGTAGAGGAGCAGCGCCTGCACCGAGTTGATGTCGGCGCGGCCGCGACGATCGAATTCATCCTTGATAACGTCGAGCAGGCGGCGATGCAGCCGCTCCACCAGAGTCAAAGCTTCCAGATAGAGCGACTGCACCGAGCCCTGCTGGCCGGCGACGCGCTCTGCGGTATCTGCCGCAGTTGCGACGGCTTTCATCATGACACTTCCCCTGTTGTCGTTTTTGTCGACACTTATTCGACGAAACTTTTGTCCCGCCTGATAGCCGCAACTTAAGGGGAGGCGTTTGAAGATCAGCTTAAATAAGAGAATAAAGAGATCATGAATTTAAGACAGTGAATCGCGGATTAAGCCTGTGCAACAAGGACTTTTCGCAACCCTCTGTTGACGGTGGCAAGGTCCTGTTCACCCTCCGTCCGCACCACTTGTCGCATTCCAGAACAGCCTTGCCCTGTTTCGAAACGGGAGCGTAAGAGCTGTGGCGGATCACGCGGGATCTTCGAAAACTTGCCGCAAATTTGAAGCAACCATCGATCAACCATCGATGCGCGAAAACACACTCTGACGCGCCGCAGCGTGCAATGCTGCTGCGCAGTGCCGCCCGGACCGACAATCGTGGAAAATGGGTCTCGCACCACATCGTGGGTGCACTGCGCAAAATCAGAATTGCGGTTTGCTATGGCGGGCGCTCGCGCGCGGCCATCCAGGCGAGCGCGAGATAGGCGGCGAGCATGAAAGCTTCGACGGCAACCACGATGAGACTGCCGCCATAGATGCCGGGGAACATCAGTTCGATCACCGCCATCGACACCACCGTCGTGAGCCATACGACCGCGCCCCAGGGCGTGGCGAGCCAGAGGCCGACGGCGGCGACGAGCTCGATCACGGCGAAGTAGACGGTTGCAGCCTGCCAGGCCATCGACTGGTTCTCGAACGCATCGTCCTCGCCGCCGACGAAGCCGGTGACCTGCGCCCAGTGGTAGAGACCCTTGAGGATCGAGAGCAGCGCCATCACGCGCAGGAACAGCACGAGCCGCCGCGTCCAGACGTTCTCGTCGGACTCCGGCCGCTCGGACGACAGCGCGGCCACCGACATCGCACTGGCGCTATCTCTGGTGTTGTCCCTGGCGCTGTCGCGGCCGGCATCGCGGGTTGATATCTCGGACATAGCTCTCCTTCTGGCCGCTTCGCCAGGCAAAATCAATCGGTCTGCTCCCGGGTTGCGCAAGGTCAAGCCGCGGTGACGGGAACCATGCGAGCTGGTATAAGAATAATTCCATTCCTGCATGATCCGGACCCGGAGGGCCGAGTTAGCGCAAAGTGTGCAGCGGTTTTCCGAAAAGATCATGCTCAAACAACAACTAAGCGCGATGATGAGTCATCGCGCTGGAGATACCTACGATGGCGATCAAGTACGGACGTCCGATCGAATTGCGCGAGGTGGCGCGTGGAAGCGCGGCGGCCTCGCCGGCCCTGGATCTGACCGTCCGCCCCCGCCGCAACCGCAAGGCCGAATGGGCGCGGCGCCTGGTGCGCGAGAACGTGCTCACGACGGATGATCTGATCTGGCCGCTGTTCCTGATCGACGGCAGCAAAAAGCGCGAAGCGATTGCCTCGATGCCCGGCGTCGAAAGGCTCAGCGTCGACCAGGCAGTGCGTGAGGCCGAGCGCGCGATGAAGCTGACCATCCCCTGCCTTGCGCTATTTCCCTACACGGAAGCCTCGCTGCGCGACGAGCATGGCTCGGAAGCAACCAATCCGGATAACCTCGTCTGCCAGGCCGTGCGCGCGATCAAGAAGGAATTCCCTGACATCGGCATCCTCTGCGACGTCGCGCTCGATCCCTTCACCAGCCACGGCCATGACGGCCTGATCGCCGACGGCAGGATTTTGAACGACGAGACGGTCGCCGTGCTCGTGCGCCAGGCGCTGGTGCAGGCGGAAGCCGGCTGCGACATCATCGCGCCCTCCGACATGATGGATGGCCGCGTCGGCGCGATCCGCGAGGGGCTCGACCGTGCCGGCCTGCTCGACGTGCAGATCATGGCCTATGCGGCGAAATACGCCTCCGCCTTCTACGGCCCGTTCCGCGACGCCATCGGCTCGGCCAAGACGCTGACCGGCGACAAGCGCACCTATCAGATGGACAGCGCCAACACCGATGAGGCGTTGCGCGAAGTCGAGCTCGACATCGCCGAAGGCGCCGACATGGTGATGGTGAAGCCGGGCATGCCCTATCTCGACGTCGTGCGGCGGGTAAAGGACACTTTTGCGATGCCGACCTTCGCCTACCAGGTCTCCGGCGAATACGCGATGATCGCGGCAGCCGCCGGCAACGGCTGGCTCGACGGCGAGCGCGCGATGATGGAGAGCCTCCTCGCCTTCAAGCGCGCCGGCGCCGACGGCGTGCTGACGTATTTCGCGCCGAAGGCGGCGGAGAAGATCAAGGCGCAGAGTTAATACAACTTCCGTCATTCCGGGGCGGTCCGCAGGACCGAACCCGGAATCTCGAGATTCCGGGTTCGATGCTGGCGCATCGCCCCGGAATGACAGTGCCCAAATCACCGCCCCCGAATCGCCGGAATATTTCCGCTTGTTAATCCCCGCAGCCTTGGCAGGGGGACGGCCCGATCCCATGTGCTGCCACGGGTGTTTCCGATCGGGAGGACGGACCATGTCGTATTCGAATTCGGGCAATTCGGGTCCCAATTCGGGTCCCTGGCGCAATGACGGCGGGGTTCCGCCGCATGCCTATGATCCCTACCTCCAGCCGGAGTTGTTCCACGGCGTGGCGACGCGGCGGGTGTTCGCATTCCTGATCGACCTTATCGTGATCTCGGTCCCGGTGATCCTCGGCTACATCTTCATCGCCGTGTTCGGCGTCGTCACGCTCGGCCTCGGCTGGGCGCTGTTCTGGCTAGCCTGGCCGGCCTCGGTGATCTGGGCCGTGGTCTATTACGGCGCCTGTATCGGCGGTCCGTATTCCGCGACGGTCGGCATGCGGGTGATGGATCTGGAGTTGCGCACCTGGTACGGGGCACCCGGCTATTTCGTGCTTGGTGCCATGCATGCGGTGCTGTTCTGGGTCTCGATCTCGTTCCTGACGCCGCTCGTCGTCCTCGTCGGCCTGTTCAACGGCCGACGGCGCCTGCTGCACGATATCGTGCTGGGAACGGTCATCATCAACAACTCCGTCCGCTCGCCCGTCCCGCAGACCGCGAGAACCTACTAGCGAACCTACTAGAGCGCCTCTTAAACCACATTGTGAGCAGACCGATTGACCATGAGCCTCCGTAGCGCGATGCTGATACCCGTTTCGGAGGCCCACGACGTCCCTTGACCCAGCACTCGCGCGACACCCCCCAATTCTACCTCACGGCGCCCTCGCCCTGCCCGTACCTACCGGGCCGGCATGAGCGCAAGGTGTTTACGCACCTCGTGGGGGACCGCGCCGGCGACCTCAACGATCTCCTGACTCACGGCGGCTTCCGCCGCAGCCAGTCGATCGCCTATAGGCCCGCCTGCGACCAGTGCCGGGCCTGCGTCTCGGTCCGGGTAGTCGCCAACGAGTTCCGGCCGTCCCGCAACTTCCGCAAGGTGATGGCGCGCAACGCTGACGTCATCGGCGAGCAGCGCAGCGCGGTGCCGACCTCGGAGCAGTATTCGGTGTTCCGCGGCTATCTCGACGCCCGCCACCGCCACGGCGGCATGGCCGACATGACCGTGCTCGACTACGCCATGATGGTCGAGGACAGCCATGTCGAAACCCGCATCATCGAGTACCGCAAGCGCGGTCCCGACAGCGGCATCACCGGCCGAGGCGAGGAGCTTTTGGCGGTCGCGCTGACCGACGTGCTCAGCGACGGGCTGTCGATGGTCTATTCCTTCTTCGAGCCGAGCCAGGTCGGCCGCTCGCTCGGCACCTTCATGATCCTCGATCACATCGCCCGCGCACGGCGCCAGGGCCTGCCTTACGTCTATCTCGGCTACTGGATCGAGGGCTCCAAGAAGATGGATTACAAGGCGCGCTTCCTGCCGCAGCAGCGCCTCGCGCCCTCCGGCTGGCTGCGCATCGACGCCCAAGGTGACACGGCCTCAGAGCCGCAGGATTAGGGCTTCCGAAAAACTTCGTCCCTCAAATGGCGGACACTTCGGCCTGGTGTGATTGGGCCGACCTGGCGCCGGCACGATTGCGGACGATAAAGTCGAGCGCCGCGAGCCCGGGAAGGAAGAAGTAGCCCCCTCCGAGGGTCTGCGTGAAATACTCCAAAGAGACTTCACCGCCGCTCGGCAGGCCCGGAATGGTGAAGGTTTTCGGGCATTGTTGCGAACCCACGATCGGATCGTCCTGATTGTCGAGAGTCCCGAACCGGGGGTTTTGCACCCAGCGCTGGTGGATGAACTCGAATTGCCGCTCGAGATCCGCATTGCACGCAATGAAGAACAGGCCCTGGCTGCCCGACTTCTCGCGATAAGGACGTCCACGGCGAAGCAACCGATGCAGCTTGGATGACTTGATGCTCGATTGCACATCGACGCCCAAAGAATCTCGCGGGTTGGCCCGACGGACATGAGCTCCCTTGGGGCAAACGAAGCCGTTTGCATCCTGGACACGATAACGGAAGGCATCAGCGGCTGAATCCGATCCGGATTGGCCTTGCCATGATAGCGGCATGCCGTTCCTCCGACGCCCCATCAGCTTTTCACCGATCGTTATGCCGTTGGGGTCTTTGAACCCTTTGTTCGCATCCTCGAATGCCTTGAACTCGTCCACTTTCTGCTTGATCTGACGCACGGCCAGGTAGCTTCCGTTCAGGGTGAAGCTGCCGCTCGCGTGCGTCCATCCCTCCACGTTTGGACAGTAGGTGAGTTCGTCGTACTCATTGCGATAGCCGAGGATGAATTCGCCCGGCTCAACGACGCGATCTTCGTATAGAGCACCGGCGTCCTCCTTGGTCCGCTTCAGCGCTTTTCCGCTCTCATCCCTGAGGCCGCGGATCACCGGTTGTGCGAGACCATCGCGAAACCCAAATGGCTCGTGCAATTTGCCGTCTGCGTCGAAAAAGTCGGAGTCCTCTCCGATCTCGATGACCGAGAATGCGCTTTCATCAATCGTGGGCAGTCGCGAGGCTCGGTCCTTCCTCCTCCATTCGGCCAGCACAATATGCACCGTCTCGCCGCTGCCAGGTCCTTCGACATCTGCCCACCGCCATTGCCGATCGCCGTCTCTCAGAAGCTGGGCCCGCAACTCGCTGCCCATGCCACTGCGAAACGGCGTCGGGAACGGATGCTCGTTGCTCTCCTTGCAACCGAGTCTTGCAAGTCCCGAAAAGCTAAAGCCGATCGCCACGGCTGCATCGACAGGGTTCTTCTTCGTGTCGCCCACGTGCTTCGCACTGACGACCAAGCCAGTCTTGAGGAGCTCTGCCAGCCAAGCCCGGGCCCGGTCATCGTCGCGGATTGTCAGCAACCTGAAGCGGCTGGTGGTGAGCCAGCCGAAGCCACTCCTCATCATGCCCTGGATGTCGTGACTCTGTTCAGAGAGATTCGGCGCGTGCTTCATGTTTCGATGGCCCTCATGATCAGGTCGTCGTTTTTCTCGTTGCGCTCGCCGAACAGGGCGTCGCGCAGCCCGGTGGCGAGATTGATCTCGTCGATCGTCGCGTTGCACGCCACGAAGCGGTACAAGTTCGGAAGCATGCTGTCGCGCGCGTAGGATTTGAACTTCAGCTCACACTTCACGCCGCGGTAAATGACAAACCGCGTCGGCGGGAAACTGCGCGGCTGCGTGATGCCGGGCTGACCGTCAGCCGCCGGTGAGCGTGGGTTCAGCTCAGTCCACCGCCATGCCAGCGTCGTCCCGCTGGAAGCGCCATTGATGAAGTCGTCGAGGTAGCCGCCGAAATTCCCGTCATAATTGGAGCAGAACACGAAGCGGCGACCATTGTCGATGATGTGCCAGTGACCGAAATGGATGCCTGGCGCATCTCCCAGCAGCCCCTCCGTGAAAAACACGCGTCCAGCGAACGTCACGATGCGCAGGGCGACCCGGATGCACCACGCGCTCCACCCCTGCGGACCGCGCAAGTCCGTCAGGCTGATCATGTGCTGGATTCGGTTGACCTCTCGCGCCTCGCATCTCTCGATCGACGGGTGGATCTGCTGGGCGCGAGGAACGTCGTCTTCGAGTGGATGAAAGAACCTTTCGCTCAGCTTCGTGAACCGGCGATTGATCCAGGAAAACAACGCGCCGATGCAGAGCACCAGGATGATTGCAAAGATCGCAATGGCGCTGAGCTGCCATCCGGGAAGATTCGGGATCCAGGGCTCGATCGTGCCCGCGAGCCAGCTCGGGGCGAACGTGTAGGCAAGGGCGCCCGCAATGACGGCCGCGACCAGGGGCACGCCGATAAGCCAGCCGGCGATATAGGTGGCCAACGATGAGATCGTTTCTGTCGGACGTTCGAGCTCACGCTGAATGCTTTTCAGCCAGCGCCTCCACGGCTGGAACAGCGCCGGCAGCGCAACCAGGAACAGCCACGCGAGCAAGACGAGCGCAACTAACGCCAGTAGACCACGCCCGCTCACCTCCAGCAGCCCCTGGCTCACCTTGCTTACGGCGTTGAGAATGGACTGGATGATGGGATGCGGTTCTCCGAAGAACCAGACGTCGAACCTCATCAACCCCCTCGACAGCGCGCCAACCACCCAGACGGTGACGAACCAGAGAACGACCGCGCCCACCGGATACTTGAGCTTGGCGCCGATGCCTGCGCCCTTGCCGCGCCAATAGGATCGCGGTGCAGGCTCGGCCGCCCACTCGAAGCGAGGATTCGTGTATGCCCATCGTGCCAGCGCCAGGGCGAACGCGGTGCGATCATTGCCGTATTTCGGCTTCAGCGACCGCGCTTCGTTTCGCGTCTGCTCGAGCAGATCCCCCTCCATCTGGATCTGCCGAACCGACCGGTCGCGGGCGCCAACGAAGGCGCCATCGGCGATGCTGTGGCACTCCATCAGCCGATCGAGCAATTGCTGCTTGTGCTGATCTGTCAGCTCTTCGACATTTGGGAAATACATGCTGCCGAACAGCGACCACATCGCGCCGCCGGCATGGTAGATGAGCCGATACAACAGGTCGTACGGGCTGAGGCCCTCCTCGACGGCAAGCTCGAGCATCAGCGACGGCCGCTGGTCCGCCGCATCGGCCATCGCCGGCAGGAGACCGATCGATGCGAAGTGCACCACCGCCGCGTCCTTGAACAGATCATTCAGCGCGCTGGAAATGGGCTCTGAAATTTCGCCTCCGCCGGGCCAGCCTGGCGCAACGATGCAGATCATCTGCTGCCGGACAATCTCGAGCATGGCTGTCCTTCTCCGCTTGCTTACGCGATCCGCATGCGCATGCACGCCATTAGCGGCCCGTCGTACACGATGGCTTTGCCTTCATCGCGCGCCAGCTGCAGCCCGGGCAGGGTCAGCAAGCCGATCAGCGCGCTCGTCAGGATCTCGACTGCGTAGTCCCTGGCCGGACATTGGCGGTAGCCATATCCGAACATCAGATACCGCAAGGCATGTTCGTTGCCCCAATTGCGATGCGGGCAAAACTTGCCGGCGTCAGGAACCGCGGTTGAATCGAAGAGGGCAGCGATCGACAAGAGCGAGACCTTCCCGCCGCCTGGACATTTGGCATTGCGCCGCGCGCCCGTCTCGACTTCGGTATCCCGCGGCACATCGCGCGCAAGCAGCGGAAAGATCGGACGGAAGCGCATCAGCTCGAGCACATGGTCGCGCACGACGTTGCGGAAACTGGCGTCGGTCCAGACGGACGCGCCAAGACTTTTGGCATGCGATCTTAGCTGTTCGTAGACCTTCGGCCGTCCCAGGAGCTCCTGCACGGCAAGAGCGCCTGACTGCACCGTGACCGGATGCGAGATCCAGGCAAGGCCCACCGCGTTTCGTTCAATGTTCGCAGTGGAGCTTGTGACACCCCACGCCGTGCCGACGGAGCCGGTTACGCGACCGATCCGCGCCTGCAGCGCATCACCACAGGTTTCCGCCCGCCGCCGAACCCCTAATGTCGCCAAGCTGCCGGCCAAGAGCTGCCCAGCGACATATCGGATTTCCAGGAGATATTGTCGTTGCAGGCCTTGATCGACATTGCCTTGCGCGGCTCCGGTCGCCGAGCCCGCAACCACGGCGCCCGTTGCCGTTCCAAACAGAGGCCGCATGGCATGAAACACGACCCACATCAGGTAATCATCGATCAGATCGAAGGCGCCCGCTCCGGGTTGGCTCAGAGTATTGATCCGCCGCTGGGCCTCGGCATCAGAGTCGACCGGAACCTTCAGAGCGGCCAAGCGCTCATGGACCAGATCCCTGTCGGCTTCGTAGGTGGGACCTGGATCCATGCCGATCAGATAGGTCCCGGAGACCATGTTGGCCTCGTGCGCGGTGTTGGAAAAGCTTCGCGTTCTTGTCAGCACACCTTTGACTGCGCTGGCGCGGGCCACCATGCTGCCGCCCAACGAGGGCCAGCGCCTAAGCAAAGCGCCGAACGCGCGCAGGACGATGATGTGACGATTGAGCCAGCAAAAGGCGCCATAGGAGAGATTGCGGGCTCCCGGCGACAAGGCATCGGGTTCATACATCGAGAGTTTCATGCTGGGTGCCAATCCTCTTGTCGCTTTGCAAGCGCTGCAACGGCGCGCTTCTGGTAGTAGGGCATGCCGAGACGACGCGCCGCCTCGGATGTCTGTGCGAAGCACGCTTCGGCCGCTGGCTCGTCGCCCGCGCGCCGCAGCGTCACGGCCAGTTCGTAAAGGGCTTCCGTCCGGTGCCCGTACTGTTCGCCCGCCTGGTCGACTGCCTTGCGTCCGGTGCTGATCGCATCGTCCAGCCGTCCGAGCGCGCGATAGGCAATACCGAGGCCGACACGCATGAACGTCCTGCCGTAAGGATTGGCCGCGTCGTAGATGCGGTCAGCGAAGCCCTTCTCCAGCACCGAGACCGCTTCGGAGGCCTTGCCATTGCGCGCAAGCGCAATGCCGAGCACTCCGCAGCAAGCCGCCAGCGTGGTCGGCACCTTGTGCGCGATGCATTGCTGCACGGCCGTGCGCATCAAGGCCTCCGCACTATCGAGTTCCTCCTCCTCGACCCAGATCTGTGCCTGGACCGTGTCGACTATCAGACGCGAATACGGATGATCGACCTTGGACAAAATCTCATAGGCGCGAGCGCAGACCTCGTGCCCGGCTTCGCAATCGCCAAGGCGCCATAGCGTGCTGGCATGGAATGCGTACAGGTTGATGATGGGGATGACAGCCCATCCGGGTTGGACGTAGTGCTCAGCCAACTCAGGCGCGTAGTCGGCCAGCAGGACACGGCCTTCCGCGGCCGCCTCCGAATACCGCCCGAGAGCGTGAAAGTGCAGGAGGCGCGCCTGACGCGCCGCCATCGCCATGTGGCGACGTTGGGCAAGGCGGGCCGCTTCCAGGCCGTGCGTGGCATGCCGCAGCCCCTGTTCGAAGCGTCCGCGCATCCACAGAAACACCGCCGTCTGCGTCGAAACCGATGCGCGCGCGGGTTGGTCGTCCAACTGTGCGGCAAGGGTCTCGGCGCGCTCCATATTGCTGAAGATCTCGTCGATGTGCCCGAGCGCCATCATGGCGCCGATGGCTTCCAGCCGGAGCGCAAGTTCAAGGCCCTGCGCAGTCCGCGTGCCGCCGGCGCGGCGAGCTGCCTCGATGCCCATTTCGAACAGTTGCAGGGCTTCCTGATTGGCCGAGCGCGAGATGGCCCGCGCCATCGACTTCACGCCGTATCTTGCCGCATGCTCCCATTCCTCGCCCTTGAAGGCGTGATGGGCCAGAGCTGGCGCGGCATCGGCGTCCTCGGCACCGGGCTGCGACTGCAAGGCGAGGAAGGCGAGCCGATGCAGCGCCTTGAGGCGGGCGCGCGTCAGCGCTCCGAGCACGACGTCTCTGACCAGCGCATGACGGAACACGAATGCGTGCTGCTCCAGCGGACGCCCCGTGGAATCGGGGCTCGTCAGCAAGCCGGACGAGACGCAAAGACCAAGCAACTCCTCGGTCCGCGCGAGGTCTTCGTCCTGCATGGCGGCGATCAGCTCTCGCGTGATGGGATCGCCGAGAACGCTCGCCGCCTCCAGGGCCGACTTCGCAGCAGCCGGCAACCTGTCGACCCGCGCCCCGATCACGGCGGCGATTGAGCCCGGGACCCGCAACTCACCGCGGTGCCGCTGCAAACGATAGGCGCCCGGCGTTCCCTCCAGCGATCCGTCATCGATCAGCGTGATGACCAGTTGCTCCATGAAGAAGGGATTACCGTCGGCACGGCGAACCAGCTCGCTGGTCACCTCAAGCAGCGAAGGATCATCGCCGAGCAAGGCCCGCGCGAGGGCAAGCATCTCCACGTCGCGCAGGGGCTCGACCACGTGCTCGGCGAACCACGCCGTCTGCCCCCATTGATGCTCGAAATCCGGACGGTAGCTGACGCAGATCAGGACCGGCAGCCCCTGGAGCCGCGGCAACAAGGCCTCGAACAGCCGCCGGCTGTCCCGGTCGGCCAGAAACACGTCCTCGAGCACCAGCACGAACGGACCTGCCCGGACGCGCTGGCGAACGAGCCACAGCAGCGCCTCGCCGATACGGCGCCGCCTTTGCGCCGGATTCAGCGCCAGCCAAGCTTCGTTCGGCGCAGCCAGCCCGAGCAGATCGTTCAAAGCCGAGAGGTGGTCGGCGCCTTCTGCCGGCCATTTCGCGAGCTGGGCCTGCACAGCGGTCTGCTTGACGCCGGTCGCGCTCGTGCGAGGCAACTCCAACAGACTTGCGATCAGGTCAGCCGCAGTGTTGTAGGCTCTCGTACTCGCATAGCCTCTCGCCTGCGCGACGCACAGGTTCACACCGTGGCCAGCGAGAGCGGCTGTCCAATCGCCGATCAGGCGGGACTTTCCGATGCCGGCATCACCGCGCAGCCCAACGGTCCGCATGGTCCCCGTCATGGCCGTTTCGAGCTCGCTCGCCAGCACCGTCAGCAATTCCTGACGTCCGACCATCGGCGCCCAGCGCTGCTTTCGCGTCAACGGCGCGGCCGCCGAGCTTTCGGTCTCGACCACGACTTCATGAAGTTCGATCGGGGCGGCCAATCCGCGCACGGGCCTTATTCCGACCGGCCGTGTGTCGATCTGCTGCGCGACCAGGCGCTGCGTCGCCGCGCTGATCAAGATGCCGCCCGGCGGCGACAGCTTCTCCAGCCGCGATGCGATGTGGATCGTCTGGCCGTCCGCACCGTAATGCGACCACTGGTACTGTCCGACGATACCGACCAGGACCTCACCGGAGTTGATACCGATGCGCAGCGTCGGGCTGGCGACGCCTTGCGCTTCGTGGCCGGGAATGGTCGCCCTCTGCATCTTCAGAGCGGCCATGCAGGCTCGCAAGGCGTGATCTTCCTGTGCCCGGGGCGCGCCGAACAATGCAACGAGGCCGTCTCCAAGCAATTGGCTGACCGTGCCTCCAAAGGTTTCGACCGCGTCAGCAAGCAGGTCGAGCGTCCTGCCGAGGTAGTTCCGGGATTCCTCGGGGTCCGCGTGCTGCAACAACGAGGTCGAGTCGCAGACGTCGACGAACAGCACGCTCACCTGCTTGTTCTCGGTCAGCAGTTGCGCCCGCGCGCTGGGATGTTGCGCGGCGGATCGCGCCTCGCGCTCCGTTGCGCCTGAGGTTGAGGGCCCGGAAGACTTGTCGGCGGCACGGTTGAGGCCGGCGCCGCATTGCGAGCAGAATCGGTGCTCAAGTTCAACTCGGGCGGAGCAAGCAGGACACCTGGTCACGGCACTACGCACTCATCAATGGCTTCAACGAATAACCGACGCTCATCCGCATGATCATCGTCTCTTGAGGACGTGAACCTGCGCGCAAATAGAGTGGCGGGAAGCCTGACCAACGTGGCGAAAAGTCTTCCCGCGGGTAACAATCAAGACGTCGATATGCGCTTCGCGCGGCATATCCATGCTAGGCAGGTGCCAATTTCAAAAATGCCGGCACCTCATGCAAACGAATAAATTTGTGTCCTGCCCTATGAGGCGCGAGGCCAATCTTGCCCCCGAGCCGTCTGAATCAAACCAATGGATTCAAACCAAAGGTCCTGCGCCGACGAAGTTGCGCGTTGCCGACGAACATGTGTCTGATGAAGCGCGCTTGACGCGCTCATCTCAGCGCATCATTCCGCGGCGGATGAAAACCATCTTGAAAAAACCAACGCCATTATATGCCCCTATCAAAAATTGAATTCATTATACGCGCCTAGCCAAAATTGAAAAGAACGAATCCGTAAAAGCCCGGGGCCCAGGGATCTGGTCGCGAACCAAGCTCAATTATTCCGTCTAATGGCCGAATACGTTCCGGTTTCTCGCCTTTTGAGGGCTCTTTCGCGCGGGCGACGGTATCCCCGGGTTTCCGCACCGGCTGATCTTCCGGGGGAGTATGCCCCGCCCTCACCCGAACAGCGTATCGAATAGCAACTTAAGGTTGAGAGCGACAATGGCGCCTGCCACGATCCAGGCAATCGCGGCGACGCTGCGGGAAATCGCGAACTTGCCCATCTTGCGTCGGTCAGAGACAAAGCGCACCAGCGGAATGACCGCGAAGGGAAGCTGCATGGACAGCACGACCTGGCTGAACACCAGGAGCTGCCCGGTGCGCTGCTCGCCGTAGAGTGCGGTGACGACGATCACCGGAACGATCGCGATGCCGCGCGTGAGCAGCCGGCGCGCCCAGCTTGGCAGGCGCAAGTCGAGAAAGCCTTCCATCACGATCTGGCCGGCGAGCGTCGCGGTCACAGTGGAGTTGAGGCCGGAGGCGAGCAGCGCCACCGCGAACAAGGTCGAGGCGATGCCAAGTCCGAGCAGCGGCGACAGCAGCTCGAAGGCCTGGCTGATCTCGGCGACGTCGGAATGGCCGCTTTTGTGGAAGGTCGCGGCAGCGACCACCAGGATCGCGGCGTTGATGAAAAGCGCCAGCATCAGCGCCACCGTGGAGTCGGTCGTCGCCCATGTGATCGCCTCGCGCCGGCCTTCGTCCGTCCGCTCATAGGCGCGGGTCTGCACGATCGAGGAGTGCAGATAGAGATTATGCGGCATCACGGTGGCACCGATGATGCCGATCGCGATATAGAGCATCTCGGGATTGGTGAATATCTCCGTCCGCGGCGCAAATCCGCGGATCACCTCCGCTACCGGCGGCGCCGCCGCGGCGATCTGGATCGCAAAGCAGACCGCGATCACGACGAGCAGCGCCATCACGAAGGCCTCGAGGAAACGAAAGCCGCGGTTCATCAGAAGCAGCAGGAGGAAAGCATCGAGCGCAGCGATCAGCGCGCCGCCGATCAGGGGAATGCCGAACAGCAGCTTGAGAGCGATGGCCGTGCCGATCACCTCGGCAAGATCGCAGGCGATGATCGCCGCCTCGCAGGCCAGCCACAGCAGCCAGTTCACCGCCGGCGAGTAGGTCGCGCGGCAGGCCTGCGCGAGATCGCGATCGGTGACGATGCCGAGCCTTGCGGCGAGCGACTGGAGCAGGATCGCCATCAGGTTCGACAGCAGGATGACCGAGAGCAGCGTGTAGCCAAACTTCGACCCGCCGGCGAGGTCGGTCGCCCAGTTGCCGGGATCCATGTAGCCGACCGAGACGAGATAGCCGGGGCCGACAAAGGCGAGGAGCCGGCGCCACCACGCCGCGGCGGCTGGGATCGCGACGGTGCCGTTCACCTCGGCAAGGCTCTTGATGGTAGGCGCGTCAGTGCGCCAGCCTGCTGCGTCCTGGGTCAGATCGGGTGATCGGGCATCCATGGACAGGAAGAATACCGAACTCGGCTCTTATTGCAACTCATTTGCAACTGCATCTAGCCGGAATGGTTCCCGGGGATGAGCCCGTGACCGGGATTGTCGGGAAGCGGGTGGGTTTGGCCGCCCTTCGGGACGAATACTGGCCTCCAGATCGACTTTCAGGAAATGACCGATGTCAGCGACCCCTCGCCTCCCGGACACGTTCAACCGCCTCGCCTGGTCCAATCTCGCGGCGCAATCGGCGGAACAAATCGCGCTGGCAGCCGCCCCCATCGTCGCGGTGCTGACGCTGGGCGTGGCCGAAGGCCAGACCGGCCTGCTCCAGACCGCTCTCACCCTGCCATTCGTGCTGTTCGCGATTCCGGCGGGCCTGCTCGCCGACCGCATCTCGCGGCGCGCGCTGATGGCCGGCGCCGAGGCGCTGCGGGCCGCGGCGCTCGCGGCCATCGTGATCCTGATTGTGCTCGGCGCACTCAACCTGCCGCTGCTCGCAGCGCTCGGCTTTGCCGCGGTCTGTGGCACGGTCGTCTACAGCGTGGCGGCGCCCGCGCTGGTGCCCTCGCTGGTCGGACCGGAACTGCTGCCTGCCGCGAATGCGCGAATTGAGCTTGCGCGCACCATCGCGTTTGCGAGCGGTCCCGCACTCGGCGGCGCGCTGGTCGGCTGGCTTGGCGCCAGCCCGGCCTTCGGCTTTGCCGCCGCTCTTTCTGCGATCGCCGTCGTGCTGCTCGCCGGCCTCTACGAGCCAGCGCGCGCAAATCTGCCGCGACGGCACCCGTTCCAGGAGATCCGCGAGGGCGCTGCCTTCGTCTTCCATCACCCGCTGCTGCGTCCGGTGTTCGTCACCCAGTTCATCTTCAACACAGGCTGGTTCCTCCAGCTTGCGGTGTTCGTTCCCTACGCGGTGCGCCACCTCGGCCTGTCCGCGACCGGCGTCGGTGTGGTGCTCGCGATGTATGGAGTCGGCATGGTGATCGGCGCATTGGTCGCGACGCGAGTGATGCGGCGCCTCGCCTTCGGCACGGTGGTCGGACTTGGACCGGTAACCGGGTTCGTTGCAGCCCTCGTGATGGCGCTGACGGTGCTGGTACCCGCGGCATGGCTGCCGGCGTTGAGCTTCTTTCTGCTCGGCGTCGGCCCGATCCTCTGGGTGATCTCGACCACGACGCTGCGCCAATCGGTGACGCCGCCGCGCCTGCTCGGCCGTGTCTCCGCCATCAACATCATGAGCTACGGCGCACGCCCGCTCGGCTCGGCGCTGGGTGCGATGGTCGGCGGATTTTATGGCGCGGAGGCGTGCCTCTATCTCGCAGCCGCGATCTTCGCGGTGCAGGCGCTGGTGATCTGGCTCTCGCCGGCGGTCGCGCTGGACCGGCAGCCGGAGATGGTCCAGGACGGTGCCGTGCCGCGCGCTTGCTGATCGGGCCCGGGCGGAAGACGGTTACTCGTTTATCGATAGAAGGCTCGCGCCAGACGCGCAATCGCCGGCGCAATGATGTGGCGCGGATAACCGCTGAAGCCCAGCATCAGCGCCGATTGCGCCGGCGCCTCAACGTAGAGGCGGCTCATCGCGCGAACGACGACGCCGTGCTCGCGCGCCTGCCGTTCGATCGTCACGTCCGACACTCCCGGTCGCGTGTAGGCGACCAGATGCATCCCCTGGTCCGGTGGTTCGACGCTCAGGTGGTCGGCCAGCCGGCGCCTGAGAGCCGCGACGAGCGCATCTCGCTGAAGGCGGTACACCTCCCGCATTCTGCGGATGTGAGCCGCAAAATGACCCTCCTCCATGAAGGCGGCGACGACCGCCTGGCAGAGGCTCGACGGCTGGCGGTCCATCAGATAGCGCGCGGCGACGAAGTTCCGCATGAGTGAATCCGGCACGACTGCGTAGCCGAGCCGAAGTCCCGGGAAGAGCGCCTTGTTGAGAGTTCCGACGTAAATCACGCGCCCGGCCTCATCGAGGCCCTGAAGCGAGGCGAGTGGCCGGCCGCCGTAGCGGAATTCGCTGGCGTAGTCGTCCTCGAAGATCCAGGCGCCCGACTCTCGGGCCCAGCCAAGCAGTTCGAGGCGGCGTGCCATCGACAGCGGCACGCCCCTGGGAAACTGATGCGAGGCCGTTATGAACACCGCGCGTGCTTTGGGCGCGCGACGAATGCCCTCGGCGACGTTCAGGCCGTGCTGATCAACCGGGATGGGACAAACCTTCGCGCCTGCCGCGACCAGCGCAAGACGGGTCAAGCTGTAGCCGGGATCTTCGATCCAGACCTCCTTGTCCGGCCCCGGCATGATGCGGGCCACGATGTCCACGGCTTGTTGCGTGCCTGCAGTGAGCACGATCCGGTCCGGCTCGCAGCGCACTCCGCGGGCGGCCTCAAGATAATCGCAGAGCGACTTGCGCAGCTCCGGCAAGCCGCGTGGATCGCCATAGCCGAGATGATGCCGCTCAAACGAGCGCAGCGTGCGCGCGGTGAGCTTGCGCCACAATTCGGCGCTACGCGCGTCCAGCAAGGTCCGCCCCAGGTTGAAGGGACGTTCATCGTCTCGCGCCGTCACGTCGACGAAATCGCCAAGCTCCGCGAAGGTGGCGACGGCCGATGCAGGCCGCACCTTTCGGCCCTGAAAGGCCGCGAACGGTTCAGGAAGATCGAAGGCAACGTAGGTCCCGGCGCCTCTCTTGCCGACGGCATAGCCCTCGGCAAGAAGCTGCTCGAAAGCCGAGACGATTGCGGAGCGCGAAACGCTTAGTTGCGTTGCGAGCTCGCGTGTCGAGGGCAGCTTGGTCGCGGGACGGAGCGCTCCCGACAAGATCGCCGATCGCAGCCGCAGATAAATCTGGCGGAATACGGGCGTATCTGCCGCGCGATCCACCTCGAACGCATAAAGCTCTGCCCAGCTTTGCCGGCTCTTCACGTGTCCTTCCCCAACTGTGCACCGCAGGTGGTATGCCTCAACGAGACCAAGTGGATCTTTCCATAAGACCACAAAATATCCTATCCAATTTCGGATAACGAGGAAATTCCCGTTCATTCGAACGATGGCACGGAGTGTCCCCAACCATGAGCTCACCGCAGATCCGTCGCGCAGACCGCGCCATGTCGCACGAGCGGATGCTGGAGATGCTGGCACAAGGTTATAGTGGCCGTCTCGCGACAGTCAGCGAGGACGGTTTCCCCTACTGCATCCCGCTGCTCTATCTCTGGATCGACAACGAGGTGTATCTGCACACGACAGGTGCCAGAGGACATCTGCGCACCAACATCGAGCGGGACCGGCGCGTCTGCTTCGAGATTGATGAGCACGACGGTGTCTTCGACTATGGCCGCTTTGAATGCGATTCCGGTCTCGCCTATCGAAGCATATGCCTGTTCGGCCGTATCAGGGTCGTAGACGACAGGGACGTCAAGCAGCGGTTCTGCGAGGCGTTGATGGTCAAATACGGCAAGCCGGAAACAACGCGCCCCAAGGGATTCTTTCCGCGGCTCGATCTCATTACCGTCTATGCGATCACCGTTGAGCGCAGCACCGGCAAGGAGACTTCGATGCCGCCGCGTTCCGAACAATGGCCCGCAAAGGATCGGACGAAAACACCGAACGCCTCGTTCCCCGCGGACGGCCCCTAACCCGCCAGATACCGCTCGTAGCTGCCCGTCACCGGCTCGTTCGTGTCGATGTCCGGGTCGAGCGTATAGAGATCCTGCGCGCGGCCGATGCCACGCAGCGCGTAGCGGCCGGTCGAGACGAGATAGCGGCGACCCGCCGCATCGAGTCCCGCGTAAAACTCCGCCGATGCGAGCAGCTCGCGATCGACCGAGCGGCTCATCGAGGCGATGCGGCTGACCTCGTTGACCGTTGGCCCGACAACCGTGAAATCGAGCCGGTCCTCGCTGCCGATATTGCCGTAGAAGACCTCGCCGACATGCAAGCCAATATAGGCCGAGGTGGTCGGGCGGCCGTCGGCGGCCCGCTTCGCATTCAGCGCCACGATGTTCTTGCGGAATAGATGCTCGGCCCGCAGCGCCGCGCGGCGGGCACCCGCCATGTCCTCGCCGGTGAACATCGCGAGGACGCCGTCGCCGATCAGCTTCAGCACGTCGCCGCCGGCTTCGTAGATCGCATCGATCACGGCCTGTGCGTAGTCGTTGAGGAACGGAATGATCTCGTCGGGTCCGATGCTCTCGCTGATCCCGGTCGAGCCGCGCAAGTCCGAATACCAGAGCACGGCGTTGATGCGCTCGGTGACACCGCGCGAGATGCGCCCGCGCAGCACCTGCTCGGAAGCATCACGGCCGAGATAGACGCGCCCAAGCGTGCGCACGATATCGACCTGCTGGGCGGATTTGACCGTGAGCCCCAGCACCGGCACGAGATCGCGCAGCGCCGCGAGCTCGCTCTCGGCAAAGCCCTCGGGCCGCCGCGTCGTCCAGTAGGAATACAGGCAGTCCATCTGGCCGAGCGCGCCGGACTCACCGAAGCGATGCACGAAGGCGAGGATATGCCGGTGGCCTTTTTCCGCGAGCTCGCCAATTTGCGAGAAGTCGAGCGATGCGGCGCCCGCGAGATCGAGCTGCATCTCGTCCTCGCCGTGCTCGAGCAGATGATAGAATACCGAACGGCGCCAGTTCTTGGCCGGATCGCCCTCAGCCGTCGATCCATACTCGAAGACGTCGCTCTCATTGGACGGCACATCGCTCCAACGGAAGGCGCGCCCCTCATAGATCGGGTGCAGCGTGTCGATGACGACGAGCCCGCGCGACAGCTCGATCCCTTCGCCGCGGCAGCGCTCGCAGAAGCCGCGCAGCATCTCGATCTCGGGCAGTCCGGTGAGCCCCTGGACGGTCAGCCAGTTGATCAGTTCGAGGCGGGAGGTCAATTCCATGGGGCATTATAGCCGCACCTTCGTGACGGACGAAAGGCGGGCCTCACCTCGCGCAGCATCCCGCATGCCGCAGATCGAATATGCCCTCGGCGGTGTTGACGCCGCCCGCGCCGCGGAGGCAAAAGCGGATTGATGTTACCGATGCCGGCGACGACGAGAAACGCTGAGATCAACGCAAGCACATGAGCCAGCGACAGCTTCCGGTCATTCTGGCGCTCGGCACCACACAGACCCTGGCCTGGGCTTCGAGCTATTACCTGCCTGCCATCCTCGCCGATCCGATCGGGCGCGATCTCGGCGTCTCCTCCAACTGGATCTTTGGCGCCTTCTCCGCCTCGCTGGTGATCTCGGCCATGCTCGGCCCGCGCATCGGGCGGCGGATCGATCTCGTCGGCGGACGGCAGGTGCTGTCGGCCTCGAACCTGACGATTGCGGGCGGCCTCGTGCTGCTCGGCTTCTCGACCTCGGTGCCGATGATGGCAATCGCCTGGCTCGTGCTCGGCATCGGTATGGCGCTCGGACTCTATGACGCTGCCTTCGCCGCGCTCGGACGCATCTACGGCACCGAGGCGCGCGGCTCGATCACCGGCATCACGCTGATGGCGGGATTTGCCTCGACCGTCGGCTGGCCGCTGACGGCCTGGGGCCTTGCGCATATCGGATGGCGCAACACCTGCTTTGCCTGGGCGGCCGCCCACATCCTGATTGGCCTGCCACTCAACCTCCTGATGCTGCCGAAGGTGAAGGGCGCCAAGGAGGCGGCGACGAGGGCCGTCAAGCCGCATATCCCGCTCGACCGCACCATGATCCTTCTGGCCCTCGTCTTCGCCGCGGCCTGGACCGTCACCGGCGCGATGGCGGTGCATTTCCCGCGTATCCTCGAGGCCACCGGCGCGACCCCCGTCGAGGCAATTGCCGCGGGCGCCTTGATCGGGCCGGCGCAGGTCGGCGCGCGGGTTCTCGAGGCAAGCTTTCTGAGCCGCTTTCATCCGCTGTGGTCGACGCGGCTTGCCTGCATCACCCATCCGATTGGAGCCGCCGTGATCGCCATCTTCGGCGCAGCCGGCGCGATCGCCTTTGCGCTTCTCCACGGCTCGGGCAACGGCGTTCTGACCATCGCGCGCGGCACCCTGCCGCTCGCGATCTTCGGGCCGAAGAATTACGGCTACCGGCTCGGTATCATCGGCGCGCCGGCGCGCATGGCTCAGGCGGTGGCCCCGCTCGCCTTCGGCCTTTTGATCGACGTCATGGGCAGCAAGGTCCTGATCGTGTCCTCGGCGCTGAGCCTCACTGCGCTCGCGGCACTGTTCCTGATCCACCCCGAACGCCGGTCCTCTTGAGGCCCCTTCCCTTCGCGGCTGCTTTCGCGCAAAAGCAAGGCATGACCGACGACACCGAGCCCTCAGGCACATTCAAGCGTCTCTCGCGATGGGCGACCACGCCGCCGCAGGCCTATGGCGTCTATCTCGCCGCCGTGGTGCTGGTGTTCCTGCTGTCGTTCTATGCCGGCAGCCTGAAGCCGAAGAAGGCGCCGGAGGACGGACCGCCGCCCGTGACGGCGCCCAGGAACTGATCGAGCGCTGATCAAGCGCTGATCAGGCCGGCTTCGCCTCACCAGTCGCGATCCAGATGCCGGCAAACACCGCCACGAGGCCGATCAGAAGATTGGGGGTGACCGGCTCGCCGATCAGGAGCGCCGCGAGCACCGCCGCGGCGATCGGGTTGACCGTCATCGTGTTGGCGACACGGGTCGGCGTAGCGAGCGCGAGCGCCCGGACCCAGAGGATGAAAGCGAGTGCTCCGCCGCCGATGCCGAGATAGACGCCGGCGATCCACTGCGCGGTCGTGAAATGATCGAGCGCTGCGAAGCTGCCGCGCAAGAGGCCGACCAGCACCAGGGCGACAGCCCCTGCCCCCATCCCGACCGTCAGGAAGCCGAGCGCGCTCGAGCGCTGCATCAACGGGCGGGACCACACGTTGTAGAAGGCCATGCAGAACACGGCCGCAACTCGCCGCGCCAGGCTCCGGGCGGGCTTTGCGCCAGGCCCGTCGCGAGCGCGGCCACGACGCCAACCACGGCAACGCCGACGCCGAGCGCCTTGCGCGCCGTCAGGCGCTCGAGGCCAAGGAGCGCGCCGACCACCATGGTGTGAAGCGGAAGCGTTGCAAGCGCAAGGCTAGCCCGCGCCGCGGTCGTGTAGGAGATCGCGATGTTGTAGAGGATGAAGAACAGGCCGAAGAAGCTGAGGCCGAGCAGCAGAACCGCCGGCAGGTCGCGCCCCATCGGCCATCGCACGCGCAACAGCAGCGCAACCGGCAGCAGGCAGACAAATCCGATTCCCCAGCGCAGGACCGCGAGCAGGATCGGATCTGCACCACCGACGAGGTAGCGCGTGATCGCCGCCGCGGTGCCGCCGATGCTGCTGGACAGAAGCGCGATCGCAACGCCCGCCCATTCGCCCAAGCCTGCTCACTCCCATCGCGAAGCCAGTTTGGCGGACTGTTAGCAGCGTCCTGCTGACAGCATGGTGGCAGCAGCCTCATCCGCTGCCAGGGCGACTTCAGTCGTAAAACTCCGGCGCCATCTTCAGGCTATCTCGCTGCGCCTTGTCGTGGTTGATCCAGAGCTGCGCTTTCTCCTTGGCAAGCACGTCGGCGATTTTCTGCATCGAAGCAAGCGTCTGGTCCTTGCTGGTATTCATGCTGGGCACCACGCGGTTGCCCCAGTTGCTTTTGAAGTGCACGGCGTCGCCGGACAGCACTACCGCGCCGGTTTTCGGCAGTTTCACCAGCAACGACTGGTGGCCCGGGGTATGGCCGGGCGTTGCGAGAATGGTCAGGCTGCCGTCGCCGAACACGTCCTTGTCGCCGTCGAGCAACACGACGGGATGTGACGGCTTGAAGCGCGGCTCGTTGTTGGGGCCGGGCCACTCATATTCAGCCCTCTGAACATGAAGGACGGCCTGCGGAAACATCTCGACGTTGCCGGTGTGGTCGGGATGGGTGTGCGACACCGCCATCCATTTGATGTCGCTCGGTTTGAGGCCGAGCTGTTCGAGTTGCGCGAGAAGCGTCTTCGGCCGGCGCCAGACCGTCGCCTTCGGGTCGGAGGGAACGAGGCCATTGGGCATCGATGCAACCGCATCCGGGACGCCGGTATCCCAGAGGAACCAGCCCTGGCTGTGCTTGATGAGGTAGCAACTATCGACGAACTCCATCGGCTTGCCCTCATTCATGCCGGGCGTCCAGCGCGACACGTCACTGGTGGCCCCCTCCCCGCAATTGAGGATGTAGAGCCTTTCGACACCGGGCTTTTCCGACTGGGCCGAGGCGGTTTGGGTAAGCAAGGCGAACGCGATGGCGGCAAGAGCGAAGCTGATCCGGAGCATCATTCTGGTTCCTCATTTTTCGGAGGCGACGCGCTGGCGACGCATCCGTGACCGCTCAGAAAACCCCGACCACGCCAGGGAATTCCCGCCCGCCCGAACACGTCAATGTGGGCAGGTTTCCACCTCGACGGTGACATGGCTGAGGCCCTTCAGTCCCGCGAGCCGTTTCTTGTAGACGACCGGCTGCTTGGGCTGGTCTGAGACGAGCGAGACCAGCACGGCACGGTGGCCTGGGCCGACTTGCCAGAGATGCAGGTCGGTGACGCGGTCCTCGCCCACCTCCATGCGCGCGCGGATGACCCTTTCCAGCTTCTCGTCGGCCCTGACGTCGAGCAGCACCGCGCCCGAGGCTTTGATCAGGCCGAACGCCCAGCTCGCAATCACCACGCTGCCGATCAAGCCGACGGCCGGATCGGCCCACGCCCAACCCGAGTACATGGCGACGACGAGCGCGCCGATCGCGAGCACCGAGGTCGCCGCATCCGCCATGACATGGACGTAGGCGGCGCGGAGATTGTGGTCATGATGATGGTGATGATGATGATGATCATGGTCGTGATCGTCGTCATCATGCGCATGGCCGTGATGGTGATGCTCATGGCTGTCGCGCAGCAGCCACGCGCTGACGAGATTGACGCAGAGGCCGAGCACCGCCACCGCGATCGCCTCGCCATAGACGATCGGCACCGGCGAGACCAGCCGCAGCACGCTCTCATAGGCGATCTGGACCGCGATCAGCCCCAGGATGATCGCGCTGGAAAAGGCGGCGAGATCGCCGAACTTGCCGGTGCCGAACGTGAAATGCGCGTTGCCAACGTGCTGGCGCGCGAAGAGATAGGCGAACGCCGCGATCCCGAGCGCCGCCGCATGCGTTCCCATGTGCCAGCCGTCGGCGAGCAGCGCCATCGAGCCGAACAGCGAGCCGGCGACGATCTCGCCGACCATCATGATGAGCGTCAGCGCCACCACGAACCAGGTGCGCCGCTCGTTCTCGTCATGCTTTTCGCCGAGGAACGCATGCTCGTGCGTCCATTGCTCGATGGAATGTGAGTGCATCGGACATATCTCCGAGAAGGAATCCATTTGCCGGGAATATAGGCTCCGGCAGCAGAACTTTCTAAGGCCGATTGCCGGTCAAACCCGCGATTGACAGTCACTCGCAGTTTCGCTGTAATGCGAGGCATGGGGATTTGAGCGATCTCCCCACGAGGCGACATGCCCAAGTATCGCGTCCCGTTCACTCTTTACGAGGACGCATCATGTCTACTTTCACGACGATATCTTCTGACAAATTGGCGCGGCTGATCGGCACGGCGAATGCTCCTGCCCTGATCGACGTTCGAACCGAGGAGGACTATGCCGCCGACCGGCGGCTGATCCCGGGCTCCATCAAGCTCAGCCACGACAAGGTTCCGGATTGGGGCAACGAGTTCGCCGGCCGTTCGGTCATCGTCTCCTGCCTGCGCGGCGAAAAGCTCGCGCAAGGCACGGCGGCCTGGCTCCGGCAACTCGGCGTCAAGGCAGAGACGCTGGAGGGCGGCTTTGAGGGCTGGAAAGCGGCAAAACTGCCGCTTGTCGACACCAGCAAGTTGCCGAAGCGGGATGCCAGGGGTCGCACCGTCTGGGTAACGCGGGCACGGCCGAAGGTCGATCGCATCGCCTGCCCCTGGCTGATCCGCCGCTTCGTCGATCCCAATGCGGTGATCCTGTACGTCGCGCCGTCCGAAGTCGTCGGCGTCGGCGAGCGCTTCAGTGCCGCGCCCTTCGACATCGAGAACGTGTTCTGGAGCCACCGTGGCGCGCTCTGCACCTTCGACGTCATGGTCGAGGAGTTCGGGCTTTCGACCCCGCCCTTGCAGCGGCTCGCGACCCTGGTGCGCGGCGCCGACACCGCGCGGCCCGATCTTGCTCCGGAAGCTCCGGGCCTGCTCGCAGCCTCGCTCGGGCTGTCGCGGATGTTTGATGAGGACCTCGCGCAGCTCGAGGCCGGCATGCTGCTCTACGATGCCTTCTACCGCTGGTGCCGCGACGCCACCACCGAGACCCACAACTGGCCGACCAACAAAGTGAAGGCGTGATGGATACCCGCAATGTCCACGCAGGAGCTGATGCCGGTCACGGCATCAGCTTCAACGAAGCCTTTCGCGTCTGGCTGAGGGTCGCCGTGCTGAGCTTCGGCGGCCCCGCCGGCCAGATCGCTGTCATGCATCGCATCCTGGTCGAGGAGAAGAACTGGATCTCCGAAGGCCGTTTCCTGCATGCGCTGAACTACTGCATGCTGCTGCCGGGACCGGAGGCGCAGCAGCTTGCGACCTATGTCGGCTGGCTGATGCACCGGACGGCCGGCGGGTTGATGGCGGGCGGGCTCTTCATCCTGCCCGGCATCATCGCCATCATGGGCCTCAGCTACGTCTATGCTGCCTTCGGCAATGTCAGCTTCGTCGAGGCGCTGTTCTTTGGCCTGAAGGCCGCCGTGCTCGCCATCGTCCTCGAAGCCGTGGTGCGCGTCGGCAAGCGCGCGCTGAAGAACCGCATCATGATCGCGCTCGCGGGTGCAGCCTTCGTTGCGATCTTCTTCTTCGCCGTCCCCTTCCCGGTCATCATCGTCACCGCCGGCGTGATCGGCTACGTCGGCGCGCGATCCGGCCGGAGCGAATTCGCGCCCGCAGCGCACGGCCATGGCAGCAACACCGCCGTGATCGACAGCATGCTCGGCGAAGCCGCGCCCGATCATATCCGTCCCGACACCGCGCGCGCGATCCGTGTCGGCGCGTTATGGCTCGCACTCTGGCTGATCCCAATGATCGCCCTGCTCGCCGCGCTCGGCGAGGCCAGCGTGTTCAGCCAGATCGCGCTGTTCTTTTCCAAGATGGCGCTGGTCACCTTCGGCGGCGCCTATGCCGTGCTCGCCTATGTCGCCCAGCAGGCGGTGGAGCACTATCACTGGCTCAGCGCGCGCGAGATGCTGGATGGACTCGGCATGGCCGAGACCACGCCCGGCCCCCTCATCATGGTGCTGCAATTCGTGGGCTTCATGGCCGCCTTCCGCGATCCAAATGGGCTGTCGCCGATGCTCGCCGGCACGCTCGGCGGCTTGCTCGCGACCTGGGTCACCTTCACGCCCTGCTTCCTCTGGATCTTCGTCGGCGGCCCCTACATCGAGCTCCTGCGCGGCAACAAGGGCCTTGCCGGCGCGCTCAGCGCGATCACCGCGGCCGTCGTCGGCGTGATCCTCAACCTCTCGATCTGGTTCGCGCTGCACACGTTGTTCCGCAAGACCGTTCCGGTGCACGCATTTCCGCTGTCCTTCGACATGCCGGTGCTGGCAACCGTCGATATCGCGGCGCTTGTGCTCTCGATCGCGGCCGCGACGGCGATCTTTCGCTTCAAGCTCGGCATGCTGACGGTGCTGGCAGGATCGTGCGCCGCGGGCGTGGCGCTGCGGCTGGCGGGAGTGATCTAGGAACTGAGAGAGACGCGGCGTCCACCGCAATCTCAGCCATCGCAGTCGCTGAGTCTGGCCAATCGCAACGGACCGAGCCTGCCGAATTCGGTGACTACCACAGTGCCGAAGCTGTCGCGCACATGGCTCATTTTCGCGTCGGCTACCTCGTCGAGAATCTGACCACCTTGCCGTGAGGGGGCACGATGGCCGGCACCTTCCAGTGCGCCGCATCGCACGGCGCCCGCCAGCCGTTGCGCGCTGGTCGCTGTACCGCAACGAGCAATTCGCGTCGCCGCACCTTCGATGAAGGTGGTGGACCGGGAGCGGCAAGCACCACTTCCATCAGGAGATGGCCGAAGAGTTTGACGATGCATCGCCGACGATCGCGAAGGCCGGCCGCAAACGCACGAGCTTCGGTGCCGTCTCCCGCGCAACCAGCACGGCGAGCACGGTCGTCGACGCGATCAGGATCATCAGCAACGAGACCGGCCAAGTTGCGCCGCCAGTGAATCCCACGACCGCGGCGGAGGCCAACGGAACCAGCCCGCCCCCGATTGGTGCAGCGATCTGGTATCCAAGTGACGCGCCGCTGTAGCGCAGGTTCGACGGGAACATCTCGCTGAGGAAGCTTGCCTGGACGCCGTACATGATGCCATGTCCGACCGACATTCCGATCACGAAAGCAAGCACCACCACGACCGGATCACGCGACGCGATTGCCCAGAAAATCGGGAATGAAAGCAAGATCGCGGCGACGCAGCCGAGAAGATAGATCGGGCGCCGGCCGATGCGGTCCGAGAGTGCGCCAAACAGCGGGATGGTAATCAGCTCCACCGCCGCTCCGAGCGCGATGCTGCCAAGAACCAGCCCCCGAGGCAGTGCCAATGTCGTGACGGCGTAGCTCAGCCCGAAGATGGTCAACACGTAGATCCAGGAGATCTCGGTGATGCGCGCGCCGAGGCCGATGAGAATGTCCTTCGGATAGCGCCTTATGACTTCCCAAACCGGTATGCGCGCGACCTTGCCTTCGCTCACGACGCGCTTGAAATCCGGGGTTTCGTCGATCCGCAGCCTGATGAAGGTTCCGATCGCCACCAGTGCGGCACTCGCGACGAACGGGAGCCTCCAGCCCCAGGACATGAACTGCTGATCATCGAGATAGGCCAGCGCAAAGAACGAGGCGGTACCTAGGCTCATGCCCAGCGGAAAGCCAATTTGTACCAGGCTGCCATAAAAGCCCCGCTTGTGGGGTGGCGAATGTTCGGTGACGATCAGCACCGCGCCGCCCCACTCCCCGCCCACGGCGAGTCCCTGCACCAGGCGGCACGCGACCAGCAGGATCGGAGCCGCGATACCGATGCTGGAATAGGTGGGAAGCAGGCCGATCAGCGTCGTTGCGAAGCCCATGCTCATCAGCGTCAGGATCAGCGGCGCCTTCCGGCCCAGACGATCGCCGAAATGGCTGATGACGATGGCGCCGATCGGCCGGGCGAAGAAGCCGACGCCGATGGTGCTGATCGATATCAGCTTTCCAACGAGCGGATCCTCGGTAGGGAAAAACAGCTTATTGAGAACGAGCGACGCCGCCGTAGCGTAGATTAGGAAGTCGTACCACTCGATGGTCGTACCAATGGCGCTTGCCGCCACGATCGTGCGGATCGACCTTTGGTCGCCTTGTATGGTCGTGCGCGAATTCATTTCACCACCTCCAGCATCATCACCATGGCACCGGCTGTATCCGGCCTCTGACGAAGCCGGCCCGGCTTTGCGACACAATGCCCGTCAGGACGGCGCGGATGAGCGCTCATTGCGAACGATCGCGTCCGGCGAGCGAACCTGTCCAGCGATAAAAGGATTCGGTTCTGAAGGGCGGGAGCCCAGAGGTGGTAACCCGGAAGTGGTGCGGCCGCTTCTCGCCGCTGGAAATGAACCAAAAGCGACAGCGCATCGGAGACGTGTCGCACAACTTCCGCAATGAACGCTGGCGAGAAATGAAAGGCGGCCTCCCGGCCGCCCATAGGCATTATCGCTCATCACGCCGTGCGGCTCTAACTTCCGCTTGTGGCCTTCGCGTCATTTGCTGCGTCTGCTCAAAAGCGGTCGCTATCGAGACTGAAGCGGACATCGATTGGTAGCGAGCACTGCCTAGCTTAGTCGCGAATGACCCCGAGCGGACATCGGTCGGTCCATAGATTTGTACTGAAAAGCTATCTTGCTTGTGCGACCCTATCGTCGACTAAGCGGGCGCAGACATGTGGCGACGGAAATTCATTCTCGGTCTGGTTGGCGCGGTAGCATTCCCGCTGGCTGCTCGCGCCCAGACGCCAAACCGGATCTACCGCCTTGGCCATCTTGCGAGGTTGGCGGACGCCGAAGCCCTTACCCGCCAGACAACCTTGCCGGAACTTGCAAGGCTCGGCTTTGTTGAAGGCCGCAATCTCGTGTTCGACGCGCGTGTCGGCGAGCCGGATTTGATGCCGGCTCTAATGCGCGAGTTGCTCGCCGGCCAACCGGACGCCGTCGTCGCCATTGGCCCCGACGAACTAAGGGCTGCCGGCGCGGCCACTCGGATTGTGCCAATTATCTCTTTCGGTGTCGACCCGATTGAATTTGGTCTCGCCGCTAGTCACGCGCGGCCGGGAGGCAATGTTACAGGGGTCGTCATCTTGGCCGACGACCTTGAGGGCAAGCGACTTTCACTCTTGCTCGAGGCGATGCCTGGCCGCCGACGAATAGCAGCGCTGGTCCCGACCACAAGCGAGGCGAACGAGGCCGCAGTGCGGAAGGCGGCGGCAGGACTTGGGGTCGAATTACTTATATTTCCGACCGCCGCACCGAGCGATTACCCGGCTGCCTTTGCGGCCATGCAGGCCCAAGGTGCACAGGCATTGATAATCGCAGCGAACCCGGGATTTTTTCGGGATCGGAGCCAGCTGGCAGGTCTTGCTCTCGAAGCCCGGCTACCAACAGTGTGCGAATGGGCGGAAATGGCGCATGCGGGGTGTCTGATCGGATATGGCCCCAGCCGCATAGCGCTGCGTAAGCGAATGGCCGACCAGATTGCTCAGATATTTCGCGGCGTCTCGCCCGGAGACATTCCGATCGAGCAGCCGACTGCATTTGAATTCAGCTTGAACCTAAAAATTGCCAAGTCGCTCGACCTCATTATCCCTTCCGTGGTGCTGACACGCGCCGACGAAGTGATCGAATAACGACTTCCGGATTTGGCCCCTCGCGTCATTTGCTGCTTCTGCACAAATGCGGGCGCTATCGGGACCGAAGCGGACATCGATTGGTAGCGAGCCCCGGCTCAATCGCGAATGACCCAGAGCAGACCTTTGCTGGCTTTTCATGCTTCAATTAGAGCTGCGGTGCGACCCGACTGCCGCCGAGCCCGAGCATTGCAAAGGTAACCAAGAAGCAGCGATCTGAAACTGTATCGACATGCGCTCCTGTGATGCTCGGTTTTGTGAGGACGGGGACATGCGCCCTTCGTCCGGCAAGAGCAAGAGATCGGGCATGCCTCTCACGCTGGCACCTTCTACCGCCATTCCCCGTCCTCGATTTTGTCGATTTTGAAGAAATATCGGGCACGGCATTCGTAAGGCTCAATCTCCATTCGTGGTGACACTTAGCACATCTCAGCGACCTCTTATCACTATCTGGCGACCAAGGGAGACTTACATTGCTAGAGACTCGTGAGCACGCGTGGGACCAGTCTTTTGACGTTGTCGTGGTTGGTTCGGGAGCAGCAGGTTTGTCTACGGCCGTCACCGCCGCCCATTCAGGCGTCAGCGTTCTGGTTCTCGAGAAGGGTAGCAGTATCGGAGGGACTACCGCGAAGTCGCACGGGTACATCTGGATCTGCGACAACAGCTATCAACGTTCGGCCGGGATCAAAGATCTGAAGGCCGATGCCCTACGGTACTTGGCGCGGACGTCTCGACCGGCTCACTACGATCCGACACACCCGACCCTTGGACTCGATCCGAACGAGTTCGACCTTCTGGAAGCTTTCTACGACAACGGTAGAGACGCGTTCGCATTCATGGACGAAATCGGGGGACTCAAGGTGCAGCACGCCGAGGGCTTCCCAGACTACAGCACGATTTTACCGGAGGACACGACGGGGCTTAGCCGTACGTTCGCCCCGATCACGTCCGACGGCGAGCCCGGTTCTGGCTCCTCTATGATCGAGCAACTGGCAGGCGCGAGCGGCAGGCTGGGTGTACACATCTTGACCGATCACAGAGTTGAGGACGTGATCATTGACAGCGAGGGCAGGGTCACAGGCGTCTCGGTCGCGACCGCGCGCGGTCGCAGGGCGATCCACGCGCGCCGTGGTGTTGTCTTTGCATCGGGTGGGTTCACTCACGACGCAACCCGACGACGCAACTTTCTGCATGGACCTGCCCTGGGCGGCTGCGCGGCCTTGACCAACGAAGGCGACTTCCACAACATCGCGGAGTCAATGGGCCTCCCGTTGCGCAATATGAATTTTGCCTGGTATTGCCCGATCCCTCTTGAAGCGATGCTCAAGAAGAACCCTGATCCTAAGACGATGTCAATCTTCTCGCCCCAAGGCGACAGCATGCTTTATCTCAACAAATATGGGCATCGGGCGGTAAACGAAAAGGGTTCGTACCATGAGGTTGCACGAGCCATGTTCCGATGGGACCAGCGGCAAAGGGAGTACGCGGATCTGATTCAGTTTCCGATTTGGGACCAGCGGACGACCGATCTTTGCGCGGGTATTGGATATGGCCATTTCATTCCCGCGCTCGGCGATCCACGATGGTCCGAGATCGTGGTCGCTCCCACAATTGAAGGCATTGCCGCTGCCCTCGCTAATCGCTTGGAGAAATTGCGGCCGCAGATCGGTAGACATACTCTCGCAAAAGACTTCGTCGAGCAGGCCAAGAAATCAATCGAACGATTTAACCAGTTCGCGACGACCGGTCTCGACGAGGACTTCGGCAGGGGGAGCGCCCCGATTGACCATGCGTTCCATGCTGTCGCTATGGACCCCAAGGCTTCCGAACGGACCGCGTCCGCCAAGAACACCATGTACCCTCTAGCAGAGAGCGGTCCATACTATGCCACGATACTGGGAGCCGGCACCCTAGATACGAAGGGGGGGCCGAGGACGGATACTTTCGGGCGTGTGATCGATGCTCGAGGGAAGGTGATTCCCGGTCTTTACGGTGTGGGTAACTGCGTCTCTTCTGCCTCGGCAGAGGCCTACTGGGGCGCCGGCGGGACGTTGGGCCCGATCATCACTTATGGTTGGCTCGCGGGCCGTCACATTTCAAAAGCTTGACCTCGTCACGAGGCAACCCTGGCGCAAGACTGCCGCGGGCAGCCTAGCGCCATTTCCCCAATAGTCACACCGGAAACGCGTAAACGGAGACTGACATGTCACGCACGATTAGATTTGTACAGGTCGGAGGGCCTGAAGTCCTGGAGTTCATCGAGGCCCAAGAGCCGCCCCCTAGTCCAAATCAGGTCCGCGCCAAAGTTAAGCCAATCGGCATCAACCGCGCCGAAGCCATGTGGCGGATCGACGACTACGTCGAAGCCCGTCAAATCTCCAGCGGGTCTGGGCTATGAGGCTGCGGCATCGTCGATGCCGTAGGTGAAGGCGTGAGCGATTTCTCCGCCGGCAACGAGGTCAATGTCATCCCGTCGTTCTCATTGAACGACCATGCGACTTTTGGCGAAGTCATCATCGTTCCCGCCCGTGCTGTCGTGAGGCATCCGAAAACGCTTTCGTACGTCGAGGCTGCTTCTATTTGGATATCGTGACTGCATGTGGCGCCCTCATTGACGACGCCAAGGTCACGAAAGGGGATTTCCCGATAATTCCCGCGACCTCTAGCACTAATTGCCATGCCTGAGATGCTGGAAGCTCTTTTGTGGTGCGCCGCACTTGCGACTTGGCTGGTGCTTCTCTGCGCCTTTGCGGGTCACAACATCCAGTCCCTGGGCCAAAGCATCCGCCGATTGGTACTCGGGCTGAGAGCGAAGAACTGAGGGCAACACGAGTCCGGCTTTGGCCCATCAGCGAAATGGCGGCGCGTCTCGGTAAGGTTCGCTCCGCGCGGTGAAGCGGACTAGGCCGTGTACCTAGAAACTCGGCGGCGTCATGTGACTGGTGACACGTCCGCTTTGTCCTATGGCGACCAAGTCCGCGCCGCAGCGCAATGTGTCGCGATTCACACAAGCGAGGTGCCGTCGCACTATCCGCCGGAACCCGCGAAACCCGAGCGATTGGCCGAGCCTGAGGAGCAATCGCTCTACAGCTACGGCAATCGCTCTGGCGCAGCCGCAGCTCCGAACGGCTAAAGGCAGACCTTCTCCACGGCGAGAACAGGTCCATGAGCGAACTTCGCTTGCGAGATATTTCGCAGAATCCAGACACTTCCCAGCTGTCGATCGGCGAGTGTCCCAATGCGGAAATGACGCGCGTACTAAAGACGAAACCCGTTCGCATGGCGTCAGCGTCTTGCGGCGCGATCACACTTTGGAAGCATGATCCCCTGCACGACGTCGTCAAGCCTATGGACGATCATGTCATCATGATGTTCCCCGCCGGGTCGGTGCGGTTCGAGCGCCGTAACGGGAAAGAATTTGTGAGTGGAATGACGCGTCCCGGGACTGTGACGGCCATTCCCGCCGGTTCGAGCTCACGATGGGACATTTACCAGCCCCTGAATGTCGTTCAGCTCTACCTGCCGCACGCAACGCTCCAGCGCGTTGCCCACGAAGCCGACGTGGCCGCTCCTGGCGATATCGTGGAGCGAACGGCGTATCCCGACCCCGTTACATCCCGATTGCTCTTGAGTGCGGCCGATGCCCTCGAAGGCAGCGCGGCTCTGGATGCGCTGTTCAGGCACCAACTGACGGACCTTCTGGCCACGCGTTTGCTGGTTGCCCACGCAGGTTCGCCTGTCACGATCCAGCCGGTCATTGGTGGATTGTCGCCAAGGGTCCTGCACCGCGCCATCGAACGCCTGCGTTCGGACAGCGATGCGGACGTGTCGCTCGCGGCGCTGGCGTCCGATGCAGGCCTGTCGCGCTTCCACTTCTGCCGCGCCTTCAAGAAAAGCACCGGGCTGTCGCCGCAAGCTTGGCTGCGCCAGCGCCGGCTCGAGCAGGCCATGAACATGCTGCGCGACACCGACGACTCGATCGTGTCGATCGCAGCCGCGCTTGGTTATTCCTCGCAGACCGCCTTCGCTGCGGCATTCAGGAAGCTGACCGCCGAGACCCCGAGCGGTTGGCGACGGCGCATGCGTTAGCAGCAATTGCTCTACAGGCACGCCAATCGCTCTGGAGCAGCCGCACCTCCCATCCGGTAGACCATCACGGTGCCAAGATCCACATGAGAAAGGAGACACACATGAGCCTAGACTATACCTCACCCACCCCGCGCCTTGGCAGACCGATGCACGACGAGCTGGTCCCGTCGCGCTACGCGCTGAAGGTCGGCGACATCGACGTGTTGGTGATCAGCGATGGGGTGCTGTCGCTGCCAACTACGGTATTGGTAGCCACTGCCGACCCAGCCGCCCGAGCCGCCGTGCTGAACAACTTGCTCTTGCCGCGAGAAATGCTCGATTGGCCGCTGAACGTCGTCGTGGTGCGGAGCGGCGGCCGGACCATCCTGGTCGACACCGGTGCGGGGGTGAACTCGAACCTGCCGAAGGCCGGGCAGTTGACCCATCGACTGGAGGCCGCCGGCATCGATCTTGCGGACCTGACCGACGTGGTGCTGACCCACTTGCACATGGACCACGTCGGCGGGCTGCTCGTTGACGGGGTGAAGGAGCAGCTACGTCCGGACTTGCGGATCCACGTGGCCGCCGCCGAGGTCAAGTTCTGGGCGAAGCCCGATTTCTCCCTCGTCTCCATGCCGGAAGGTTTCCCGGAGGTGCTCGAATCGACCGCGCAGAAGTTCCTGCGCGAATACCGCAGTTTTCTGCGGACGTTCGAGGACCGGGCCGAAATCGCGCCGGGCGTAGTCGCCCAGCGCACTGGTGGCCACACCCCCGGCCACTGTGTGGTCCGCCTCAGCTCCGGCGGCGAGCGGCTGACGTTCGCCGGCGACGCCGTGTTCCAGGTCGGGTTCGACCACCCCGACGTGCACAACGGCTTCGAGCACGACCCCCAGGAGGCGGCCCGCGTCCGGGTCCGGCTTTTGCAGGAAATGGCGGAGACCGGCGAACTGCTGCTGGCCACTCACCTGTCGTTCCCATGCGTTTGCCATGTGAAGGCCGACGGCGACGTGTTTCGCTGTATGCCGGTCAACTGGGACTACTAGCCGCTTGCTGTTGAACAACTGGCACTTTCGTTCCTGACGAAGGTGCCAGCATGAACAGCAACAGAAACAGGCTAACAGAAGGAATTCAACAATGTCACAGCGGATGGATTACAACGCAGCCTCGCCGGCTGGAGCGAAGGCACTCGGCACAGTACACGGATACGTTTATCAGTCGGGACTGCCCGCACGGCTTATCAACCTCGCGTGTCTCCGCGTGTCCCAGATCAACGGATGTGCCTTCTGTATCGACTTTCATTCGCAGGATCTTCTCAAGGCCGGGTTATCTGTCGAACACCTCGTTCTGGTAGCCGCCTGGCGTGAGGCCGGCAATGTGTTCGACGAGCAGGAAAAGGCAGCGCTGGCTTGGGCAGAGGCAGTGACCCACCTCGGAGACCGTGGTGTTTCGGACGAGGTTTTCGAAGCGGCTGCGGCTGTTTTCAACGAGAAGCAACTCGCCGACCTGACAATCGCGATTGGCCTGATGAATGCCTACAATCGGCTGGCCATCAGTTTCCGCACGACGCCTCTTGCGGTCGCCAGGCACAGCGGGGAACGGCGTTCGCCGGCGAGAACCACGCCATGATTGTCTGTTCGTGCAATGTGCTGAGCGATCAGGACGTCCGTTCCGCCGTCGAGGCAGAGCGGACGCGGTCGACCAGCCGGGTGTATGGCTGTCTCGGCTGCAGCGCGCAGTGCGGCCGCTGCGCGCACACTGTCCGCCGCCTCATGGACGAGACGCTCGGCAGCGCCCGCGCGTCATCCTGCAACGGCTGCGCGCAGTCCTCGCATCCCTGACTCGGCCCGCCGCACCGCCGGCTTCCTGGTCGATTTCAAGGTCTTCTTTGCGACGCTACGCGATCAGCCGCTGCTCGTTGTCGGCGTGCTTGCAGCGGTTTTCTTCGCATTTTTCTCAAGAGACACTGCTGTCGGCACCCGCCTAGGTTCCGGAAATTTTTGGGGGCGCCCATCTGTTCCTATGCGCGGGGGATGCAGCGTCCAAAGTAGAATTGCGGAGTGTTCTAAGTTGCATAGGAACTTTGCTCGCGGCCTTTTGTTGGCGGGCATGAAAAGACCCCGAGAATATCTCAAGCTAGCTAAGCGCTGCAGAGAGCTAAAGGACCAAGAGCGAGACTACGCGTCTCGAAGTCAGCTTGCCACTCTTGAGTGTAGCTACCTTACGCTGGCCGAAAGTTCTCGGGTGCTTCGCCGCTCAGTGAGGCTGCAGAAAGCATTAGAAAGGCTTCACCGGAGGTCCCTATTCAGCCGCAACGGTTGACGGCTGAACCGGCAATCCTTTTTGCCCCGGTCGATAAACGATCCATGCAAATAGAAGCATGTCGCCGAGAATAACTAGCGAACCTAGCGCGGCAATTGGTTTGCCTATTGTGTATCCGGAATGCACCAAGCCGACGCCGGCGGTAAGAAAAGTTGTTGCCGCGATCCAGATCCAGGCTTGCAAGGAGGCCAAGTGTTCTCGGTCGATTGCCGGATGCAGATGATAGTAGATGCCGAACAGAAATAGCGACACCCAGCCGAGCAGGTTGAGGTGTGCATGGGCCGGAAACGTGGAATGATCTTCGGTGATGGCCATCACGATACCCCAAATCATGCCCGCCACGACCATGACCACGGCGGCTCGGAAGCTTAGAACAGAAGCTTTCATTGGAAACTTTCCGCCACTCATCTGTTGTCCATCCATTGAATCTGCTTCCTCTCGTTTCGAGGACATTTGCGCGGCCGCGCTATGTTCGTGACCAGCGAAGAAATGCGCTGCTGTGTGGAAGTGCGTTAGAGCAGCTTGCGAACTACATCGAGCTTGTTCGCCGCGGGCATCAGCGATCGTTGCTCTCGCGTCTTGCAGGACAATGACTCTAGTCGACATTCGAGTTACAGGCGTAGTAAATGCCGCACGTTCGCTGTCTGCAAATCGCCTCGCTCCATTTCTTCTGGCCGGCATGATTGGCAGGGTTGTAATCTGATCACGCAATCGACCGTGAGAGGGTCGCTGGTCGGCGCGGCCCCGGCAAACGCATGCTGGTCTTGATGATTCGCGAACGCCAGGTTAGCCGCAGCCCGTTCTCTGCCCAGAAGGTGAGTGGAAGAGCGTAATGAATTCGAGAGGGACCGCTGTGGCCACTTGCCTGCTATCGACATTAGAGTTTGCGATTAACAACAGGTTCGACGGCAGCACCGCCAACGGCGTGGAGCAACGCTCCTTAAGAGCGCGATGCGCGCGGTTTCGCGCTTTGCCGATTAAGAGCGGTTTGTCAATGTCGCCTATTGGCCCTTCGCGACCATATTGCGCCGCCGCGCAGCTGAGTCGCTAACGGGGCAAAGCAGACTTAGCCTTGGTTGTGTCACGCCAACAGATTTAATCGGCTACGCTTGTGGCGTTTGCGTCGTAGGGCCTGAGCACCGAGATGGCGGGGTCCGAAGAGCAGCGACGATGCACGCAGAGGCGCACGTGCCGTGCGCCAGACCCGATCATGTCGGCACGCTGGCGATATAGGGAATGCAGGCCACGACGACGGCAAGCTGGATCGCATTGCCCAGCATGCCACCCCAATGCAGTCGCCGCAGCCGGCGCGCGGCCTCCGTATCGCCGGCGTCTCCGTCACTGATCCGGGCGTCCATCTGCCGCAAGAACCAGCGGCGCGAGGACACGGCGAGAGCCGTGATCACGCCGACGCCCAAGGCGAGGACCGGGCGGCCCTCCACGGCAACGGCAATCGTGCCTACGGCACTGGCGACGGCCAATGTCAGGAAGTAACCGTTGAACATGGCGCGCAACAGCAGCGCGACAGGTCGGACGTCCAGCTTCACCAGCAGAAAGGCCGGCGCCGCCAGCAGCAGATAAAACATCGGAAGCAGCAGGATGATCGTGGCGAACAGGGCGACGTTGTCTGGCATCATCCGAACACCCCCTCTTTCCTGTGCCGGGCAAGGGCCTTTCCCGCGGCACAGTATCAGCTTCGACCTGTCACCGGCACCATTGCTTTGGTTGGATGCACACTGCTTCCGCCGCCCCAGAGTATGATCCGGATCCGAAGGGCCGCGCCAGCGCAAAGTGTGGAACGGTTTTCCCTCGCGACAAACGCGGAACGCGTTTGCGCGGAGATCATGCTCAAACAACAACCCAAAGCGCGATGACGATGCATTCCCAATCTCATCGCGCTTTAGGACCCGATCTCCACCGGAAACGTTGATAGGCGTCATCGAAGGCGCGCCATGGAAACACTTTCTGCGTATCTCGACCGGAAGCACGAAGAACTTGCATTGTTGAATGGTTGCCTTGCGAAGCCTTTGGCGCTGCGAAAGCCGGTTGCGGTCGTGGAGGTGATCGAACAGAAATTCCGCGTTGCCGCGGCGCTGAAGGCCGAACACGCCCTGCACGACTGGGCGCGCACGGAAACCGACTGGGCACATTGGGGGCGGCTGCGGGCCGGTCCGTTCGAGTTCAGCTACGATTACCAGCGCGCCGATCTCGAAGTCCGCGGTCCTCCGTTCTACGACGTCGAGGACGCCGCGATATCGAGGACCATCTACACGTCGTCAGGTATGGCAGCGATAGCGGCGCTGCTGCTGGGCTCGGCGCGCCTGATCCCGAATGCGGACATCCTGGTCCTGCCCGGCTCCTATGGCGAGACCATCGAGCTGATCGAGCGTCATGCCCGGCATCTGCGCCTCGTGGCGCTGAACCGGGCGCCCGGTGAACTCGCGCTGCGCGCGGAACGGCCGAAAATTCTTCTCTTCGACTCCTGTGCGCCGGCTGCCGACTTCGAAGCGACGCTGCGCTGCGATGCGAGCGGGCTCGATCTCATCATCTTCGACACGACCTGCTTCTCGATCGGCTCGGGACGCATCCGCCGTGTGCTGGACTGGGCCCGCCGCCACATTCCCGCAGTCCTCGTGCGCAGCCACACCAAGCTCGATTCCCTCGGCCTGGAGTATGGCCGGCTCGGCTCTGCGGCATTCGTGGACCCCGACGACCGCATGAGCGCGAAGGGCCGGCAATTGCTCGCCGATCTGAGGACTGAAATGCGTGATGCCGTACGGCTGTTCGGCGGCGCAGCCCTGCCGGCACATTTTCCGCCCTATGTCGGGTCGGAAGCCTACCGTCGGCTGACCGACCGGCGCGTCGCAGCCATCCTTCGGAACAGCCGACGAACGGCCCACTGTTTTGCAGCGGCGCTTCCCGGCTCATCGGCAGAGCTGCATTTCGCCCATGGGCTCTACGTAACGCTGGCACCGAAGCGCAGCATGAACGAGCGACAGGTCCGGCGGATCGCCGTGGATCTGTCGGGCGACCTGAGCAGGGCCGGATTGCCGCTTCGCCACGCGGGAAGCTTCGGCTTTGACTTCGGTGCGACGGAGTGGTTCCGCGACACGACCAGCGATCGCTATGTGGTCAGGATCGCCGTACCGGATCTGCCGACGCCATTGTGGGACGAGGTCGCTCGGGCTGTGGCGCGCTGGTGGTCGTCGCGTGAGCAGGACGTCGCCGCGTGCGATCTGCCCGTCAATGCATCGGCGTAGCCTTACGTCTCGTCGGGACTCCTCGGCCCCGGTGAAAGACGCTAAGGTGCCCCGAGGGGGAATCTGCGTCGTGGAATCGTTTCCGGATCAGAACGCCAGGCCGCGTCGACGACCCGTCATCGTTCTCGTGCTCCTGTCCGTGCTCCTGATCGCTTGCTTCGTCGCCATGTATTACGCCGGCGATCTGTCGAAGTATCAGGCCGTCGTTTCCGCCGAGGAGACCCGCGCCGCCTTGCGGGACGTGACCGATGCCGACCAGCTTGATCAGGTCATCAAGCTGCACCCTTCCAACAAGCGGCTCAAGCTGCTTGCGCTCGCAAACAGCGACGCGATGGAGATCGATGCCGCCACGCAGAAGTTGTTGACCGAGGTCGAGCCGAAACCGCTGCCAAAGCTCAGCGATCTCGGTGCATCCAGTCGCGCTGACCTTGAGGGGCTGCACCGCGATCTCAAGGCCGCGGAAAGCAATGCCACAGGCCTCGCGACTCGTTACGCCGAGATGATCAAGACCACGCGTGACCGGATCGAGAACGACGCGCGCTCGCTGAGCGTCGGGGACGAGCGGCTCTCCGGGTTCATGTCGCTGATCGACGAGCAGCATGCGGCATGGACCGCGCTCACCTCCAAGGCGCTCGTCTCGCGGGCGGACTATTACAGTGCTTTCGATAAATGTGTGGCGCTTCTGATCCGCGAGTTCGGGGTCTACAAGGTCACGAACGGTCAGTTCGTGTTTCCCTTCCAGTCTACGGCCGACGGCTACAATCGCGCCGCGACCGCCATGGCTGCTGCGGCCAACCACGCTTCCGAACTCGACGACGAAAGGAAGACCCTGCGACAGTCACAGTTCGCCAAATGGAAAGCCTTTGTCGACGGTTAGCGCCTGACGGCCTATCCAGCTGACTTGCCCGACGCGCCAAATCCGTCCGGTACCCGCAGCAACCTGCCGGCCACCGCGTTACTTTGCATGGGGTTGTTTTCGAGTTTTCGATCTGGGAGCGCTGCGGCCGTACCCCGCCACCGCCTCTGCAAGACCAGATCGCCCGCTTTCGCGGGCGATCACAGCGGTATGCGGGCAATAGTTCTGCCGTGCCTCTACCCGATCACGCGCCCGAACTTGTTCGACTTCGGGAAGCCCTTCGGCGGCATACGACCGGCGTCGGCGCGGGTGCCCTGCCACTCGGCGAGTTCCTTCATGGTCGCGCTAAATTCGCGGCCGGCGGAGTCCTTCCAGGTCAGGCCCGCCTTGGCGTCGAACACGGCAACATCGGACAGACCGCCGTCTTTGAACTTCTGCAAGCGCACGCCGCGGCCGCGGGCCATTTCCGGCACCTGGTCGAGCGGGAAGATCAGCATCTTGCGGTTCTCGCCGATGACCGCGACGGTGTCGCCGAGCACTTCCGTGATCGCGCGCGCCTCGTTCGGCATATCGACGTTGAGGACCTGCTTGCCCTTCTTCGTGGTGCCGACGCAGTCGTCCTCGTTGACGACGAAACCCTGGCCTTCGTGGCTTGCGATCAGGAATTTGCGCCCACCCTTGTTGACGAACAACGCGACGGGTGCGGCCTCCTGCTCGAGGTCGATGAACAGGCGGATCGGCTCGCCGTGGCCGCGGCCGCCCGGCAGCTTCGCAACGTCCAGCGCGTAGAACTTGCCGTTGGTTGCGAACAGCAGGAGCTTTGAGGTCGTTTCGGCGAAGAAGGCAAAGCCGAGCTTGTCGTCCTGCTTGAACGCAAGCCCCGACAAATCCTCGACATGGCCCTTCATCGTCCGGATCCAGCCCTTGTCCGAGACGACGACGGTCACCGGCTCGCGCTCGACGAAGGCTTCCTCAATCGCGGCAAGATCGTGCTCGGGCGCGTCCGCAAAGGTGGTGCGGCGCTTGCCGAGCGGCGTCTTGGGCCCGAACATGTCGCGGACCTTGCCGACCTGCTCGCCGACCTTCTTCCACTGCTCGGCTTCGGAGGCGAGCAGGCCTTCGATACCCTTCAGCTCTTTGCGCAGATCCCTGTCTTCATTGCGGATCTCCATTTCCTCGAGCCTGCGCAAGTTGCGCAAACGCATGTTGAGGATGGCCTCGGCCTGGACTTCAGTGAGCTTGAACGCCTTGATTAAGGCCGGCTTCGGCTCGTCCTCGGTGCGGATGATCTTGATCACCTTGTCGAGGTTCAGATAGGCGATCAAATGGCCGCCAAGGACCTCCAGCCGGTGCTCGATCTGGGTCTTGCGGAAGTTGGAACGGCGGATCAGCACATCGCGCAGATGATCGAGCCATTCCCGCAAGACTTCGGCAAGACCGACCACCTTGGGGATGCGGCCCTTGATCAGCACGTTGAGGTTCAACGGAATCTTGCTTTCGAGCTCGGTCAGCCGGAACAGCGATTCCATCATCAAGGCGGGATCGACGTTCTTCGACTTCGGCTCGATCACGAGACGGACGTCTTCGGCAGATTCGTCACGGACTTCGCCGACGAGCGGCAGCTTCTTCTGGTCCAGAAGCTCGGAAATCTTTTCGACCAGCCGCGACTTCTGCACCAGCCACGGGATCTCCGTGACGACGACGACCCAGGTACCGCGGGCGCCCTCCTCCTGCTCCCATTTGGAGCGGACGCGGAAAGAGCCACGGCCGGTGGTGTAGGCTTCCGCAATCGCCTGCTTGGAGTCGACGATGATGCCGCCGGTCGGGAAGTCCGGGCCCTTCACCCACTTCAGGAGCGACTTGGATTTCGCGTCCGGCTTCTCGATCAGGTGTAGCGCCGCGTCGCAAAGCTCGGCCGCATTGTGCGGCGGGATCGAGGTCGCCATGCCGACAGCGATGCCCTGCGCGCCGTTGGCAAGCAGGTTGGGGAAGCCGCCGGGCAGAACCACCGGCTCCTTGGACTGGCCATCGTAATTGGCACGGAACTCGACACCGTCCTCGTCGATGCCATCGAGCAGAAGCCGCGCGACGTCGGTCATGCGCGCTTCGGTGTAGCGGTAGGCGGCCGGGTTATCGCCGTCGATATTGCCGAAATTGCCCTGGCCGTCGACCAGCGGATAGCGCGACGAGAAATCCTGCGCGAGGCGCACCATGGCGTCGTAAATCGCCTGGTCGCCATGCGGATGGAACGAGCCCATCACGTCACCGACGATCTTGGCCGATTTCTTGAAGCCGGAGCCCGGGTCGAGCCGGAGCAGGCGCATGCCATAGAGGATGCGCCTGTGTACCGGCTTCAGGCCGTCGCGCGCATCCGGCAACGCGCGGTGCATGATGGTGGAGAGTGCATAGGCGAGATAGCGCTCTTCGAGCGCATCGCGCAGCGGCACCTCGTGGATTTCAGCCGGCTCTTCCGGCGGTACCTGTCGTTTTCCCATGGGGAGGCGTTAAACCGAGATGCTGAATCGGGCAAGCCGCGAATCAAAGCGCTCGATTTGGCGGGCTAACCTCCTCACAGAAAAAGGATTTGCAGGCCGATTCGGGTCGGGCTCGCGCCGCTATTCAGGTTGCAAATCGCGGCCGATCGACTCAAAGCCCCGCCTTCCCGCCTTTACGTCGCCGCACCGGCAGCCGGATCAAGAAGCCCGATCTATTGATTCCCGTCGGTGAATTACTGCCCGGCCCAGCCCGCGGTCACGGCCTGGCTCTTCGCCTGTGCAGGCGCCGGCGCATTGGCCAGACAGCGCCGCGCGGCCTCGATTTCCGCGTCCGTCGCGCCGTGGGATCGCGCCCACGTCTCTGCGGCGGCTGCCGAATATTTTGCAACATAATACCGCACGACGGTGCAGGAGGCGCGGTGAAACAGGCCGGGCTGCTCACCAGCCATTGCGTCCGGCGCCAGCGCAAGCAGCGCGGCGGATACCACAAATCCTCTGATCATTTGGGATGTCCCCCCGTGGAACCAACACGTCAACTCAGTTAACCCGATTTGGTTCCATGGCGGACCGCCAGATCCGGCAATGCAGAGCCGCATACCACTCATGGCGAGGCAATCGCCCTCGCCTGCTGCCGCGCCAACGCATTGAGGAAGCCGCTTCTGGCGTCCGAATGGCCTTGCCCGCGCGGCTCCAACACGTGGCGGAGCAGGAACAGGCCGGTGAGCCGAAAGCCATCCTGGAGGTCCTGGTCCGTGAGCTCGCTCGCCGCCTCGCCCTGCCGCAGGAACGGCGGCAGGCGCAACAGCCGGTCGCGCCATGGCTCGCCGGCGGAGCGTGACACCGCGCCGCCGGATTTCGGCGAGACGTAGATCAGGTCCGTGGTCTCGCCGGTCACCGCGCAATTCTCCAGCGCGAGGCCGAAGCCGAGTTCGGCGAGCATCGCGAGCTCGAAATGGATGATGTGCACGGCGGCCACGCCGATATCATCGAAGTCATCGAGCGCGTGTTCGAGCTGTGCAAAGATCTCCTCATGCGGATCGCGCTCGGGCAACAGCCGCGCGAGCGAGGCCAGATGCGTGACGCCATAGACGCCGTGCGAGGACGCAAGCAGCCCCGCAGCCCGCAACCGCAGGCCTTCGATCGCGTAGGTGCCGAGATGCTCGTCCAGCCGCGCCCGCCACACCGCGCGCACGCTGTTTCCGGGCTGGAGCAGCGGCCGCATCCGCGAACTGGCGCCGCCGCGCACGAGCCCGAGATGCCGCCCGCGCGCGCGCGTCAGGAGCTCGACGATGGCGCTCGTCTCGCCATGCCGCCGCACTCCCAGCACGATGCCGTCGTCGGTCCATTCCATGGGATGAAGTCTAGCGCATTCATGCTTACGTAGGGTGGGCAAAGCGAAGCGTGCCCACCACTTCTGTCTCGGTCAAGCAAGGTGGGGGGCACGGCGCTGCGCGCCTTTGCCCGCCCTACGGCATCGCGCGAGAGCTCACGCGTTGAACCAGCCCTGCGCGTCGCCAGTGAACGAGAAATACAAGCCGATCGTCGTCAGCACGCAGGACACGATCTCGATGCCGCTGTCGAGCTCGACGCCCTTCTCGCCGATGATCTGCGCAAGCGAGATCACCGACAGCACGAGGGCGGCCGCCAGCACCCAGCGCGGCCAGTTCTTGCGCTTTTGCGCGGCCAGCCAGACGAAATAGACCAGGAGCAGGATCATCCCGCCAGCGATCAGCGTCGCCGTCGTGATCATCTGGTCCGTCATGTCGGGGTTCGGCGTGCGGTCCTGGAATGCAACCGACAGCGCATCCAGCATCAGCGATGCGTAGAGCAGCACTTCGAAGCGCAGGACGTTGCGGGGCACGCTCATCACCAACCGATCTTCTTCTTGTTCATTCTTTGGGGAATTCCAGGCCCATTTCCCGATAGCGGTCGGGATCGTCGCCCCAGTTCTCGCGCACTTTGACGAACAGGAAGAGATGCACGGGCACGCCGAGAATATCGATGAGCTCTTTTCGCGATTCCGCGCCGATCGACTTGATGGCAGCGCCGCCCTTGCCGAGCACGATCTTGCGCTGGCTCTCGCGCTCGACGAAGATCGTCTGCTCGATGCGCACCGACTTGTCCTTGCGCTCCTCCCATTTGTCGGTCTCGACCGTGGACTGGTAGGGCAATTCCTGGTGCAGCTTCTGATAGATCTTTTCCCGCGTGATCTCGGCCGCGAGCTGTCGCATCGGCGCGTCCGACATCTGGTCGTCGGGGTAGAGGAACGGACCTGCCGGCACCATCTCGGCAAGCGCGTGGCGGATGTCGTCGACGCCATCGCCCGACAGCGCCGAGATCATGAAGGTCTTTGCAAAGCGAATGCGCTCGTTTGCGGCCTGCGCCAGCGCAAGGAGCTTCTCGCGCTGGACCAGATCGACCTTGTTCAGCACCAGGATCTTCTCGTGAGCGACGCTTGCGACCTTGGCGAGGATCGCCTCGGCCTCCTCGTCCAGGCCCGCCTTGGCGTCGAGCAGCACGCAGACGAGATCGGCATCATGTGCGCCGCTCCAGGCGGTCGACACCATGGCCCGATCGAGCCGCCGCTTCGGCAAGAAGATGCCGGGCGTGTCGACCAGGATCACCTGTGCATTATCCTCGATGACGATGCCGCGGATCAGCGCCCGCGTGGTCTGCACCTTGCGCGAGACGATTGTGACCTTGGCGCCGACCAGCGCATTGACCAGGGTCGACTTGCCCACATTGGGGGCGCCGATCAGCGCCACGAAGCCGCAGCGTGTGGCGGGCGGCGTCGCCGCTTCGCTCGTTTCAGCCATCATTGCCGCCGCCAACGCCTTCGCGCTCGATCATGACTGAGGCCGCGACCTTCTCCGCCGCGCGCTTGCTGCCGCCGATGCCTTCCGCCGATGCCAGCCCCGGCAGATCCACGGCGACGCGGAACTGCGGATCGTGATGCGGCCCGGTGCGCTCGACCTCGCGATAGACCGGCGTCGGCAAGCCCTTCCCCTGCGCCCATTCCTGGAGCACGGTCTTGGGGTCGCGCAGCGGCCGTCGCGGCTTGTGCATGCGCTCGGTCCAGTTGCGTTTGACGAACTCGGCCGCGGCGCCATGCCCGCCATCGAGATAGATGGCGCCGATCACGGCTTCGCAGATGTCGCCGAGCACGGATTTGCGCAAGCGGGCGTCGGCGGCGGGGCCGACGCTGCCGAGCTTGATGTCCTCGACGAGGCCCAGCAACTTCGCAACGTCAGCGCAGCTTTCCTTGCGCACGAGTTCGGCGAGCCTCTTCGACAGCTCGCCTTCATCCGCGCTCGGGAAGGCGTGATAGAGCATGTCGGAGACGACGAGCCCGAGCACGTGGTCGCCCAGAAATTCCAGCCGCTGGTAGCTGTCGCCGCGCTTGCGCCCAGACTTGAGGGCGGAGACATGCGTGATCGCCTGGATCAGCAGGTTCGGATCGGCGAAATTGTGCCCGATGCGCGCCTCGAGCGCCGCGTTCGCGCCCTTGGCCTTGCCGCTCCTCGCCCGCTTCTTCTTTGCGGGAGCTTTGGGAGCGGCTTCGGCGTCAGGGCTCGCAGCGGCCTCGATCGGTTGGATTGCGATGTCCTTGGCTTCGTCTTTCATCGGACGATTTTGAACATTCGGTTCCAGCGCACCGCCCAGGGCCAGCGCCAGAACATCCAGGCGTGCTCGCCTTCGGCGATGGAGAAGAAGATCATCTGGGCACGGCCGATCAGGTTCTCCTGCGGCACATAGCCCACCGCCGACTGCACGCGGCTGTCGGTCGAGTTGTCGCGGTTGTCGCCCATCATGAAGAAGTGGCCGGCCGGCACCGTGTAGACGTTGGTGTTGTCGTAGAAGCCGTTGTCGACGCAGTCGAGCGTCTCATAGGTGACGCCGTTCGGTAGCGTCTCCTTCCAGCGCTTCACCCGCGCTGTGGCGTCCGACGAGCCGCAGGGGTCTTCGCCGACGAAATCGCTCAAGCGTTCGCGCTGCACCGGCACGTCGTTGATGTAGAGCAGCCCTTCCTTCATCTGGACGCGGTCGCCGGGCAGCCCGATCACGCGCTTGATGTAGTCGGTGGTGTCGTCCTTCGGCAGACGGAAAACGACGATGTCGCCGCGGTTCGGGTCCGAGCCAAAGATGCGTCCCGAGAACAGCGGCGGCGAGAATGGAATCGAGTAGTGGCTATAGCCGTAGGAATATTTCGACACGAACAGGTAGTCGCCGACGAGCAGCGTCGCCTTCATCGAGCCGGAGGGAATGTTGAACGGCTGGAACAGGAAGGTGCGGATCACCAGCGCGATCAGGAGAGCATGGATGACGACCCGGACGGTTTCGCCGAGGCCGCTCTCAGATTTGGTTCCTGAAGTCACGCTCATTGCTTTCCCAATTCCGGCCCCGCGGTCACGGAACGCCCGTTCCCGCGCATGGCCCCGTCGCTTTGCGGCGTAAGGAGATTGTCCTGATTCTGATAGTAAGGACCAATTCCGGCGTAAAGCCGAATTCGCCCCGGGCTGAGTTTGCGCCGGCGAACTTTTAGACGGTTGTCGCCAGCCACGCAATCAAGGGCGGCATCAACAAAGTATAAGATATTGAATTTGTTATATTCTTTTAATTTTCGCGCCGGCAGATCAAGTTTTCTGCCAGCGGTATGGCCGAAATGATGACGAAGGCCTGGGCGAGCGGCCAGTCGTCGGTGATCGACAGGTCGATCCGCGCCTCGAAGCCCTCCGGCGTCAGCGCCTTCAGCCGGGCCAGCGCCCCGCCGGTCAGTTGCATGGTCGGCCGTCCCCCTGGCAGGTTGACCACCCCCATGTCGCGCCACCAGACGCCTAGCCGGATGCCGGTCCCAAGCGCCTTGGAGCAGGCCTCCTTGGCGGCGAACCGCTTGGCATAGGTCGCGACCACCATCTTCTCGTTCTTGGCGCGGCGCTCCGCCTTGGCACGTTCGGCCTCGGTGAAGATGCGGTCGAGAAAACGCTCGCCATGGCGCTCGATCACGCTGGCGACGCGGGTGATGTCGATGAGGTCGGAGCCGATGCCGATGATCATGCCTTGCTCCGACCGCGATCCATCGCGGCGCGCATGCTGCGGACGGTTTCGGCAAGGCCGACGAACAGTGCCTCGCCGATCATGTAGTAGCCGATGTTCAACTCGACGATCTCGGGGAGGCCTGCGATCTTCTCCGCCGTCGCATGATCGAGCCCGTGGCCGGCGTGGACCTCGAGGCCTGCGGCGCGCCCCAGCTTGGCACCGGCCACGATGCGCTGCCATTCGGCCTCGGCCTTGTCGATGTGTCCGTCGACCACGGCGTCGCACCAGGCACCGGTGTGGATCTCGATGACCGGCGCGCGCAACCGCGCCGCCATCTCGATCTGCTGGGGGTCGGCGGCGATGAACAGCGACACGCGAATGCCGGCGTCGTTCAGCCTCGCGATGAAGGGCGCCAGCGCATTGTGCTGTCCGACCACGTCGAGCCCGCCTTCGGTCGTCACCTCCTGACGGCGCTCAGGCACCAGGCATACCGCATGCGGCTTGGTGGCAAGCGAGATGCGCATCATGTCGTCGGTCGCCGCCATCTCGAAGTTCAGAGGTTTCGAGATTTCCGCCTTGAGCCGCGCCATGTCCTCGTCGCGGATATGCCGACGGTCTTCGCGCAAGTGTGCCGTGATGCCGTCGGCGCCGGCCTCGATCGCCAGCAAGGCAGCGCGCACCGGATCGGGATTGCGGCCGCCCCGCGCGTTACGCAGGGTCGCGACATGGTCGACATTGACGCCGAGGCGAAGCGGAGGAACAGGCATGGCAAGCTCACGTAATCGGAAGGACAGGCAAACTCCGCCTATCCATTAACACGTTCGACGCGGGCGACGACCGCCTTCGCGCGCAACTGGGCTATGATCGCGCTCAGGTGCTTCAGGTCGTAGACCTCGAGATCGATGGTCGTCTCGGTAAAGTCCGGCGAGCGGCGCTGCATGCTGATATTGTCGATATTGCCATCGTGCTCGGCGATCACGGTCGCGATCTGCGCGAGCGCGCCGGGCTCGTTGACGTTCTCGACCTTGATGCGGGCCGGGAAGCGCTGCGGAGCAGTGTCCTCGATGTCCCAGCGCACGTCGAGCCAGCGCTCCGGCTCCTCCTCGAAATCCTTCAAGGCCGGCGCCTGGATCGGATAGATGGTGATGCCCTCGCCCGGGGTGACGATACCGACGATGCGGTCGCCCGGCACGGCGCCGCCGTTCGGCGCGAATTTCACTGGCAGGTCGGAATTGATGCCGCGGATCGGGATTGCGGTCGGAGGGCGCGGCGTCCCCGGCACCACGGTCTCCTTGAGCTTGGTAGCCAGCCCCTTCTTGGCGTAGCGGCCGACCCGCTCTTCCTTGTAGTCGGGATACATGGCCCGCGCGACGTCTGAGGCCTTGATCTCGCCCCGGCCGACCGCCGCCATCACGTCCTCGATCGAGGAGCGCGCAAGGCGCGGCAGCGCCCCCTTCAGCTTGTCGTCGGCGTAGTCGATCTTGGCACGCTCGAACAGGCGCTCGACGATACGCCGGCCGAGGCCGGCATATTGGTCGCGCACTGCGGTGCGGGTAGCGCGCCGGATCGCCGCGCGCGCCTTGCCGGTGACGGCAAGCGATTCCCAGGCCGACGGCGGCGCCGATTGTGCCTCCGAGGTCAGAACCTCGACCTCATCGCCGTTCTGCAGCTCCGAGGACAGCGGCGCGAACTTGCCGTTGATCTTGCAGCCCACGGCGCTGTTGCCGACGTCGGTGTGCACCGCATAGGCGAAGTCGATCACATTGGCATGGCGCGGCAGCGCGATCAGCTTGCCCTTCGGGGTGAAGCAGAACACCTGGTCGTGGAACAATTCGAGCTTGGTGTGCTCGAGGAATTCCTCGGGATTGGTGCTCTCGGAAAGAATTCCGACGGTATGGCGCAGCCAGGCAAACGCATTGGACTCGCGCTTCAGGAACTCCGTCGGCGAGCCGGCGCCCTCCTTGTAGAAGACGTGCGCGGCGATACCGCGCTCGGCGATCTGGTCCATTTCCTCGGTGCGGATCTGGAGCTCCACGCGCTGGTTGCCGGGACCTATCACCGTGGTGTGGATCGAGCGATAATCGTTCTGCTTGGGCGTCGAGATGTAGTCCTTGAAGCGGCCGGGCACGACGGGCCAGGTGGTGTGGACGATGCAGAGCGCGCGGTAGCAGGCCTCGACGTCGTTGACCACGACACGGAAGCCGAAGATGTCGGACAATTGCTCGAAGCCGACCGACTTGCGCTCCATCTTGGTCCAGATCGAGAACGGCTTCTTGCGACGACCGTAGACGCGCGCGCCAAGGCCCCTGTGGCGCAGATTGTTGGAGAGCTGAGCCTCGATCTCGCCGATCAAATTGCGGTTGCGCTCGGCCAGCGCATCGAGCCGCTGCATCACCACGTTGTAGGCTTCGGGATCGAGGGTGCGGAAGGACAAATCCTCCAGCTCCTCACGCATCTCCTGCATACCCATGCGGCCCGCGAGCGGTGCGTAGATGTCGAGCGTCTCCTCGGCGATCCGGCGCCGCGATTCCGGCCGCACGAATTCCAGCGTGCGCATGTTGTGCAGGCGGTCGGCGAGCTTGACCAGGAGCACGCGGACGTCGTCGGCGATCGCCAGCAGGAGCTTGCGCAGGTTCTCGGCCTGCTTGGCCTCGCGCGATACCAGCTCCAGCCGCTTCAGCTTGGTCAGGCCCTCGACCAGCGCACCGATCTCGGGGCCGAAGATCTGGTCGATCTCGGCGCGGGTCGCCTCGGTGTCCTCGATCGTGTCGTGCAATAGCGCCGCGACGATGGTGGCGTCATCGAGCTTCAGGTCGGTGAGGATCGCCGCCACTTCGAGCGGATGGGAGAAATACGGGTCGCCCGAGGCGCGGGTCTGCGAACCGTGCGCCTTCATCGCGTAGACATAGGCGCGGTTCAGCAGGTCTTCGTTGGTGTGGGGGTTATAGGACCTGACGCGCTCGACGAGGTCATATTGCCGCATCATGCGCGCCCGCGGTTTCGGGGGCCGCACCGTCGGCGCAGTCGGCGCCACGGCGACCGAGTCGGTCGCGGCCTCCATCTGCGTAAATTTGCGACGCCGATACACCATCTCTGCCGCGTCTTCCTGCCTTCAAACGAACCAGGCAATGGCCCGTTGTATACATCCTAACGCCGATCGCGCGCCTGTCCGACACAATCGGAAACGGCTCTCGCAAGCGCGCTGCGACAACGCCATGGTAACCACGAAAAGGTCAACAAAAGCAAAGGCCCGAACGCAGGTTCGGGCCTTTAATGAAATCAAAATTTCGTCGGCGCGGCGCGGGGACGATTACTCGTCCTCCTCGGGCTGCTCCTCAGGCGGCGCGAGGCCCTCGAGGCCCTTCAGGAGCTCCTCTTCCGTCATGCGTTCGACAGCAACCTCGGTGTCGTCGGCATCGACGCTGGCGCCAGCGGAACCGATCAAGGGCACGGTATCGGGCTCAGGCTCGTCCACCTCGACGAATTTCTGGAGGGAATGGACCAGCTCCTCGCGCAGATCCTCCGGCGAAATGGTCTGGTCGGCAATTTCGCGCAAAGAGACAACAGGGTTCTTGTCGTTATCCCGGTCAACCGTTAGTTGTGAACCGGACGAAATCATGCGGGCGCGGTGGGCGGCCAGCAGGACGAGGTCAAACCGGTTGTCGACCTTGTCGATACAATCTTCTACGGTGACGCGAGCCATTAGACTGTCGCTCCGCTCTTGGGTGGGTCAAAACATGTGGATGATGCTGGCTAGTTATAGAGACCGGGGCGGTTTCGCAAGATCATTTTGCGATTTGGGCTCGCCAAACGCCTTTGATAACCCCACATTGGGGTTAGAATCGGCGTTTCCCGGGTCGCCAAGGTGGACGGCGCCGGACGGGCCGGCCGCCATAACTATACCTTGGTTTGCCCCGACTTCTCCGGATTTACGGTTTCGACGGGTTTTGGCAGCCTCTGATCTGCGCGGATTACTGCCGTCGCGCCAACAATAAAACGATTGAACACGAACACTACGCGAGCAACTGAATGTCACCTTCTCCGACCAACAAGATCGCGCTCTTCATCGATGGAGCCAATCTGTACGCGACGGCAAAAACGCTGGGTTTCGATATCGATTACAAGCGCCTGCTAAAGGAATTCCAGAGCCGGGGGACGCTTCTGCGCGCTTTCTACTACACCGCCATCATCGAAGATCAGGAATACTCCTCGATACGTCCGCTGATCGACTGGCTGGACTACAACGGCTACACCGTCGTCACCAAGGCCACCAAGGAATTCATCGACGCCAGCGGCCGCCGCAAGGTCAAGGGCAACATGGATATCGAGCTCGCGGTGGACGCTATGGAACTGGCCGAGCACATCGACCAGATGGTGCTGTTCTCCGGTGACGGCGATTTCCGCTCGCTGGTCGAGGCCGTGCAGCGCCGCGGCGTGCGCGTCACGGTCATCTCGACCATCGCAAGCCAGCCGCCGATGATCGCCGACGAGCTGCGCCGGCAGGCCGACGTCTTCACCGACCTCGTCGAGCTTCAGTCCAAGCTTGGTCGCGACCCGTCCGAACGTCCGGCTCCGCGCGAGCGTGGCGACCGCGAAGCACGTCATCACGCCCCGCAATTCCTCCAGCGCGCGACGACGATGGCGCCGAGGGGCGATGACGACTTCGACGAGTGAAGCGATCCGGTTAAGCCGCCAGGCCCCCACCGTCGTACCCGACCGTGACTGCCCGCTCTGTCCGCGTCTGGTCGCCTTTCGCGAGGCGAACCGGGCGCGTGAGCCGTCCTGGCACAATGCCCCGGTTGCACCCTTTGGCGACGTCAAGGCGCGCCTGCTGATCGTCGGTCTCGCACCGGGGATGCAGGGCGCCAACCGCACGGGGCGCCCGTTCACGGGCGACTATGCCGGTGACCTGCTCTACGCAACGTTGATCGAATACGGATTTGCCAAGGGCACCTATCGGGCGCGGCCCGACGACGGCCTGAAGCTGGTTGATTGCCGGATCGCCAATGCGGTGCACTGCGTACCGCCGCAGAACAAGCCGCTGCCGGCAGAGATCAACACCTGCCGCCGCTTCCTCGCCGCGAACCTCGAGACGATGCCGAACCTGCGTGCCATCGTCGCGCTGGGACGGATTGCGCACGATACCGTGCTCAAGCCGCTGGGCCTGAAGGGCGCGCAGGCGCCGTTCGGTCACGGCGCAGTGCACCAGGCGGGCGCATTCCGACTGTACGACAGCTATCACTGCTCCCGCTACAACACGAACACCGGCGTGCTCACGCCGGACATGTTCCGCAAGGTGTTTGCGAAGGTGAAGGCCGATCTCGACTAGGCCTTCGCCGGATTGGCCTTCAGCCACTCCAGCACATCTCCGGCGTTCCGATCCGGCGGAAACACCGGGTAGAATACGTGCGAGATATTCGTATCATCGATGATCATCGCAAGGCGCTTGATCAGCGTCAGCCCGGCAACCTCCATCGTCGGCAGATTGAGCGCACGGGTCAGTTCGAGCTTCTCGTCTGACAGCACCGGGAACGGCAGGTGCAAGCGCGAGGCCATCTCGGCCTGATAGTCGTTGCTCTGGGTCGAGAGCCCGAACACATGAGACGCGCCGGCCGCCTTCAACTCGGCGAAGAGGTCGCGGAACGCGCAGGTCTGCGGCGTGCAGCCACGCGCGCCGGGGATCATGTCCCAATCGTCGACCAGCGCGATCTTGCCCGGCTCGCCGGTGCGCGGATAGCCGAACACCACGGTACGGCCGCGCAGCGCCGACAGCGTCACTGACGTATCGTCGGTCGCGCGCAGACTGACCGGCGGGATCGTCATGCCCGTCAGATGCGCCGCGCCGCCATCGTCGGTCGGCGCCGGGATCTTGCTCCAGTCGACCTCGAGCAGGTTTCTCTGGTTCATCGTCTCATCCCCTCGCCCGCATCAGCCGGCCCTTCTCCCGGCCCCAGTCACGCTTCTTCTCGCTCTCGCGCTTGTCGTGCAGCTTCTTGCCCTTTGCGACCGCAAGCTGAAGCTTCGCCCGCCCGCGCTCGTTGAAGTAAAGCTTGAGCGGGATCAGCGTCATGCCTTCGCGGTCGACCGCGCCGATCAGCTTGTTGATCTGCCGGCGATGGAGCAGCAGCTTTCGCGGCCGCTTGGGCTCATGGTTGAAGCGGTTGCCCTGGAGATATTCGGGAATGGTGGCGTTGATCAGCCAGATCTCGCCGTTCTTCGAATCGGCGTAGGATTCCGCGATCGTGCTCTTTCCGTTGCGGATCGATTTGACCTCGGTGCCGGTCAGCGCAATGCCCGCCTCGACCGTATCTTCGATGGCGTAGTTGAAACGGGCCTTGCGATTTTCCGCCATGACCTTGATCGGGCGTTCGTTCTTGTCGGCCATGGCGAGTAAACCTGATCGAGATGCGCGCAGACGCTAACAGTTTGGATGAAGCGCACGCTTCAAGACTTCTTGAGGAGATCGCGGATCTCAGTCAGCAGCAGAACTTCGGCGGACGGCTTCGGCGGCTCAGCGGTCTTGGCCTCCTCGCGGCGCTTGAGCTGATTCATGATGCGGATCACGATAAAGAGCGAGAAGGCAACGATGACGAAATTCACCGCCAGCGTGATGAAGTTACCATAGGCCAGCACCGCGCCCTGCTTCTTTGCGTCGGCCAGATTGGTGGCCGTCACCTTCGCCGAGAGCGGAATGAAATAATTTGAGAAATCAAGGCTGCCGATGGCGCCGATGATCGGCATGATGATGTCGTTGACCAGCGAATTGACGATGCCGGAAAAGGCCGCACCGATGACGATGCCGACCGCGAGATCAACGACGTTGCCTCTCATGGCGAAATCGCGAAATTCCTTCAGCATGGGCAAGATCCTTCAGTCATTGGCGAAGAAGGTTAGATCAGCCTAGTTAATCAGGCCGGCATGCACCATGGCGCTGCGCACCGCGACGCGGGTCGGCTCGGAGACCGGCACCATCGGCAGCCGCAAGGTCTCGTCGAGCTTGCCGAGCAGCGACAGCGCGTACTTGATCGGGGCCGGATTGCTCTCGATGAAGAGGTTGTTGTGCAGCGGCATCAACTTGTCGTGCAACTTTAGGGCGGTTGCATGGTCACCCTTCTGCCAGGCGATGTGGAATTCCGAGCACAGGCGCGGCGCAACGTTTGATGTCACCGAGATGCAGCCATGGCCGCCATGCGCCATGTAGCCGAGCACGGTCGCATCCTCGCCCGAGAGCTGGTTGAAGTCCTCGCCGATCGCCGCGCGCTGCTGCGACACCCGCACCATGCTGGCGGTGGCGTCCTTGACGCCCGCGATGTTCTTCAAGTCCCACAGCCGCTTCATCGTGTCGACCGACATGTCGATCACCGAGCGCGGCGGGATGTTGTAGATGATGATCGGAATTCCAATCGCGTCGTTGATCGCCTTGAAGTGCTGGTAGAGCCCTTCCTGCGTCGGCTTGTTATAATAGGGCGTCACCACCAGCACGGCATTGGCGCCCGCCTTCTCGGCGTGCTGGGCGAGCTCGACGGCTTCCTTTGTGGAGTTGGAGCCGGCGCCGGCAATCACGGGCACCCGCCCCTTGGCCTCCTGGATGCACCATTCGACGACCTTCTTGTGCTCGTCATGGCTGAGCGTCGGGCTCTCGCCGGTTGTGCCGACCGGAACCAGGCCGTGGGTGCCCTCGGCGATCTGCCAGTCGACCAGCGAGCGGAACGCGGCCTCGTCCAGCGAGCCGTTTTTGAACGGCGTGACCAAGGCGGTAAACGACCCCCGGAACTTCGTCTTGGCTGCCATGGGCTTCCTCCGTACGCGTGCAGGCCTGAAAATAGGCCTCTTTCATATCGGGTCTAACGAGCCGGTAAAAGGCCCGGTCCAAGGTGACCCACCGTTTAGGCCGCGATTTTGCCGCGGTGATGGTCCAAACACGGCCGCGGTAAGCGGCTGTTGGTATTTTTTCCTCATATTCAATCAAATACAGCTAGGTCTTGAACCTGTTGAACGATTCGGGGCGACGAAACGCCGTGACCTTCTTTCCCCATGCCACGTGGCGATCCGCCGGCCTCGTTATGTGCCTGATGGCGGGGCTATCGGTCGGCTGCGCGACGTTGGCCAAGTCCAATGAGACCACCGCGGACGGGACCAAGGACACAGCGAAACCAGCCGCCAAGGATACCGCGAAGGGACCAGCCAAAGGATCGGCCAAGGGAACGGATAAGGGAACGGATAAGGGAACTAGCAAGGACTCGGCCAAGGGCGGCGTTAGCAAGGGAACGGCTGGCGCACCGGCCAAAGACGCCGCGAAGAAACCTGTCAAGGATGCTGGCAAGGAACCTGCAAAGGACAAGCCCAAGCCTGCGGCCGGGGTACCTGCGCCAAAATCACAGCCGACCGCCAACAGCTCGTCCCGCAAAACGGTACCCGCCCCGGCTGTGACGACTGCCGTCAAACCGATCGCAGCCCCCGTGCTGGCACCAGCAACGCGCCAGCACGCCGCACCACGCAAGCCCGTCACGCCGGCCGCGGTCGCTGCAACCTCGTCGACCTCGCAGGCCGACAAGGACACGCTGGAGAACGTCATCGAGCTCGTGCGCAAGCACAGGCCGGGTGACGCCACCGACAACGCAGCGACGATCTCGGATCCCGTTGCACGAAAACTCGCCGAATGGATCATCCTGCGCAGCGACGACAATGGCACCAGCGTCGAGCGATACCGCGCCTTCATCAGCGCCAATCCGAGCTGGCCGTCGCAGACCTTCCTGCGCCGCCGCCTCGAAGCCGCGCTCTGGGACGACCGGCGTGAGGATCAGGTCGCCTGGTCGTGGTTCGAGAATGAATCCCCAGTCTCCGCCAAGGGCCGCTTCTCGCTCGCCAGGGCGATGCTGGCGCGCGGCGACCGCGCCAATGCCGAGCGCCTCGTGCGCGAGGCCTGGCGGTCCGACCCGATGTCGGAGGAGACGGAGAACAACGCGCTCGACCAGTTCGGCGCGCTGCTCACGCCGGGCGATCAGAAGGCGCGGATGGACACGCTGCTCTATGGCAGCGAGCACGAGGCCGCGCTGCGCGCCGCCAAGCGGCTCGGTGCAGGCTACGTGGCGCTCGCCAAGGCGCGCATCGCCTCCTACAAGAAGGCGCCGAACACGCGCGCCTTGCTCGAAGCCGTGCCGTACGAGCTGCACGGCGATCCCGGCTTCATCTTCAGCAAGATCCAGCTCCTGCGCCGCGAAGAGAAGTTTGCGGAAGCAGCGCAGCTGATGCTGTCGGCGCCGAAGGATCCGAACCGGCTCTATAATCTCGACGAATGGTGGATCGAGCGGCGCCTGATCGCGCGCAAGATGATCGACACGGAGGAATTCCGGAGCGCCTATCTGATCGCGCGCGACGCCGCCCTGCCCTCGCGCGACATCTACAAGACCGAGCAGGAATTCACCGCGGGCTGGATCGCGTTGCGCTTCCTCAATGATCCCGCGACCGCCGCCCAGCACTTTGCCCGCATTGGTGTCGGCAGCGTCAACCCGACCACGCTTGCGCGCGCCGGCTATTGGCAGGGCCGCGCGGCGGAAGCGATGGGCCGCCAGCAGGAGGCACGCAACGCCTATGCACGCGCGGCCGAGCAGTCGACGAGCTATTATGGCCAGCTTGCGCGGGCAAGACTCGGCCTGCCACAGATCGAGCTCAACAGCGCGCCGCGCGGCCGCGGCGCCGAGCGGCTGGAGATCGTGCGCGCGGCGCAACTGCTCTACGAGCTCGACGAGCGCGAGATCGCTGTCCCGATGCTTGCCGACATGGGCGAGAACGGCGACCCCGAAGCGCTTGCCGGTCTCGGCGAGCTGACCCAGCGCTACAGTGACGCCCGCGGCATGCTGCTGGTCGGCAAGGCCGCACTCAACCGCGGGCTGCCTTTCGATTTCTACGCCTATCCGGTCAACGGCATCCCGCAGTTCAGCCAGATCGGGCCCGAGGTCGAGCGCAGCATCGTCTACGCGATCGCGCGGCAGGAAAGCGCGTTCAACCCGGCGGTGGTGTCGCCGGCGCAGGCCTACGGGCTGATGCAGGTGACGCCGGACGCTGCGCGCTACGTCTGCAAGCGACACGGCGCGACCTACGACCTGTCGCGGCTGAAGAACGATTCGGGCTACAACGCCACGCTTGGCGCGGCCGAGCTCGGCGGCCTGCTCGAGGACTACCGCGGCTCCTACATCATGACCTTCGCCGCCTACAATGCCGGCCGCGGCAGCGTGAAGAAGTGGGTCGAGCGCTACGGCGATCCGCGCGAATCCAAGATCGACGCTGTCGACTGGGTCGAGCTGATCCCGTTCTCCGAAACGCGCAACTACGTGCAGCGTATCATGGAGAACCTTCAGGTTTATCGCGCGCGCTTCGGTGGCGGTTCGCGGCTGCAGATTGAAGCAGACCTGCACAGAGGCACGACCGGCAGCGTCGAGTAACTGCTCGACGCCGCGTTGATCGTGTTCCCACCGTTGCGATCAAGCGAATCGTGGCCGCATTCAATGCCTGGGGACGTGCTGCGAACCGGAGGCGCGTCATGTTTCGTGTGATCTGCGCGGTGATATCGATGGCCCTGATCCTGTCAGGTATCGCGACCGGTCGCTCGACGGGGCACGCCAAGCAACGCCTCCACCCGGCTCCCCAGGCCGTCGCGCAGGATCGCTATTGCCTGCAAGGACGACGCTGGGGGTATCCAGGCAACTGCCAGTTTGCCACTTACAGCCAATGCATGGCGACCGCGTCGGGCACGATAGACGCCTGCGGCCTCAACCCCACCTACGCCTTCCAGGAATGGAAGGGACCCAAGTGGTAGCTCGCAGCGAGGCTAGAGCATGATCCGGAAAAGTGTGGAGCGGTTTTCCGAAAAGATCATGCTCACACAACAACCTAAAGTGCGATGACGATTCATCCTAATCTCATCGCGCTTTGGGGGGATACCGGCCAAACGGGCGTTCGTCCGTCACCACGTCCGGGGCGGAGCCAGCCTCCCGGGAGCCGGGGCGAGGCCCGTTGTGGTCGACTGCGACCAGTATGGATTGGCCAGACACATCGCCGATAATCCCGCAGCTGACGCCTTGCACGCCTCCCAGGACGGATAGTTGCAGTACATCGTACTGCTGCCGCCCCACTCCCACTTCTGGAGGCAGACGGGAAATCTGGGATCGAAGCGTTCGGCCATCGCTGGCGCAGGAGCAAAGATCGTGGCGCTGGCCATGATCGCCGCGCCGAGCATACCCATCATCGCTGCTGTCCGAATTGTCCAACTGCTCACCGTGAAATCTCCAACTCCGCTCCTTTCAGCGGAAAGAAGCCGTTACGTTCGAGCGAATATACGCCGCAACACCCTCAAAGAAAAACCCCGGCAGTTTCCCGCCGGGGTTCTCTAGATCGGTCGAAAGATCGATCTTAGAAGTTACGCTGAGCGCGGAGGAGCAGGGCGAGCGAGTCCTGGTCCTTCAGCTCGTATATAGCTGCCGGCTTGGCGGTTGCAGCAAAGGCCGGGAGCGCAATCGTGCCCGAGTACTTCTGGTCCAGATGCGACCAGCTCAGGTCCGCCGTGAACGCCAGGTTCTTCACCGGGGTCCACACGGTGTTGACACCGATGACGGCGAAGTTGAAGTCCGGATTACAGGTCGCAGTGGTACCGAACGCGGCGACGAAGTTGCCGCAAATCAGCGACTTGCCCGTAGTGCCGTACTGCGCTGCGCCGTAGCCACCATAGATGGCGCTCGCCCAGTTCGGGTTCCAGTTGTGGGTATAGCCGCCACGGAAGCCCCAGGTCTTGACGGTATCAATGCCGGTACCGAGACCGAAGACGCCGTCAGCAAGAGCGGCGATACCGATGCTCTGGTAAGCAATGCTACTACCGCCGTACATGAAGAAGGTCTGCGGGAACAAGCTCTGGAAGTTGTAGCGAGTCGCGCCATCCGTGTAGACGGCCTGCAAGTTGATCGAGTCGCCAGGTCCGGTCGGGATGTTCTTGATCGACAACGAACCCTGAACCGCCCAGCCCCACTTGTCGCCGGGGTGGCCGGTGACTTCCGTGGTGCCGTAGTAGCCAGGGTGCATGTTATGCCCAACAACCGACAACTGGGCCAGACCCCAGGCCTGGTCGACGCGGACCGCACCGACGAGATCGGGAACGCGCGTTCCACCCCAATCGTTGACACCGTAGGCGCCAGTCGTGAACCCATTGCCGAAAGCAGTAATAATAGCAGCAGGCGTCCCCGCGCCAAATGTGGTGTTAAAGAGGTTCGACTCGCCACCTGCCGACGTCGTTTCATCCTGCAACGCCACCGAAGCGGTGATGCCCTGACCGAAATCAGCCGTATAAGCGACCTGGTTCACACCGGTGACGTGGTTGGAACCGCCGGGCAGCGTATCGGGACCGCCAGCCGGATAGCTCTGCCACGGCGCGTCGAAGATCGAGACCGTGCGGCCGAACGTGAAGCCAGCGAACTGGATGAACGCATGGTAGAGGCCGAGCGAGGCGGAACCGGTCGAGAATATCGACGGGCTGGTGCCGGTGACCGAGGTCGTATCCCAGGTGAAGACCATATCGGCGTAGGTGCGAACCACGCCATACTCGGTGGCCGTGCGCGTATCGACCGTGAAGTCCATACGGGCGCGGCTGCCCCAGTAGTTCGTCAGACGGTTGTTCGAACCCTGGTTCACCCCGCTCCGGAAACCGTAGTCGCCGCCCCAGGCCCAGGCATCGGCGCGCAGGTAGCCGCCGAACTTGATGCAGGTGTCGGTGCCCGGCATGTAGTAGAATCCGGCACCGTACAGGGAGCAGATCTTCACGTATTCGACCGCTTTGGCCTTCACGGGGAGATCGGCTGCCTGTGCTCCGCCCACGGCGATCAGACCCGCCGCTGAGCCGAGCAAAAGGCTCTTAACCAACTTCATGTTAAACCTCCAAGTTTGCTCTTCAGGGAAGGTCACTGACCGGATGGCCAATTTCCCATTCCCGTTCTAAATCACCGCTTAGCCGCTTCGCGCCTTCGGACACACCCGCATGAACGCGAGGGACTTAAGCGAACCACCTAAAACGGGACGACCTCGGGATGCCCCCCTCCGTCGCCCGGTCACAATTACCGAACGTCCTTGCACACACAACAAAAGAACGCTCCGAACCGGACCTACAAAGCGCGTTTTCCAACGGGTGTTGCACAAATAACACGTGGACGTGATCGCGGCGCTGCCGTAAGTAATTGTTTTCCATATTGTTTTCGAAGTGGCTCCAAATGCCTTCAAATTTCCCGCCTTGAAGCGGCGGGAGCAAAGGCTGTCCGTGATGCGCTTGCGACGCACTGGAATCGGAGAATCGGCAACCGACTCGGAAAGGGTGTCGCAGACCTCATCGCTGCGCCGTCAGAGGACGGAGCTTTCGCGTGCGCGACACCGATTCCTCGGATCAACGGAACAGCAAAGTGTGTGATTTCCCGCTAGGGGCGAGCCACCGCCGGCGGACTTATCTGGACTCTATATATTGTGCGGAGAATTTGCGGGGATTTGCAGCAGGGGCGCCTGGCTCCACGGCTGGCGGAGACGGAGGGATTCGAACCCTCGATAGGCCTTTACAAGCCTATAACGGTTTAGCAAACCGCCGCCTTCAGCCACTCGGCCACGTCTCCGGCTTTGCCGGGTATGCCCGACCCCGCGGCGAGCCGCAAGCGGCAGAATTGAGGCTAGCGGGTTTCTTTACAGATGAAAGCTTTGACAGCGACCGTAGCCAAGGACGAGTCGGGACCGGCTTGATGCCCGGAGCACCGGACGGCCGTCGACGCCCGAGGGTAACCATCGCATCAGTTGGGCGGCATCTATATTGTCGCGCGGGAAATCTCGGCACGAGCGCGGTCGTTTCGTGCCTTGAAGCGCGGGCGGCGCGGCCGTTGTTCTCACCCGCAAAGGCGACTAGAGTTTTTGCACCAGTTCGCCAAAGCACAGACCCGTCATCGGGGTCGGGAAATCCAATCACATGCCGCAGCAAGGCCGCAACAAGGGAGCTTCGGCCCCCTCCTCTCTCCATCCGTCGGCTATTCTGGACCAGGCAATTGCGGCGCACCGTTCGGGCAAACTGTCGGATGCGGAATGGGGCTACACGACCATCCTGAGGGCAAGCAGAACGCATCCCACCGCGCTCCATATGCTGGGGTTGTTGCAGGCCCAGCGCGGCAATTTCGCGGACGCCGAGCCATTGCTCAAGAAGGCTGCCCGCGTCGACTCCGGCAATCCCAACGTTCTTTTCAACTATGCCAACGTGCTGCGTGCACTGGACAAGACGGACGATGCGCTCGCCTTGCTTGCGAAAGTGATTGCCCTGTCGCCTAACTTCGCCGATGCGCATCTCAATCGCGGAGCGATCCTGCTTGCACGGCAGGAGCTTCGCGGCGCCATCGCGGAATTCGATCGCGCCATTGCGATCGCGCCATCGAGCGCAGCATTCGCAAACCGAGGCAGTGCGTTCCATCAGCTCGGTCAGCTCGACGAAGCGCATGATAGTTACCGAAGTGCCGTCGAGCTCGCGCCGTCGAATCCACAATACCATTTCGTCTTGTCTGAGGTTCTTACCCAAATGGGCCGACACGACGAAGCGATCGCAGCGCTCGAAAGAACTGTCGCACTGAACAAGGCTTTCCCATTCGCATTGAGCAAGCTCGTTGGTTCCAGGCAGAGCCGTGCCGACTGGCGCAGTTTCGAACGTGAACAGGCCGCCCTGGACGAGGCCGTCGAATCAGGCGTGGCGATCGATCCCCTCACCTTCCTTCTTGCCTCGTCCTCTCCGGCACACCAATTGACCTGTGCGAAGACATATGTCGCCAACGTCGCCCCGGAGCGAGGTGCAGCGATACCAAGAACGCCGTCGCCGGCTTCCCGGCTGCGGGTCGCGTATGTGTCTGCCGATTTTCGCAATCACGCCACCGCGCATTTGATGGCCGGACTTTTCGAGCAGCACGACCGCGAGCGCTTCGAGATTAGCGCCATCTCCTACGGACCGGATGACGGCAGCAAGATGCGCAACCGCCTGAAGGCAGCATTCGAACGCTTTGAAGACGTCAACCATCTTACCGACGAGGACGTGGTCAAGCTGATACGCCAGCTCGACATCGAGGTCCTCGTCGATCTCGGAGGCTTCACCGCCTTTGCGCGGCCAAAAATCCTCGCGCACCGGCCGGCTCCCATCCAGGTCAACTATCTCGGCTTTCCCGGCACGATGGGCGCCTCATATATCGACTACGTCATGGCCGACCGGATCGTCATCCCCGAAGGCGAGCAGAAGCATTACGCCGAGAAGGTGATTTATCTCCCCGACAGCTATCAGGCGACCGACGCGAGGCGACCGCCCCTGCCGAATGCACCGACCCGGAGCGAGGTCGGACTGCCGGACGATGCATTCGTCTACTGTGCGTTCAACAAAATGTTGAAGATCACGCCCGTGCTGTTCGATGTCTGGATGAGGCTGCTTGCCAAGACCACCGGCAGCGTCCTTTGGCTGTTTGATGGGGGCCAGATCGCCAGCGAGAACCTGAGGCGTGAAGCCGTTGCGCGTGGCATCGCCGCCGAGAGGATCGTGTTCGCCCCACCCGTCGCTATCGACGAACACCTGGCACGCCACCAGCTCGCCGATCTGTTCCTGGACACGTTGCCCTACAACGCCCATACCACGGCCAGCGACGCCCTTTGGGCTGGCCTGCCGGTCCTGACCTGCCTCGGCACCGCCTTTGCGGGACGTGTTGCAGCCAGTCTCCTGAATGCCGTAGGCCTTCCTGAGCTGGTGACGCGATCGCTGGACGAATATGAGGCTTTGGCGCTTCGGATCGCGCACGATCCCGAACTTCGAACCGCCCTCAAGAGCAAGCTGGCGACGCATCGGTCCACTTGGCCTCTCTTCGATACTGCCCGCATGACGCGACATATCGAGAAGGCCTTCACTGAAATGTGGCGCCGACATCGTGCCGGCGAAGCGCCGGCCTCGTTTGCCGTCTAGAAGGTCGCCTCGGCGCAATCGCACCGATCGGTCAAAGTTCGGTTGCCTACCTTGAGTGAGCCGGTCAGTGCATGGTGACCCAGGCCCGCGCCTCACGCTGCGCGGCCGCGATCTCGGCATCCGACATCTGCGCCGCGACTTCCTGGCGATGGGCAATCGCATCCTTGCGGCCCTTCAGCGCCGAGAGGTTGAACCATTTATGCGCGGCGACGAGATCGACGAGGCCGGAGCGGCCGCTCGCCCAATACATCCCCCGCTCGAACAGCACGTCCGACAAAGCGCTCGCGTCGACCGGCGTCGCGGTCTCCAGATCGAAAGTCCCCTGAAACATGTCGCATCCCCTTTATTGTTGTGCCGCCTCGTTCCCCCGAGCGCGGCTCCCGTCCAAACTGTTCAACTCGTCCCAATGCCGTTCCTGCCGGCTTGTTGAGGGCGATCTTGGCGAGCAAATTTGAATGGCAGTTTAAGTATCGCGATGAAGGGGACGTAAACGCGAGGCCACGCGGCACGGCCAGGAAAATGCAAGAAGTCCGGGATTCTCAAGCACTTCTGCGATTCGTCAGACTTCGTTTACCGTCTGGATCTTCGGACGATGATAACCATCACGTGTGGTGAGGTGCGCACGATCATAGCCAAATTCCGGCGTCATCGCCCGGCCCGGGCGATCCAGTATTCCAGAGGCAGTGACGCATACAGAGAAGCCGCGGCGAACTGGATTCCCCGCCTTCGCGGGGAATGACAGTTCAGAGTGTGGGCGTGCTGTCTGACCACGGCGACCGCGAGCCTGTTCGGCTGCTCTGTGGCGACTGGGATGTGAAATTTGAGAAATGAAACGCCGGCGAGGATCCCGGCTACTCGAACGAGGGCGTCGGCGAACACGTCAGGACCAGATTTCATTTTGGCCGCGAGGCTACTCATGAAATTGCGGGGCCGATAAAGGCGAACCGCACCGAACGAAGAAAACTCGTTTCTTCTGCCGGACCGAACCTTGACGAGCAAGCTCGACAAGCATGGATGATCCGACCGTTGACCTGATGTCTCGCCGACACCCTCTATCGCCGATCAGAGCCGAATTGACCGAGACCTGTCCTGCCGAAGGCAAACCAGATCGCGGAAGGCGCTGATGACGTGCCGGCCATCTGAGAGGCCGGCGACTTCAGAAGCGAAGTTACTTCTTCTTCTTCGCGACCTTGCGGGTCTTCTTCGCAGTCTTCTTCACTGCGCTCTTCGCCTTCTTCGCCTTCTTCGCTTTCTTGGCCATGTTGCCCTCCGATGTGTGAGATGGCTTTAATCGCTGCGTGCATTCGGGGATCGAATGCACTTCATCCCGAATACACCAACACGGCGAAAAAAACATCTTCCGGCTTAAGGAAGTGTTGACGCAGCAAAGCGCGCAACTACTTCGCGCTTCGCGCACGCGCTCGACGAGTCGTTCGACCGTCTATGCGGAAAGTGCCTGCCGCATCGACGCCGGCGAAAGCATCGATTGCAAGAAAACCCTATGATGCAAGCTCATTCCGCATTCGCACGTTGCGCGCGATCGACGCTCCGTCGCGCGTTGCGTCTTGCGCGAAGGCGCACGAAACGCGTTTCGCGGACTCTGAGTCGCGAATTTTGGCAACGAAAATATTTTCATGCTTAACGGCGCGATCGCTCGCCGGAGCGTACTCGAAGCCGCCGTTCTGTACGAATCGAAGACGGCGATTCGGTGAGGCTTGGACGGTGCGATCGAGGCGACGCTGGTGTCGCCAGTGCGCGCGACGGATGCGCGAAGGCGGGATTGTGGTGACGGCACGCGCCGTCACCACAAAGGTCAGACGCCGAGCTTGGACTTGAGCAGGTCGTTGACGCTCTGCGGGTTGGCCTTGCCGCCGGACGCCTTCATCACCTGGCCGACGAACCAGCCGAGCGACTGCGGCTTGTCCTTGACCTGTGCCGCCTTGTCGGGATTGGCAGCGATGATGTCGTCGACCACCTTCTCGATCGCCGAGAGGTCGGTGACCTGCTTCATGCCGCGGCTTTCGACGAGCGCGCGCGGATCGCCGCCCTCCTGCCAGACAATCTCGAACAGATCCTTGGCGATCTTTCCGCTGATCGTGCCCTCGCCGATCAGATCGATGATCGCGGCAAGCTGCGAGGACGTGACGGGAGAGCCCGCAATAGCCCGGCCTTCCTTGTTGAGACGGCCGAACAGCTCGTTGATCACCCAGTTCGCCGCCATCTTGCCGTCGCGGGCGCGATTGGCGAGCCTGTCCAGCACGGTCTCGTAGAAGTCAGCGCTTTCGCGCTCGGCGACGAGCACGCTGGCATCATAGGCTGACAGGCCGAAATCGGCGACGAAGCGCATCTTCTTCTGGTCCGGCAGCTCGGGCAGGTTCGCTTTCAGCTCGTCGACGAAGCTTTGCGAGAACTCCAGGGGCAAGAGATCGGGATCGGGGAAGTAGCGGTAGTCGTGCGCCTCTTCCTTCGACCGCATCGAGCGCGTCTCGCCCTTGTTGGGGTCGTAGAGCCGTGTCTCCTGGTCGATCTCGCCGCCGTCCTCGAGGATCTCGATCTGGCGCCGCGCCTCGTACTCGATCGCTTGTCCAATGAAGTTGATCGAGTTCATGTTCTTGATCTCGCAGCGGGTGCCGAGCGGCCCGCCGGGACGACGCACCGAGACGTTGACGTCGGCGCGCAGGTTTCCCTTCTCCATGTCGCCGTCGCAGGTGCCGAGATAGCGCAGGATCGAGCGCAGCTTGGTCACATAGGCCTTGGCCTGCTCGGCGTCGCGGATGTCCGGTTTTGAGACGATCTCCATCAGCGCCACACCCGAGCGGTTGAGATCGACATAGGACATCGTCGGCGACTGGTCGTGCATTAACTTGCCGGCATCCTGCTCCAGATGCAGCCGCTCGATGCCGACGTTGACGCTGCGGCCGCCGTCGAGCTCGACAAGCACCTCGCCCTCACCCACGACCGGCGACTTGTACTGGCTGATCTGATAGCCCTGTGGCAGGTCGGGATAGAAATAGTTTTTTCGGTCGAACACCGAGCGCAGATTGATCTTCGCGTTCAGCCCGAGCCCGGTCCGGACAGCCTGTCTGACGCATTCCTCGTTGATGACGGGCAGCATGCCGGGCATCGCCGCGTCGACCAGCGACACATGCGTGTTCGGCTCGCCGCCGAACGCGGTGGACGCGCCCGAGAACAGTTTTGAGTTCGACGTCACCTGGGCGTGGATCTCCATGCCGATGACCATCTCCCAGTCGCCGGTTGAGCCCTTCAGAAGCTTGTGCGTGGCCGTGCTCATGTCGTGCTCCCGAGCAGCGTGGCAGCGATGCGCTCCCACTCCGCCTGCAATGAATCCTTCGCGGCCGGCTGGCCCGCCTGGCGATACCAGTAGCCGGCATTGCCGAGATCGCCTTCGACGCGATGCAGATAGGCATGCACCCAGGCGGCATCGCGGCTGTCCTCGTCCTGGACGATCTTGTGCGCCTTGTCCCAGTCGCCCTTGGCGGCCCACCAGAGCCCTGCGAGCGGCGCGCTGAGGTTCGGCGCAGGCGCTGCGCCGTCGAGGCTGGCGATGTACGCCGCCATGTTCACCACCACCTCGCGGGCGTGAAGCGGCCGGCGGCCTGCTCGATCACTTCGCCGAGCGAGAACAGCGTCTCCTCGTCGAAGGGACGCCCGATCAGTTGCAGGCCGAGCGGCAGGCCCTGCGCGTCCTTGCCCGCCGGCACGGCGATGCCGGGCAGGCCCGCCATGTTCACTGTCACCGTGAAGATGTCGTTGAGGTACATCTCGACCGGATCGGCGCCACCCTTCTCGCCAATGCCGAAGGCGGCCGACGGTGTCGCCGGCGTGAGGATCGCGTCGACGCCCTTGGCGAAGCAATCCTCAAAATCCTTCTTGATCAGAGTGCGCACTTTCTGCGCGCGCAGATAATAGGCGTCGTAATAGCCGGCCGAGAGCACGTAGGTGCCGATCATGACGCGGCGCTTCACTTCCGCGCCAAAGCCTTCGGCGCGCGTGTTCTCGTACATCTCGATGATGTTGCGTCCCTGCTCGCGCAGGCCGTAGCGCACGCCGTCATAGCGCGCGAGGTTGGACGAGGCTTCCGCCGGCGCGACGATGTAATAGGCCGGCAGCGCGTATTTGGTGTGCGGCAGCGACACCTCGACGAGCTCGGCGCCGGCCGCTTTCAGCCAGGCCGCGCCCGCTTCCCAAAGCTTTTCGATCTCGGCCGGCATGCCGTCGAGGCGATATTCCTTGGGAATGCCGATCTTCATGCCCTTCACGGACTTGCCGACCGCGGCTTCGTAGTCCGGCACGGCGCGGTCAACGGACGTCGTGTCCTTCGGATCGTGGCCCGCCATCGAGCGTAGCAGCATCGCGCAATCGCGCACGCTGCGCGCGATCGGACCTGCCTGATCGAGTGAGGATGCAAAGGCGACGATGCCCCAGCGCGAGCAGCGGCCATAGGTCGGCTTGATGCCGACGGTCGCGGTGAACGCTGCCGGCTGGCGGATCGAACCGCCGGTATCGGTTGCAGTCGCGCCCATGCAGAGCAGCGCTGCAACGGCCGAGGCGGAGCCGCCGGACGAGCCGCCCGGCACCAGCGTCGTGTTGGAGCCCTCGCGCCGCCACGGATTGCCGACCGGACCGAAGCAGGAGGTCTCGTTCGACGAGCCCATCGCGAACTCGTCGTTGTTGAGCTTGCCGAGCATGACCGCACCGTCGCGCCAGAGCTGCGAGGTGATGGTCGACTCGTAGGTCGGCACGAAATTGCCGAGAATCTTCGAGCAGGCCGTAGTGCGCACGCCCTTTGTCGCAAACAGGTCCTTGATGCCGAGCGGAATGCCGGCGAGCGGGCCGGCATCACCCCTGGCGATCTTGCTATCGACTTCACGCGCCATGGCGCGCGCCTGGTCGGGCGTCTCCAGGACGAAGGCGTTGAGCGCACGTGCAGCTTCCATCGCGCTCAGATGCGCGTCGGTCAGCTCGAGCGACGTGAATGTCTTGTCGGCGAGACCCTTGCGGGCCTCGGCGAGCGTCAGCGATGTCAAATTGGTCATTTATTGATCGGGCTACAGAAGAACGGAGACAGGGTCTTGTCGTTGGCCGGGTCGTCTTTCTTGGTGGACGCACTCGCCGCCGCCTCGAGCTGGTCGAGCACGGCATTGACGGCCACGTTGGGATCGGCAGCCTTGCCCTGCCGCTCCATCGCGTCGAGATAGTTCATATAGGCCTGATAGGCCTTCTCATCGTCGCATAGCAGGCACATCGAACAGCGTCCTGAACTAGAAACTCACTCTACGACTTTCGGCACCAGGAAAAAGTGACCTTCGGTCGCTGGCGCATTGGCAACGATATCGTCGGCGATCTCGCCGTCCTTGATGACGTCCTGACGCTTCTTCATCTCCATCGGAGTCACGGACGTCATGGGATCGACGCCCTCGACATTGACCTCCGAGAGCTGCTCGACGAAGGCAAGCATGGCGTTGAGCTCGCCCTGGAGATGCGGAACCTCGTCATCGGAAACCGCAATGCGCGCGAGATGCGCGATGCGGCGGACGGTAGCGGCGTCAACGGACATAATATAAGGCCTCGAACGGCAGAAATCAGGTCTGCCGTATAGCAGAGGCCGGTTTTGCGCCGCAACCGGCGCTGGGCGCATGATCCGGAAAAGTGCGCAGCGGTTTTCCGAAAGATCATGCGCAAACAATAGCCTAAAGCGCGATGACGATCCTCCTGGATCTCATCGGGCCTAGCCGGCCAGCGCTTTCAGGCGGGCCTGCGCGGATTTGGCCAGATCCCGGGTCAATTCGGCCGCTTGTATCTCGCGCCCCATACCGATGGCCTGCCCGGCCCAGAGATTGGTGAAATCCACCCTGCCTTGCTTCTCGGCTGCCGCCTTCAACGGCCCCAGCGCGGTCGCGGCATGGGGAAAGGCCGGCGCGTCCGGCGAAATCGGGCCGGCTTCGCGCATCAGGCGGTTCTGCACGCCGCGCGCCGGCCGCCCGGTCATCACATTGGTGATGACCGTGGAATCGTCCCGCGCCTCGGCGAGCGCCTTGCGACCGCCGGCGCTGACCTTGGATTCCGGGCAGCGCAAATAGGCACTGCCGATCTGCACGCCGGCCGCGCCAAGCGCGAAGGCGGCCGCGATACCGCGCCCATCCGCGATACCGCCGCAGGCGATCACCGGCACCCTGACGGCATCGACCACCTGCGGCACCAGCGCGAAGGTGCCGGGCTGCTCCGAGATATTCTCAGTGAGGAACATGCCGCGATGGCCGCCCGCCTCGGCGCCCTGCGCGATCACGGCATCGACGCCGTGCTGCTCCAGCCAGACCGCTTCCTTCACGGTGGTAGCGGAGGAAATCACGAGGCAGCCAGCCGCCTTGACGCGCTTCAGCAGCGCCTCCGCCGGCAGGCCGAAATGGAAGCTGACGACTTCCGGCTTCAGCTCCTCGACGACCTCGCAGAACGCCGCATCGAACGGCGCGCGGTTGGCGGCATTGATGGGCGCCGCCGGATCGAGACCATGCTCTTTGTAATAGCCCGTGAGCCGCTGCTTCCAGCGCGCATCGGCCTCGGCCGTGAGTTCGAGAGGCTTGTGGCAGAAGAAGTTCATATTCACCGGCGCAGCGACACGCTGACGAATGAGATTGACCTGCTCGCGCGCCTTCTCTGCCGACAGCATCGCGCATGGCAGCGAGCCCAGCGCACCGCCTTGCGCAGCCGCGATCACGAGCTCCGCATCCATCACGCCAGCCATCGGCGCCAGCACGATCGGGAATTCGGTCTTGAAGAGGTTGATCAGTCGACGGTCAGGCCACATGGTTGTTCTCTCTTGTTTAAGCAGCAGAAGCGACCGAGTTGCGCCGGCCGGCCAGCAGCTGCTCGGCCTCCGTCGCGATCCGCTCGACGATTTCGGCCGCCGGCGGAATATCATGGATCAGGCCGACCGCCTCGCCCGCGATCACAGCGGCGACATCGAAATTGCCGCTCGCCTTTGCGGCGGCATAATCGGCCGCAACCTTGGCGACATTCTGCATCAATTCGACCTCGCGGCCCATCCAGCGCTGGGCGTGATCGTTGATCAGGCACCGCCCGGTAAACGGCGCCGGCCAGACATTGTTGCGGGAGAGATCGAAAACGATGCCGCGCACGGTCGAGCCGCTCGTTGCATCACAGATGCGCCGCTTCGCCTCATCCGCGCCGTCGGCCTCCTGGCTCGCATAAAAGCGCGTGCCGAGCAGCACGCCGCTTGCGCCCAGCATCATCATGGCGGCGAGCCCGCGCCCGTCGGCGATGCCGCCGGCCGCGACCACCGGCACGCGACCCGCCGCGAGATCGACGATAGCAGGCACGAGGTCGACGGTGGTACGGGATGCGCCATGGCCGCCTGCTTCGGTGCCTTGCGCGACGAGAACGTCCGCGCCGGCATCGAGCGCCTGTCGCGCCATGGCCTCGTCCTGCACCTGGCAGATCAGCCGCGCGCCGGCAGATTTGATCTTTGACGCGAATGGCGCGGGATCGCCGAACGAGAGCATGATAGCGTTGGGGCGCGCTGCGAGCGCGATGTCGAGAAGTTCAGGGCGCCTGGCGAGGCTCCAGGTGATGAAGCCGATACCGAACGGCGCGCGCAGCGCGTTCAGCTTCGCCGTCTCCTGCTCCAGCCAAGCCCTCTCGCCATAGCCGCCCCCCAGAACACCAAAGCCACCGGCGCGGCTCACCGCCGTCACCAGGCTGCTTCCCGCGATGATATCCATCGGAGCAAGCAGGATCGGGTGCTCGATGCCGAGCAGCGTGGTCAGTGGTGTGGTGATCGACATGGCTCCTCCCGTATGGACAGCAAGGCTAAGTGGGAATAGCATTCTCGAAAATTGAATTCTTGCGAACGCTGCCATCTCTAAAACGAAACGACGCCATGGAACTCAGCGATATCAAGACCTTCGCCGCGGTAGCCCGCACCGGCGGCATCACCCGCGCCGCCGAAGAACTCAACACCGTGCAATCGAATGTCACCCAGCGGATCAAGGCGCTGGAGTCCGAAATCGGCACGCCGTTGTTCGAGCGCCACAGCCGCGGCATGACGCTGACCGGCGCCGGCAAGAGGCTTTTGCCTTACGCGCAACGGATGGCGGCGCTCTCGCGCGAGGCCGTGCTCGCCGCGCGCGATGACGGCGAGCCCAAGGGTCCGCTCGCGATCGGCTCTATGGAGACGACCGCCGCCGTGCGCCTGCCGCCGTTGCTCGCCGATTACCATCGCCGCTTCCCCGCCGTGCGGCTGAGCCTGCGCACCGCGACATCAGCCGATCTCGTCGCCACCGTGCTCGATGGCGCACTCGACGGCGCCTTCGTCGCGGGTCCCATCGAACATGTCGATCTCACTGCCGTCAGCGCATTCCGCGAGGAGCTCGTGCTGGTCAGCGCGCGCCGCTGGGCATCACTGAAGGAGCTGCGCGCCGGCACGCCGGAATCCGGGCCGACGGCGCTGGTGTTCCGCACCGGCTGCACCTATCGCCAGCGGCTCGAGCAGATCTTCGTCGAGTTCGGCTGGCCGTCGGCCGCGCGCTTCGAGCTCGGCACGCTCGACGGTATGATCGGCTGCGTCGCCGCCGACATGGGCGTGACGCTGCTGCCGCGCGCGGTGGTCGATCGCAGCGCGATGATCGACAACGTGTCGGTCCACACGCTTCCCGCAGCCTACGCGCGCGTCGAGACGCTGTTCATCCAGCGTCGCGCCGGCCACCAGTACAGCGCGCTAAAGGGGTTTGTGTCCTGCCTGAACAGGGATGACGAGGTCATCGCGGCCTGAGCGACCAACGCCGAAGCGCTACGACTGCCCAGATCGCCTCCACCACGCCGAACGGCCAGGCGCCTTGCAGGAAACCATAGGCCGAGCCGAGCGCACAGGATGCGGCGAACAGCATCACGAACCAATGGCTGCGATCGTCCAGCGCATAGCAGACCAGCATCGCCGTCACCGCGAACAGGCCGAATAGGGTCAGCGCATCCATTGTTCTCGGTTCACTCCGCAGCGCTTCGCATGGTATGCGCTAACGCCATGCCGGCTCCTATCCTACCTCTCATCGACGCTGCAACCCACTGGCCCGCGCGCGGTGCGCTGATCGGGCTCGATCTCGGCACCAAGACGATCGGCGTTGCCGTCTCCGATCCGGACCGGCGGCTCGCGACCGGCGTCGAGACCATCCAGCGCAAGGCGTTCAAGCAGGACGCCGCGCGCCTGCTCGCCATCGCCGCAGAGCGCAAGGCAGTCGGCTTCGTGCTCGGGCTGCCCATCAACATGGACGGCAGCGAGGGCCCGCGCGCGCAATCGACCCGCGCCTTCGCCCGCAATCTCGCCGGCCTCACGGCACTGCCGATCGGCCTGTGGGACGAGCGCCTCTCGACCTCGGCCGTCGAGCGCGAGCTGATCGGCATGGACGTCAGCCGCGCCAAACGCGCCGAGGTGATCGACGAGCACGCCGCGATCTTCATCCTGCAAGGCGCGCTCGATCGCCTCGCCAATCTTCGCACGGCCTCGGGGACGGACTGACCCATGGCGGTGGTGATTGCGGCGCTGCTGCCGGTCTTCATTCTCATTGTGCTCGGCGTGGCGCTGAAACACAGCCTGATGCGGCTCGACACGCAATGGCACGGGCTGGAGCGGCTGACCTATTACGTGCTGTTTCCGATGCTGCTGATCCAGACGCTGGTCAAGGCGGATCTCAGTCGGGTGCCGGTCGCAGGCGTCGGCGGCGCGTTGCTGCTGTCCGCGCTCGCGATGTCGCTGCTCTGCCTGGCGCTGCGCCCGGCCCTGGCGCGGCTCGACATCGACGGCCCCGCCTTCACCTCGATCTTCCAGGGCGCGACCCGCTGGCAGACCTATGTCGCGCTGTCGGTCTCCGCCAATCTGTTCGGCGATGTCGGTCTCGCCCTCGCCTCCGTTGCGATGGTCGCGATCATTCCGCTGGTCAACGTGTTCAGCGTCGCTGTGCTCGCGCATTACGCCTCGCCAAACAAGCAGCCCGTCGGCGCCATCGTCATGACCGTGGCGAGCAACCCGCTGATCTGGGCCTGCGCGATTGGCCTTCTCGTCAACGGCCTGCACCTGCCGCTGCCAAAGATCTGGCACGAGGTGGCGGATGCGCTGAGCCGCTCCTCGCTTGCGATCGGCCTGCTCGTCACCGGCGCCGGCCTGCATCTCAAGGGTCTGCTCCGCCCCAGCGTGGGCGCCGCCATCGGCGTCGCCTTCAAGCTCGTGCTGATGCCCGTGATCGCGCTTCTGCTGGCACTGTGGTTCGGACTGACCGGGACGAGCCTTGCGATCATCGCAGTCTGCGCGGCGGTGCCGACCTCGCCCAGCGCCTATGTCCTGGCCCGTCAGATGGGCGGCGATGCGCCGCTGCTGGCACAGATCATCACGCTGCAGACGATTTTGGCGGCGATCACGATGCCGATTGCGATCGCGCTGGTGGCAGCGCGCTAGACGTACGGACCCATTGCAAAGAAGACGACGATATTGGAAGTTGAGTGGGCTATCACTGTCAGCCAGGTTGAGGCACTTCTCCAACGGATATAGCCAAGAGCAAGTCCAGAGAGGAAAATATTGGTCTGCCCAATCCAGTTGTATTGGACGTGGCAGATCGCCCACAGAGCGGACGTGAGCACAATGGTCCCGATCGCCCCTAGAAATGTCTCGGACCACCCGCGGAACATGAAGCCCCGAACGATCAACTCCTCCACAACCGGCGCGGCGATGCACCCCCCGACAAGCATGATCAACAATCCGCCCGCACCGCCGATGCTGATGTACGAGTTCGTCGTTTGCTCCTGCGGACCAAGCACGAGGTAAGACAACACAGACTGCAGGCCGAATACGACGGCCACAATGCCCATGGCCCTAACTCCCCAGCCACATCGTCAGCACCACCGCCGTCAGATTGTTCAGCGCGTGGAGCACGATCGTGAGCCACAGCGAGTTGCCGCGATAGCGCATGTAGCCGAACCACAGTCCGATCGAGAACACCTCGGCAAGGAAATATATGTCGTACTGGAGATGCACGGCCGACCAGACCAGCGACGACAGGATGATCGCGCCGGGCACGCGCAGAAAGCTTTCCGACCAGCCGCGATAGAGGAAGCCTCGCGCGATCACCTCTTCGGACATCGGTGCTGCCATGCTGAAGGCGAGCACGAGCAACGTCGCCGCACCCTTGTCGCGGCCTGACTTCAAGAGATCGGTCATGAATCCCGGCGTCGACTCGCGGCCCAGCGCACGCGACAACGTCTCCCAGATCACCACGATCAGGATGAGACCGACGGCACCGAGCAGAATCTGCAACCAGGATGGCCAGCGCAGCGCGAGGTAGTCCGCGAAGGAAGCTCCCTTCAGGCGAATGGCCAGCCACACCGCAGCCAGCGTCGTCGGCAAGCCCGCGATCACCGACAGCGCGAGCGCCTGCGGATCGCGGCCGACGGACTCAAGCGACGCCATATCGATCGGGCCGCCACGATGCGCGACGAGATAAACGACCGTGCCGATCTGGCCAACGAACATCGCGGCGAAGACGAACAGGCCCCACAGCGCCGTGCCCCAGAATTTCCAAACGCGCGGCGCGCCGTCTGCAGGCGTCACGATGAGCGGCGGGTGGTCGGGATTGAGAGTGTCCATCAAGGGGCTTTCGTTGGGCGTCGCAAACTATCGAGAGATCGTCATGCCCGGGCTTGTCCCCGGCATCCACGTCCTTCGTGCCGCGCTGTGACACGTGGATGGCCGGGTCAAGCCCGGCCATGACGGGTGGTGAGAGCGTCCCCCGATCAAGGAAGCGCCCGCCCCAGAAGATTGCGAACATCGTCCACGTCCAGCTCCACCGCGCCATACATGCTGGCGTGGGTGGTGCCGAGGCGTGTCGCGGCGAACAATTCGGCGTTGCGGGGGGAGACGATGTTGAGCGCCGCGGCGGCCGACAGCAGTGCCAGCTTCTCGACCGCAAGCCGCGCCACGCGCTCGCTATCGGCGCGACGGAAGGCCTTGCGGAGGACGCTTACCGTTTCGCCTGAGCCAGGCAGCCCCTCGGTCTCGGCCTCCAGGTCTAGCAGCACGGCCATCGCGGCCTCCGGCTCGCGGGCGAGGGCGCGGAGAACATCGAGGCACATCACGTTGCCCGAACCTTCCCAGATCGCATTCACCGGCGACTCCCGATAGTGGCGCGCCAAAATGCCGTCTTCGACATAGCCATTGCCGCCGAGGCATTCCATGGCCTCATAGAGAAACGCCGGCGCACACTTGCAGACCCAGTATTTGATCGCGGGTGTCAGCAGCCGCATATAGGCGGCTTCGGTCGCATCGTGCGGCGTACGGTCGAAGGCGCGGCAGAGTCGCATCACCAGCGCAACGCTCGCCTCGACATGCAGCGCCATGTCCGACAGCACCGCCTGCATCAGCGGCTGATCGGCGAGATGTTTCTGGAATACGCTGCGGTGACGCGCGTGGTGCAGCGCATGCACAAGCCCCGAACGCATCAGACCAACCGAGGCGATCGCGCAATCCTGCCGCGTCAGCTGCACCATCTGGATGATGGTGCGGATGCCCTTGCCCTCCTCGCCGACGGCTTCGGCATAGGCGCCGACGAACTCGACCTCCGAGGAGGCATTGGAGCGGTTGCCGAGCTTGTCTTTCAGCCGCTGGAACTGGATCGCGTTCACCGATCCGTCCGGTGCGAAGCGCGGCATGAAGAAGCAGGTCAGCCCGCCCTCGGCCTGCGCCAGCACGAGGAAGGCGTCGCACATCGGCGCCGACATGAACCATTTGTGGCCGGTGATACGGTAAGCGTTCCCATCGCGCACCGCGCGCGTCATGTTGGCGCGCACGTCGGTACCGCCCTGCTTCTCGGTCATGCCCATGCCGAGCGTCATGCCGCGCTTCTCCCACCACGGCGCGAAGGTGGGATCGTAGCTTTTCGTCGAGAGCACCGGCATCACGCGCGCAAGCAGGTCGGGTTGCATCGCCAGCGCCGCGACGGAAGCGCGTGTCATGGTGATCGGGCAGAGATGTCCGGTCTCGACCTGCGAAGCGACGTAGAACTTTGCCGCGCGGATGACCTCGGCCGCATCGCCCGCAGGTTTTCCGTCCGCAGCCCAGGTGGAATTGTGCACGCCGGCATGCGCGCTGTGCGCCATCAGCTCGTGATAGGCGGGATGAAACTCAACCTGGTCGCGGCGGTTGCCCTTGGAATCAAAGGTGCGGAGTTTGGGGGTGTTTTCGTTGGCGATGCGCCCACGCTCGGCCATCGCTGCCGAGCCCCAATGCCTGCCGAACGCGGATAGCTCCTGTTCGGCAGCGGTCCCACCATTGGCCTTCACCGCCTCGACCAGCGGCCGGTCCGCAGCAAACAAGTCGACGTCCTCCAGGGGCGGCGACTGGTTGAAGACCTCGTGGGTTGCGAAGCTCGGCTGGGTCATGACGTGTCCTCGGACCGGAATCAGTTCCGCCGCGGGTGGATGGGGAAATCATAGGCTGCCCCGCCCGCCCCCGGCAGGGAAAAATGCCACCACTCCTTCGAATAGTTCACAAAGCCTTGCCGGGCCATCGCAGCGACCAGCCGCTTGCGCCAGGCGCGCTGATCGGCCGTGATCGTCGGCGCGGCGGTATGGCCCTTCGCATCCGTGCAATCATAGCCCGTGCCCATGTCGACGCTGCCTTCCGGCGGCCGGGCCTCGACCGGCGCCGTGCAGTCGTCATAGGCCTTCGCGGGATCGTATTTGGCGGAGTTGTCAGCGTTGAGATCGACGAGCGTCAGATCGAGCGCCGCACCGGTGGAATGCTGCGAGCGGCTCGCGATGTAGCCGAGCCGGAACAGGTCCGTCTTGGGAATCTTCGGGTTGTAGCGCCGCTCGGCCGCCGGCTCGCGACCGTTCTGCGCCCACGCCACCATATCGAGCGATGCGCGCACCGGCCGGTAGCAATCGAACATCTTCAGCGAGAGGTTTTGGCCGGCAAGCTCCTGCTGGATGGCCTTCAGCCGCAACCCCACCTCTCGCTTCACCACGCATTCGCCGGCACTGTAGCCTCTCAGCGGATGGCCGGTGAAATTGTTCGAAGTCGCGTAGCGGATGTCCTGGATGATGGTGGGATCGATGTCGCGCAAATACACGAAGCCGCCGGGGAGCGATTGGGCTGAGACGCAAGCGATTGAGATGATCGCAACAAATAGAGTGAAAATCGCCTTCATGTGCATCGAGCCTTTCTCGCGTCATTCCGGGGCGATGCGAAGCGTCGAACCCGGAATCCCGAGATTCCGGGTCTGGCGCTTACGCGCTATCCCGGAATGACGGTGTATCAGACAGATCAGGGGATAACTCACTTCCCTACCTTTGGCCCTTGCCCCCTTACCCATCCCCGCCTATAGCTCTGCTTTTAATGACCCCTGCATCGAAATCGACCTTCGTCCTTGGTCACCGGCATCTGCTGGGCATCGAGGGCCTTTCCGCTGCCGACATCACCGGCCTCCTTGACCTGTCCGAAGAATATGTCGAGGTGAACCGCCAGGTGGACAAGAAACGCGCCGTCCTGCGTGGACGGACGCAAGTGAACTTGTTCTTCGAGGCTTCCACCCGCACCCAATCCTCGTTCGAGATCGCCGGCAAACGCATGGGTGCCGACGTCATGAACATGTCGGTCTCCTCGTCCTCCATGAAGAAGGGCGAGACGCTGATCGACACTGCGGTGACGCTGAATGCCATGCATCCGGACATCCTGGTGGTGCGGCATCACGCCTCCGGCGCGGTGGAACTTCTGGCCCGCAAGGTTGACGGTTCCGTGATCAATGCCGGCGACGGCGCGCATGAGCACCCGACGCAGGCACTGCTGGACGCGCTGACCATCCGCCGCAACAAGGGCCGGATCGAGGGCCTCGTGATCGCGATCTGCGGCGACGTGCTGCATTCGCGAGTCGCCCGCTCCAACATCATCCTGCTCAACACGATGGGCGCCCGCGTCCGCGTCGTCGGGCCCTCCACGCTGCTGCCGCCCGGCATTGAGCGGATGGGCGTCGAAGTTGCGCGCGACATGCGCGAGGGCCTGGAAGGCGCCGACATCGTCATGATGCTGCGGCTCCAGCGCGAACGCATGAACGGCTCCTTCGTGCCGTCCACCAGCGAGTACTTCAACTATTTCGGACTAGACCAGAAAAAGCTCGCCTACGCCAAACCCGATGCGCTGGTGATGCATCCCGGTCCTATGAACCGCGGCGTCGAGATCGACACCGCGGTCGCCGACGGCGCGCAGTCCCTGATCCGCGAACAGGTGGAGATGGGCGTCGCCGTGCGCATGGCGGTGCTGGAAGCGCTCGCCCGTAACCTGCCAAACGCGTGATGCCCATGCTGACCGACCGCCGCCCGATCCTGCTCGCCAACGCCCGCGTCGTCGATCCCTCCAGGGATTTTGACGGCGTCGGCGACGTCCTGATCGCCGACGGCACCATCCGCGAGACCCGCCGCGGCATCGGCGCGGCCGGCGTCCCCGAGGGCACCGACATCGTCAACTGCTCCGGCAAGATCGTGGCTCCCGGTCTGATCGACATGCGCGCCTTCGCTGGAGAGCCAGGCTATGGCCATCGCGAGACCTTTGCGAGCGCGAGCCAGGCGGCCGCGACCGGCGGCATCACCACCGTGATCTGCCAGCCGGATACCTTACCCGTTATCGACAATTCGGCGACCGTCGACTTCGTGATGCGCCGGGCCCGTGACACCGCGATCGTCAACATCCAGCCGATGGCTGCGCTGACCAAGGGGATGCGCGGCGAGGAGATGACCGAGTTCGGTCTCCTGAAAGCCGCCGGCGCTGTCGCCTTCAGCGACGGTGACAGGAGTGTCACCAATGCGCAGGTGATGCGCCGCGCCCTCACCTATGCCCGCGATTTCGACGCGCTGATCGTGCATTACACCGAGGATCCCAACCTCGTCGGCGAAGGCGTCATGAATGAGGGCGAGTTCGCAACCCGCCTCGGCCTGATGGGCATCCCGAACGCTGCGGAAGCCGTGGTGCTGGAGCGCGACATGCGCCTCGTAGCGCTGACCGGCGGCCGCTATCACGCGGCCTCGCTCTCCTGCATCGACTCACTGGATATTCTCAAGCGCGCCCGCGACGCCGGCCTTGCCGTCAGCGCCTCCGTCTCGATCAACCACCTCGCGCTGAACGAGAACGATATCGGGCCTTACCGGACCTTCCTGAAGCTGTCGCCGCCGCTGCGCACCGAGGACGACCGCCGGGCACTGGTTGCGGCCGTCGGCTCCGGCCTCATCGACGTCATCATGTCCGACCACAATCCGCAGGACGTGGAGGGCAAGCGCTTGCCGTTCGCGGAAGCCGCTCCCGGCGCGGTAGGCCTCGAGACCATGCTGTCGGCGGGCCTGCGGCTGGTGCATAATGGTGAGATGGAACTGAAGACGCTGATCCGGGCAATGTCGACGCGGCCGGCCGAGCTGCTCGGCCTGCCCGGCGGCACCTTGCGCGCCGGCGCGCCGGCCGACGTCATCGTGATCGACGCCGACACACCCTGGGTGCTCGATCCCGCCGATCTCAAATCGCCCTGCAAGAATACGCCCTTCGACGAAGCCCGCTTCTCGGGACGGGTCGTGCGCACCATCGTCGGCGGGCGGACGGTGTTCGAGCATGTCTAGCGTAGCGTTTTCAAGCGAAGTGCATACCGGTTCGCGTCAAGAAAACGCGTCAGGACAAGGCGATGCGTGGGAAATACGCCGGACATGGAGATGCGACGATGGGACTTGAAGCCTTCCTGCCGGTCGCCTTCGTCATCGGCTACCTCCTCGGCTCGATCCCGTTCGGGCTGCTGCTGACCAGGCTTGCCGGCACGCAGGATCTCCGCTCGATCGGGTCCGGCAATATCGGCGCCACCAACGTGCTACGCACCGGCCGCAAGGGGCTTGCCGCGGCAACGCTGCTGCTCGACGCGCTCAAGGGCACCGCGGCGGTGGTGATCGCGGGCTATCTCGCCGGGCCCGATGCGGCGATGATCGCCGGGCTCGGTGCCTTCCTCGGCCACCTGTTCCCGGTCTGGCTCAAGTTCAAAGGCGGCAAGGGCGTTGCGGTCTATATCGGCATCCTGCTTGGCCTGTTCTGGCCGGGCGCGCTGTTCTTCTGCCTGCTCTGGCTCGCGACCGCCTTCACCAGCCGCTATTCCTCGCTCTCGGCGCTGGTCGCAGCCTTCGTGACGCCAATCTTCCTGTGGTGGTTCGGCCACCTCGCACTCGCCTCGCTGTCCGCGGTGCTGACGCTGCTCCTGTTCTACATGCACCGCGAGAACATCAAGCGGCTGCAATCGGGCACCGAGAGCCGGATCGGTCAAAGATCCTAATCCGGAAAAAATACGGATATCGCCGCACCTCTTCCGCAATATATGCCAATTCCTGTTCGCAACTTTCGGCCGGTTCCCGGCCGGAGTGGTCAACGGGTTCCAGGCCTGTCATTCTGGCGGCAGAAATGGCGTTACGCGGTAGCTCAGAATGAGCGAGAAGATTGTCGGCGCGCATGACGAGGGTCGCTTGCAGGGTGCTGCGCGCACGCCCGCAAGCATGCTGCTCTCCGCCGCGGACATCTGGTCTAGCGAGCCCTCTCCGCCTCCTGTCGCTGAGATCGCGCCCGCATCGGCGCCGTCGCCGCCTGCTCGTGTTGCGCCGACAGTTCCCCCAATCGAAGCTGTGACCCCCGTCGCGCCGAGCGCGACACCCTCCGAGCAATGGCCGCCGCGAAAATTGTCGCTGGCGCTCCAGGGCGGCGGCACCTTTGCTGCTTTCACCTGGGGCGTGCTGGAACGCCTGCTGGAAGAGCCGGGAATCGAATTCGACACCATTAGCGGCGCTAGTGCGGGGGCCATCAACGCGCTGCTGGTCGGCTGCGGCCTCGCCGAGGGCGGCCGCGAGGGCGCGCGGGCCCGCCTCGACCGGTTCTGGGTGCGGCTGATGCACGAGGCCTCGTTCCGCTCGCTGATGCTGGTCGGCGGCTTTTCGCCGGCGGGAAGCTCCGTGGCATTCGGGCCGACGCTGCGCTCCGGCCAGTTCGATCCGTTCGATCTCGATCCGCTGCGGCGCGCGCTGTCGCGCGACGTCAATTTTGGGGCGCTGCGTGGCAAGGCCTGCCCGAAACTTCTCATCGCGGCGACACGTATCCGCGACGGGCACCAGCAGGTATTTTCGAACGATGCCATCACCACCGACGTCGCGCTGGCTTCGACCTGCCCGCCGCTGGTGCATTGCGCCATCGAGATCGATGGCGAGGCCTATTGGGACGGCGGCTATGGCGGCAATCCGCCGCTGGTGCGGCTGGTGCAGGAATCGCGCGCGTCCGACGTGCTGGTCGTTCAGGTGACGCCATCGCGCGACAGCTACGTGCCGATCACGCTCGCCGCGATCGACCGCCGGCTCGACCAGATCGCTGCCAACGCCGCGCTCTACGCCGAGATCGCCGCGGTGGAATGGGCACGGGCCGGCTCGGCACCCGCGCTACGGCTGTTCAGGATCGCGGCGGAAGACGAGATCGAGGGGCTGGCGCAGCGGTCATCGACCGATCTTGGCCGCGGCTTCATCCGCCTGTTGCATCGGAGTGGCCGCACTGCTGCCGATCGCTGGCTGCGGCAAGAGACGCGTACCGAGCCATCCGTTCAGCGCACGCCCGCCGAGCCTGCGCTAGCTTGACGCCGCGAGTGCGTTCTCGAGGAAGCGCGCTGCGGCCAGCGCGCCCGCATCATTGCCAAAGCGCGCGATGACCTGCACGCCGACCGGCAGTCCCTCGACCTTGAGCGCCGGCACGTTGACGCAAGGATTGCCCATCAGTGTCCACAACCGGTTGTAGCGGGGATCGCCGGTCGACGAGAGCCCCTTTGGCGCGGTCCCTGGCGCGGAATAGGTCAGCAGCACGTCGACGCCCTCAAAGACTTCGCCGAGCTCGCGGCGGCCACGGCGGCCGATCCGGCGTGCCTCGTCATATTCGCGCGGCGTGACTCCGACTGACGCATCGAGGGTCGCGCGCAGCATCGGCGCGATCTCGTCATGACGCTCGGAAAACTCCCAGGCGAGCGCACGATGCGCCTCGAAATTCTGGATCACGGGGTGAATGCGCCAGGCCTCCTGCACCATCTCCGGCAGGTCGATATCCTCGACGCTCGCGCCGGCGCGCGCGGCGGCCTTGATCGCCGCGTTGAGCCCCTGCTCGGCTGCGGGCTCGACCGGACCGGCGAAGGCCTGCCTGACTACGCCGATGCGCGGCGAGGTCGCAGCGATGTCGGAAAACTCCGTCCGGCCGGTCATCCCGAACAGTCCGCGCGCGAGGTCGTCGACGCCAGCACCGAACAGGCCGACGGTGTCGAGCGCCCAGGAAAAGCACTTCACGCCCACCGTCGGCAGCAGGCGGAACGACGGCTTTATCGCGGCAACCCCGCAATAGGCCGCGGGCCGGATCACCGAGCCGCCGGTCTGCGTGCCCAGCGCCAGCGGGATCATGCCGGCAGCGACAGCAGCCGCCGAGCCAGCGGAAGATCCACCCGGCGTGTGGCCGGGATTGTGCGGATTGAGCGTGACGGTCGGATCGCGCGAGGCAAAGGCCGTCGTTGTGGTCTTGCCGATGATGGTCGCGCCCGCGCGTTTGAGCATCATCACCACAGGCGCGTCCGCGCGCGGCCGCCACCCGCGATAGATCGCCGATCCCATCTCGGTCGGGAAATCCGCGGTGTCGATGATGTCCTTGATGCCAACCGCGACGCCCCGCAGGGGACCTTTTGCTGCCGTGTTCGCCGGCTTGGCGTGGCAGACGAAGGCCCGGACCTCCTTCTCCCGCGTCTCGATCGCCTCCAGCGACTGCGCGATCGCCGCATCCGGCGAAAGCTCGCCCCTCTCGATGCGGCGCTGGAGGTCGGCGAGTGAGATCATGGCCAAATCCTTCTTGTTGGGAGCGCTTTTAGCATCGCGCGGAGGTCGCGCAAGCGCAGCGCCCTGTTGCCCACGCGCCCAGGTTGTTCCATGCTGCATCCGCAAGGAGACGCCGTGGACGCCATCACCACCACAACACCCCTCACCGAGGCCGACAGGATCGACCGCTTGCGGCTGATCCGCTCGGACAATGTCGGCCCGCGCACGTTCCGCTCGCTGGTCGATCATTTTGGCAGCGCGCGCGCCGCGTTGGAGCGGCTGCCGGATCTCGCGCGGCGCGGCGGCGCGGCGCGATCGGGACGCATCTGTTCCGCTGACGAAGCGAGAGCCGAACTCGCGGCAAGCCGAAAGTTCGGCATCAGCTGGCTTGCGCCCGGCGAGGACGGCTATCCCCCGCGCCTTGCGACGATCGACGATGCGCCACCGCTGCTCGCGGTGCGCGGTGATGCGGCCGGCTTGATGCGGCCGATGATCGGGATCGTCGGCTCACGTAACGCCTCCGGCGCCGGGCTCAAATTTGCAGGGCAGCTCGCGCGCGAGCTTGGCGAGGCCGGCTTCGTGATCATCTCAGGGTTAGCGCGCGGCGTCGACCAGGCCGCACATCGCGCTAGCGTCGCGAGCGGAACGGTCGCCGTGCTCGCCGGCGGACATGACTGCATCTACCCGCCCGAGCATGGGGATCTGCTTGCCGCGATCCTCGAGCAGAGCGGCGCCGCCATCTCCGAGATGCCGCTCGGCCACGAGCCGCGCGCCCGCGACTTTCCCCGCCGCAACCGCCTGATCTCGGGCGCCTCGCTCGGCGTGGTCGTGGTCGAGGCCGCGCAGCGTTCGGGCTCGCTGATCACTGCGCGCATGGCCGCGGAACAGGGCCGCGAGGTCTTTGCCGTGCCGGGCTCGCCGCTCGATCCGCGCGCCGCCGGCGCCAATGATCTGATCAAGCAGGGCGCCACGCTCGTCACCGAAGCCGCTGACATCGTCAATGCGGTGCAGCCGATCATGGAACGGCCAGTCATGCATCCTGCCGGCGAGCCCGACAGCGAGCCGTTTGAAACAGATCCGCAAGGACACGATCGCGAAGAGATCACCGGCCTGCTCGGCCCCGTACCGATCTCGATCGACGATCTCGTGCGGATGTCCGGCGCCTCGCCTGCTATCGTCCGCACCATACTGCTCGAACTCGAACTCGCGGGACGCCTGGAGCGTCACGGCGGAGGTCTGATCTCGCTGCTCTAAAGCGCGATGAGATTGGCATGAATCGTCATCGCGCTTTAGGTTAGTTGTTTGAGCATGATCTTTTCGGAAAACCGCTCCACACTTTTCCGGATCATGCTCTAAGGCACGATCGAAAAGGTCGAAAACAACCCCATGCAAAGTACAAAGCCCGCCATGGGCGGGCGTCGCAGGACTTCGCGCCGCCCAAAAGGTGGGCTAAATCGCTCCAACCAAACGTGATTCAGCCCAACAGCTCGCATCAGCCCTCATTGCGCTTGTCGAACCGCGCCCGCGCCGCCTCGATCTCGGTCTGGTGCGCCTTCGCCCACATCCCGAGCGCCTCGACCGGGCGCGCCAGCCCACGGCCAAGATCGGTCAGCTCGTAATCCACGCGCGGCGGAATGGTCGGGAAGATCGTGCGCGTGACGAGCCCGTCGCGCTCCAGCCCGCGCAGCGTCAGGGTCAGCATCCGTTGCGAGATCCCGTTGATCATGCGCTTGAGCTCATTGAAGCGCTTCGGCCCGTCGCCGAGCATCATGATCACGAACACGCTCCATTTGTCGCCAACCCGGGCGAGGATCGAGGCAACGCCACGGCAGTCGGAATGGTCCGGATGCGGCACCGGCAAGGCAGGCAAATGGCTGTGTGTCGGTTTCAAAAATGTGCCCTCGGCTCAAGAAAGTGCGTTCTTGCGGGGATTTCGGTAGTCACTCATGTAGTGCGGGTTACAAATCTATACCATGGGTGACCCAAATGAAACTCCTCCACATCGACTCCAGCGTACTCGGCCCCCACTCCGTCAGCCGGCAGGTTTCGGCGGCCGTCGTCGACCGGCTGCGCCAGGCCATGCCGTCCCTCGACGTCGTCTATCGCGACCTGACCCAGGTGCCGCTCGCGCACCTCTCCGGATCGCATCTCGCCGCTGCGCAAGGCGGCCCGGCGCCAGCCGAGCTCCGGCCCGACCTCGCCGCCAGCAAAACCGTGCTGGATGAATTTCTCGCCGCCGAAATCGTCGTGATCGGTGCGCCGATGTACAATTTCACCATCCCGAGCCAGCTCAAGGCCTGGATCGACCGCATCATCGTGGCAGGAAAGACCTTTCAATACGGCGCCACCGGACCTGAAGGGCTCGCCGGCGGCAAGCGCGTGATCGTGGCGATCTCCCGCGGCGGCTACTACGGCGCTGGCACGCCGCTCGCTGCTTTGGAGCACCTCGAAACCTACCTGCGCAGCGTGTTCGGCTTCATCGGGATCAGCCCGGAGTTCATCATCGCCGATGGCATTCAGGTCGGGCCGGACCACCGCGAGAAGGCCATCGCAGGCGCGCTTCAGGCCGCGACCAGCCTGCGCGCGGCATAGGCTTCACGCTAACGCCATCTGTCGCCGCCACATGCGGGCGGCGGCAGTTGCATCAGCACCTCTCTTGCCACGCTAAAACCACATCCCCTGAATGCCGAGGATAACGGCGACGAGCGAGATGAACAGTCCGATGCACGAGAACAATGCGACCGCAACGAGCTGGTGCGTGTCGGATTTCTTCGCGGGAATGGCGGAACGTTCGGTGTAAATACGCGGTGCTGAAATCGAAGAAAAAATACGCGCTGCTTTCGGCATAACGGGTTCCCTTAAAGGGGTCTTATGACCCTGCCCGTAGAAATGTCTGCGCAGCGCACGCCAAGGTTCAACGCATCACGCACTGTTTTGGAAATACGTCCCAGAGATGAGGGAACCGGCCGGCGCAACCGCGCGAGGCCGGTTCAATTTTCACTTCATTCGATCAACCGCGAAAGATCGGCGCGCCCGCAGGCGAGCCGGTCGCGCCGCCATCGACGAAGATCTCAGCACTCTGGACGTGCGCGGAATCATCGGAGGCGAGGAACAGCACGGTCTTCGCAATGTGATCTGCTTCGCCAATTCGGCCGAGCGGCGTCGTCTTGGCGATGCGGTTTTCCAGCACGGCAAACGCCTGCTCATTTGGCGCCCGGCCGTTCCAGATCGGTGTGCGGGTTCCGCCGGGTGCGACGACGTTGACACGGATGCCGCGCGGCGACAGTTCGGACGCCATCACGCGCGCCATCGCACGCACGCCGGCCTTGCTCGCTGCGTAGGCGGAATAGCCGGGATTGCCGAGCACCGAGATCACCGAGCCGTTGAGAATGATGGAGGCGCCGTCATTGAGATGCGGCAGCGCCGCCTGCACGGTGAAGAACACCGAGGTGATGTTGGTGCGGATCACCTGCTCGAAGGCGGACAGCGTGGTGCCGCCGAGCGGCGTGTCGCCGGGGATGCCGGCATTGGCAAAAACGACGTCGAGCTGGCCGAATTTTTCGACCGCGCGCGCGATCGCCTTCTCGGTCGCGGCGACGTCGTTGATGTCGGCTTCGACCGCAAGACCGTTGACCCCGAGCTCCTTCGCGGCAACCGCCAGCGTCTCCTTGTTGCGTCCTGTGATGGTGACCTTGGCGCCCTCGGCCACGAACAGCTTTGCCGTTGCCAGACCGATGCCGCTGTTGCCGCCGGTGATGAATGCCGTCTTGCCTTTCAGTCTCACGCTCGTCTCCTTGGTTGCATAATGAAACTGGATTGCCATTTAGGCTATTTGGTTTTATAATGCAACCACACAAGCGCGTGATCCGCGCGATAGCGGGAACGAGACGATGGTGAAACGAACGAGCTTCGAGGGGGACTCCTGCCCGATCGCGCGATCGCTGGAAGCAATCGGCGATTGGTGGTCGCTTCTCATCATTCGCGAGGCGCTCTTTGGCGTACGCCGTTTCGGTGAGTTCCAGGCCAAGCTCGGCATGGCCAAGAACATCCTCGCCACGCGGCTGCGCGCGCTTGTGGACCACGGGATCCTGAAGACCGCCCCCGCTTCCGACGGTAGCGCCTATTCCGAATATGTGCTCACGCCGAAGGGACGCGGCGTCTTCCCGGTCCTGGTCGCGCTCCGGCAATGGAGCGAGGAGTTCGACGACCACCCGGAGGAGATCGCGACCGTCCTGGTCGATCGCGACAAGGGCCGCCCGGTGAAGAAGCTCGAGCTGCGCGCGGAGGATGGACGGGTGCTCAGTGCCACCGACACCACGCTCAAGGCGCGGCGGAGCCGGAGCGCAGGTTAGCGGATGTCAGCTTGTCTGGAAACACTCTGCTTGTCAGAGCATGCCCGGCTCTGACCAGAGAAGATCGGCCCACTGAGCAATCCAATAGTTGGGCGCGGACTCGTTAGCACGTAGCCAAATGCGGATTGATGCGAGCTTGATGAAGGCCAGATAGTTGGCCGCGAGTTTGTCATATCGGGTCGCGACGCGCCGACATTGCGTGATCTTGTTGAAGAACCGTTCGATCAAGTTGCGCGCTCGATAAAGAAACGGGCTGAAGCAGATCGGGTCTTTACGATTGCGTTTCGGCGGAATGTTGGCTCACGCGCCTTGCTGGCGGGCAAGCTCCCTGATCCAATCCGCGTCGTATCCACGATCCGCGAGCAGCATCGTTTGTGGAAGCAAGGCGCTGAGGAGAACCGAACACAGCCGATTGTCGTGCGCCTCACCCGGCGTGAGCGCGAGATGGACCGGCAGGCCATTGGTGTCCACCACCGCGTGAATCTTGCTGGTCAGGCCCCCTCGCGAGCGACCCATATCTTGATGATTATTGTCGGTGATGCAGGCTCCGTGCTGGTGCACGCGGACGACCGAGGTATCGATCATTTGCACCGTCGCGTCACGACCGGCGGCCAGTGCATCCATGATCCGGTCCCAGACGCCAGCCCGCCGCCACCGAACGAAGCGATTGTAACAAGTGGTGCGGGGACCGTAGTTCTCCGGCAGGTCGCGCCATGGCGCACCTGAACGCAGGACCCAAAAGATGCCATTGAGCACGCGACGGTCATTTACGCGCCGAACGCCGCGCGGCTTGTTCGGCAGCATCGGTTTGATGGCGCTCCATTCGTAATCGCTGAGTTCGTAGCGCATGATTCGAGGCTCCGGTTTCGGAGCTTGAATCACGTCTCGGGCAGAGCCATCAACCGGCAACGCCCGGTGGGAGTGCCGCTAATGTTCTGAATTTACTTCCGCTTTCGGCGGCACAGCGGACGTGACTGGACTCTCTGCTGGCTCGCCCCAGTCGCGAATGACCCGAAGCCGACCTTGCGCCGATGCTGCCGGAGGCGCGGTGCGGACTCGAAAATAAATTCGTAGAGCATGTCGTTTTGGCGGTCCGCCGTTCGACTGGGTGTCGGCGGAGCCACTTCGGTTGTGGCTGGAGCCCACAATGTGACTGACTAGCTATCAGATCAATGATCTTGCGGAGGTTGGCAATGAGGATCTCGCATCGATTTATCGAGACAAATGGCATTCGAATGCACCTGGCCGAAGCAGGGAGCGGCCCCACCGTGCTTCTCTGCCATGGCTTTCCGGAGTGCTGGTATTCGTGGCGGCACCAATTGGAAGCGCTCGCTGCCGCCGGATATCGCGCCATCGCGCCCGACATGCGTGGTTACGGGCAGACGGACAAACCGGATGCGATCGATCAATACACTCTATTGCATTTGACCGGAGACATGGTCGGATTGCTCGACGCGATCGGCACGGATCAAGCAGTCGTTGTCGGACATGATTGGGGAGCGCCGGTCGCTTGGCGCTGCGCTCTGTTTAGACCGGATCGATTTAGGGCCGTCGTTGGCTTGAGCGTGCCGTTTCCGGTACGTGGTCCCGACCGACCAAGCACTGTCATGCCGAGGGCCGAAAAGCAGCGCTTCTATCAACTGTATTTCCAGACGCCGGGCGTTGCCGAGGCAGAACTCGAAAAAGACGTCCACAACGCAATCAAGACGACATTGTTCGCCCTATCTGGCGATGCGCCGGTTGAAGATCCTGCGTCGCTCACGATGCTTCCTCGTGAGGGGGGGTGGCTTGATGGGAAGCCTACAACCCAATCATTGCCGACGTGGCTCACAAAAAGTGACATCGAATTTTACGTTGAGGAGTTCAAGCGCACCGGCTTTGGAGGAGGTTTGAATTGGTATCGCAACGTTGATCGCAATTGGGAGTTGCTCGCACCATGGTCCGGCGCACAGGTTCAGGTCCCGGCACTCTATGTCGTTGGCGATCGAGACGGGGTTTACAGATCGCCGAGTTGGAGCCATCTCGTCCCTAGCCTGAAACAGTTCGTGCCCTTGCTTCGCGAGACAATAGTCTTGAAAGGTTGCGGTCATTGGACTCAGCAAGAGCGCGCCAAAGACGTAAGCAATGCGCTCCTGGAATTCCTTAAACCGTTATAGATCGCGAACGGGGATTTGCGTAGACGCGGCAAGCAACGCAGCGTCGCGTTTTGGCCCATCGCGTCATTTAGCTGCGCTGCAGAATTTGGTCGCTATTGGTGAATAGCGGACACTGGCAAGCCGTCCGCTCGGCAGATTTATGGGTTCACGGCCTAGAATCAAGCTACCATTTTCTCACCCGACTTGGGCGCAAAGGGTGCTTCATTGCGTGGCCGCTTGACAATCTTGTCGATCTTTTTCGACCAGTCGCCGTAGTAGGCCAAGGCGCATAGAATTCCGATCCCCGCGGCGCTAATCAGGATCTGAGTGAGCAGCGCTCCTGAACTGATCGTCAGCAGGAAATAGCCGAGGAACGAGAGAAATATGCCGACGCAAAACACCCGCAGGGATTGTTGACCGCATTTGATCAACGGATCGCAAATGGGGCTCTTCAGCCCCTTCCAATCCATTGGCATGAAGCGGATCACGAGTAATGCGATCACGATGAAATGCAGGACCCGGTAAGGCGCAAGATTTGTCTTGTCGTTCGGGTTGACGGCATCAATCAGCCAGTCTGGAACGATCTGCCTGACGCTTCCGAAGGAAGCCGCCAGCGTCAGGATGAGAGCAAAAACCAGATAGCCGATGCCCAAACTTACGACCCACCGTGAAATGAGGAAAGGTCGGATTTCTGTGCCTCCACCGAGCGCAGTCCACGCGCCCAGACAGAACGGGAATTGCCAACAGAAGGGATTAAAGAACCAAGAGCCTTCAGGATAGGCGGCAAGATTCCAGCCGAAATGACGGGCCGCGAGATAGAGCAAGAACGACGCCAGTAGCGTGAGACCAGGACGTCGCAGCATCATCCATAGCACCAACGGAAACAGCGCCATCAATACGATGTAGAGAGGTAGGACGTCGAGGTTGACCGGCTTGAACCGCAACAGGAGGCCTTCTATCAGCGTCGTGAAAGGCCTGTCGCCCAGTCTTGCGACGTTGAATTGATGGACAAGGGTGTCAAATTGAAAGCGATAGGCGACATATCCGACCGTCGCGATGTAGATCACAAGCACCATGACATGCGCGACGTAGAGTTGCCAAACGCGCCTCCATAGCCGCGTCGCACCGACGACAAACCCGTGGTCCCGCATCATGCGGCCAAAGACGAGCGCTGCCGTGTATCCTGATATGAACACGAATAGATCGGCCCCATCGCTGAAGCCGTAGTTGCGCGTGGTGATCCAGTTGACCACGTTATTCGGCATGTGATTGAGAAAAATCGCCCAATTTGCCACGCCTCGCAGCAAATCGAGACGCAGGTCGCGGCCCTGCGAAGGAAAGACGGCTCTAATCTTCATCTTGGCTCGTGAGCCTCAATCGAAAGCAACGCAGCGCGTTCGACTGCAAATCGTACCTCCCGTTTCTTTTGGACGTTTGATTCAAGTCAACCGTCAGAGCGTGTTACTAACAACGTTCGCATCTGACTGGAGTCCAATCCAACCGTGCCTTTGATGCCCCCATGAGGGATGGAAGCACATCAAGAACCAAAATGGTCCGTATCTCGGGGCGTGGCTTGGAATGTCAGCGTCGCGGCTCCGCTGTTGCCCGCCTATGTCGCGAGCTGACGCGAGCCAAAGTCGACTACGGTTGGCGGGCTTTGACGCTTTATTTTAAGACACCCGAAAACGGCTCATTCCTGATCCATGCCGAAGTCAAATGTCTCTGCGGGTGCTCCTTTCCGAACGGTGCCAAATTGATCGAGCGATAGCGTCAGCGCGATGGATGAAGAGTTCAGGTCCGCAAGTTCGAGCTTCAATTGCTTCCCGGAGTCTAGTTTCGCGATGAGATCAGAGTTAACCGGGGCGGCTGCAATACAGATGTTGGTCAGACACCAATTGAAGGGAATCTGAGTCGGGAGGCCTTGATCCACGCTGACTTTGACGCCCTTTTGCAGGTTCGCCCCTTGTGGAACGAAAAGTTGCATGCGAGCAGCGCCGTCCGCGCGCCGGATCAGATCGACTCTGGTCACGACCTGACCAAGATCGTCGGTGCCGGTCGATGTCGTACGGCAGATCGCAGTCCCATCACTGGAATTGAAACAGAGCTTTCTCCAAGCGGAGTACTGAATCGTTTGAGGTAGACTCACTCTGGGAGCTTTTGCTTGTAGCTCCGCACCGGAACGGGTACTGCCCATTTGTTGCTGCGCGCTGCTCGTTGCTGAATGCTTCTCAAGAAATTGGCTTACGAGCGGAGACCAGATGGGTACTGCGTCGGGGGAATCGATCATGAAATGGCCGTCGCCTCCGAATGCCGGCAGCACGTGATATTCGGCGTTTCCTCCCGCCGCTACGAAAGCGTCATGCATCCGCTTCGTCAGCTCTGGCCCGAAATAGGTGTCGTTCTCCGTGTATAACCATAGCATCGGTGCTCGCGCCGACCGGCCGAACTCGCTTGTAGTCGCGACGAGTTCGTCGGGAGCGCAGTTGTTGTTCGGTTTGCCATCTACTCTGCCTCCACGTCCCGCCGCAAAGGTAATGACGGCTTGAACTGACGATGGGTTCAAACTCGCAAGAGCAATCGATCCCCATCCTCCGCCGGACTGACCAACCACGACGACCTTGCCGGGCTGAATCGCCTTCTTCTTGCTCATGTAATCGATGACCCACTCATTCATGGTGGCGATGGCAAGTCCCGGGCCTTTGAAGTTCGGGTTGTTGCAGGTGCCGATGTGCGCAAAGACCGCTCCATAGAGCCCCTGATCTTTGTCATCCAGGCTGCTGGCTCCATATCTCACCGGTGATATCACAAAATAACCGCGACTCGCGAACCACCGCGCTGCCGCGCGGTATTCGATGGTCGGGAACATCGTCCGTTCCTGAAGGCCGAGCGCAATTCCGTGATTCATGATCACAAGAGGAAATGGGCCATCGCCGACCGGCCTTACTACGAAGGCAAGCATAGGAAGTGGGAAGGGGAGTGCCCAGATTTCCTCTTGGATTGTTGGCGCTGCTGCAACGTCTTCTGCGGCGGCCGGGGAATAAGAAGCCGGTAGAGATGCCAGCAAAGTCAGAGCAATCAGAAGGCGCTTCAGCATCTTCTTACTCCGTTCACAAGGATCAATTGCCGCAAAGAGCAGAAGGATCGTGTGCAGGAAATTTATCGGAATGTTCGTTCCATTGCTCAATTGGTCAATTCGAGGCTAAGTAGCTGCGCCGTGAGCCCTTTGACATAGATCAAGCCCGGCAGGGCGCGCGTGATCGGCGCACGATGGAGACGCCACGATGGTCAAACGAACAAGCTTCGCCGGTAAAGAAGCTCGAGCGGCGCGCGGAGAATGGACGGGTGCTGAGTGCCGTCGACACCACGCTCAAGGCGCGGCCGCGGCGGGGCCGGAGCGCAGGTTAGGGATGTCAGCTTTTCCCGGCGGAGCGGAAACGCTCCGGTTGTCGGAGGATACCCGGCTCCGGCCCGGAGCGGACATCGCCAAATCACCTTTGGTCTCCAAAGTGCCTGCTCGAGCCGGTAATATGCCTTCCTAAAACTTCGGAGCGGCCATGAGGCGGCGGGCTTTTCTCGGTGGCGTATGTGGTGCGGTGGCATGGCCGCTCGCTGCGGCGGCGCAGCAGAGCACCAACAAGAAACGTCTGGCCATCTTCGCCCCGTCCGAGCCGAGCGCGGACTGGCACGAGCATAGCGAAAACAAATATTCTCAAGCCGTTTTCGCCGAGCTTCGACGGTTGGGACAGATCGAGGGACAAACCCTCACGGTCGAAAGTTATGGTCGAGAGCAAAACACGTCCGGCCCCGATGCCCTGGCGACGCAAATCGTTCGGAGCAACCCGGATGTTGTACTTGTCGGTGGCCCTGGCGCACTCATCTTCAAAAAATTGACATCGCGGATTCCGATCGTAACGATAACTGCCGACCCCGTTAGTCAGGGGGTTGCCGAAAGTCTGGCTCACCCTGGCGGCAATATCACGGGAGTCAGCATTGACGCCGGTCCATCGATTCATGGAAAACGGATAGCACTGTTGCGCGAGATGTTTCCGGCGATATCGAAACTCGGCCTTCTCGCTCTTCGCATTCAATACAACGGGCTCTCGACGGATTCCCCAATCCCCGCGGCAGCCGAGGCGGCGGGTCTCCCTATCGCAGTGTCCTTACTGGAGGTTGGTGCCAAAGAAAAAGACTGGCGGGCGGCGGTCGAGAGGCTCTCCCGAGACGGCGCAAATGCGGTCATGGTGGTCGATTCGCCTGAGACCTTTCAAAACAGCACTTTGATCGCCAAGTTGCTTGCTGACGCGAATCTTCCGGCGATTTTCGGAGTAGCTGAATCCGTCGAGGCCGGGGGCTTGATGGCCTATTCCTTCGACCTGATCGAATTGTATACGCGCGCGGCCAACGACATCGGCGCAATTCTTCGCGGAGCAAAGCCTGGCGACATTCCGTTCTACCAGGCGACCAAATTCGATCTGTCCATCAACCTGAAGACGGCCAAGCAACTGGGCCTTTCGGTACCTCCTGCACTCGCCGCGAGCGCCGACAAGGTCATTGAGTGAACAGGCAACGGTCTGGTTATGGGCCAATCAGAGAAGTGGCTCCGCGCCTCGTCGGGGTTCGGACACGGGGGCATAACGACTAGATTGGTCACACTGCGTTCTTCGCATTTTTTCGCCCCAAAGCCGAAGTCCTCCCAAGCACGCCGCGTGGTCAGCACCCGTAGGGCGGGCAAAGCGAAGCGTGCCCACCAATTCTGTCGACGCAAGAGGGGCGGAAGTGGTGGGCACACTTCCGCCTTCGCTCTTCGATCGAAGGCGGAAGCTTCGCCCACCCTACAGCAGCTGGTGCCGCGGCGGAGCCGCAGCGCAGGTTGGCGGATGTCAGCTTTTCCCGGCGGAGCGGAAATGCTCCGCTCGTCAGAGCATGCCCGCGCTAACCCATGAGGGACAATCGCGAAGTGGCCCCCTTTTCCCGAGCCTCCTTGACAAGCCATCAACCTCGTAACCCACCGATGCAATTGAGTTGGAGCGTGCTCCAAGGTATTCGGACAAGCTCAGTGTGTTGGATCAACGAGTTGCGCCAATGACACAGGCCCCCAGGAATCTCCCGCTTCGCTGCCGGTGCGGCCACTTGCGCGGGACCGCAAACAGCGTTGCGCCAAAGTCCGGCTTCCGTTTCGTCTGCTACTGCCACGACTGCCAAGCATTTGCGCGCTTTCTCGAGCGGCCGGACGTGCTCGATGAAGCGGGCGGAACGGATATCTTTCATATGCCAGCGGGCCGGGTGAAGCTTACCGCAGGCACGGACAGCTTGCGCTGCCTCCACTTCTCCAGCCGCGTCTTCCGCTGGTACACTGATTGTTGCCAAACACCGATCGCCAACACTGCTGGCCCGCGATTTCCGGTTGTCGGCCTCATTCATTCTTTCATGAACCATGATGCTGATGCTCCCGCCCGAAACGAGATGCTTGGCGCGCCACTTTGCCGAGTTTTCGAGCACTCTGCCGTCGGGCCGCTCCCGCCAAACGCGCCTCCGCCACGTTCGCTAAGCCTCATCGCCCTTCGCCTACCGACTCTTCTCGCCTGGTGGTTGCGCGGGCTCGGTCGGCCGAACCCGTTCTTTGACGAGCATACGAACGCTCCACTCTCCGTGCCGCGTATATTTGCGCCAAGTGAACGGGCCATTTTCGCCAACGACCCAATGCACCGTCCCCCGGGACATTGATTGCTACATTCGCGCGACGATCTTCATGCCGCCGGGCGGGACACGATGTCTGCCTGTGGCCTTCAGAGAAGTGGCTCCGCGCCTCATCGAGGTCCGAATAGGGGGCAGAGCGGACTAGATTTGGTCGCACTGCGTTCTTCGCATTTTGCCCTAAAGCCGAAGTCCTTCGCAGGGTGGGCAAAGCGAAGCGTGCCCACCAATTCTGTCGACGCAAGGGAGGCGGAAGCTTTGCCCACCCTGCAGCAGCTGCAACCGCGGCCGCGGCGGAACCGGAGCGCAGGCTAGCGGATGTCAGCTTTTTTTCGGCAGAGCGGGAACGCTTCGCTCGCTGGGGCATGCCCGGCCCTGATCCAAAAGAGACCTCGCTTCGCTCCAGATAAGGTGCGAAGTTCAAGTCAAACATCGCTAACAACCTCTCCGGCTTGGAGAATGATGAATCAACGACTTTTCCGGAATTGAGGAGAGGGCCGCAATGATTGACCACACCGGCATTGGAGTGGCGGACGTCGCGCGTTCGGCCACCTTCTACGATGCGGCATTGGGAGCGCTAGGTATGCGCCGAGTGATGCAGATACCCGATGATAGGGGGACTGATGGCGTCGGCTACGGTTTCGAGTATCCTGTCTACTGGATTGACCGATTTCACCAACACTCGGTCAAACAGCACACCGCCTTTGCGGCCAAAAGCAGAGCCGAAGTCGATGCGTTCCACACAGCCGCCCTCAAGGCAGGTGGCGTCGAAAATGGAGCGCCCGGTCTGCGGAGTCCGAATTACTATGCTGCCTTTGTGCTCGATCCAGATGGCAACAACATTGAGGCGGTCTTCCGCGGCGCTCTTGCCAAATAAAATTCATCAACGTCCGTTTCTGTGCGATGTCACCGGCGATACGGACCTCGATGACTTCATCGAAGTGACTTTCACGGTATCCCCGCAGCTTCGAAGGCTTCCCTTTCACGATCCGACGTCGCTTTCGGCAGCAGCAACTGGGATAGGTCGCGGCGAATAGTGCCGACATCGAGTCGGGAACGGGTCAATGTCCCCTGTTGGCCCATCGCGATAGCTAGCGCAGTGCGGCGAGATGTCTGGAGTTGAGGTGCACCGGAAGCGACTGGTCCAAGCGGTCTCACGAGGATGCCGGCGAGCCCACGCCGAACCTACTCTCGTCTGGGTCATCGGTTTGCCGGCGTCTCCCCAGATCAGTGTTTTGTCGGACGCCGCCGTCCTTCCACTAGCGTGATAAGACCAGCAGCCACCACGGCAATAACGACGACAGTGGCAAGCGCCTCGATCGAGGCCAAGGTCTCGTAACATTTGTTCCAAAGCTCAACCATGCGCTGGCCTCCATCGAGAGCGCATACGATCGATAAAATCCCCTGTCAAAACGACGTGTCTTTGCGACAAAAACAATGTCACCTATCGTCACGCGGGTTTTGACCGCGCGGCCACATGACCTATATTCCATGGATATGCAGGCCGCTGTCTCGGGCGCCACGGTGACAGTGCCGTAGTTCGCAGTCTGACCGGGAGGACACAATGGGATGGTTTGACCGGCTGTTTGGAAGAACCTCGGGGCCTACTAGCCAGCTCTTTGGCAGATTCAGACGAAAATCACGGGCACCGACTGATCCCGATCTTCTGAAGATTGCCAAAGACCGAAAAGGGCATATTTCACGGAGAGCTGTGAGAGATGAGTATAATCGGCTGGTCTTGGAGAAGTACGCGCACGATAAGGCATAATCTCTAATGCCACCTGGTGGTGCCACTACGTGGCACCCAAAATTTTTATATGTCCGCCTCAGTGGGCAGTCTTTTTCTTGCGTCGCTTGTTGGCCCATGAGCGACGTGGCGGCACATCTCGTTGAGGTCCTCTCAGCGAAGCGGACCAGATTTGCTCATGTTACCCCTGGCCCGGACCCCAAAGCATGCATTTGTCCCTGGAGTTTTATGCTACGCTCGGGCGGTCGGAGGATGGCGCCATCTTCGCCGACACGTGAAGTCCCGTTCAACTTCCTCGACGACTTGGGTGGGAAAAATGCATCACGTTCACGAGCGGCTCCTCGAAAGCAGGATGACCGAGGTCGAGCAGGCCCGGTCTTGGAGCCCGCGGGTCATCTCCAAATTCGAAGGCTTGATCCGGGGTGGCGACGACCTCTCGCTTTATCGCGTCAATCCGCTTTCCTTTGCGCGTGACCGCGCCGTCAGCGAAGCAGAGAGCATCGACCTGTTTCTCCATGCAACGCGGAGCGGTCTGTTCGACATGAGCTGGGACGTCGTCTGCCCCCAGTCCGGCATGGTGCTCGACAGTTTCGGCGCCTTGCGAACCCTGAAAACCCACTACGTCTGCGGCCTGTGCGATGTCACCGGCGATACGGACCTCGACGACTTCATCGAAGTGACTTTTACGGTATCCCCGCAGCTTCGAAGGCTTCCGTTCCACGATCTGGCGTCGCTTTCGGTCGAAGATTTCCACTGGAAGGCTCGCTTTCTTGCCGACGGGCGCTTGCCGGGTCAGCCGATCCGCTTTCTCGACGTTCTGCGCGGTCTCGTTCGCGGCATGTCGTTCCTGCCTCCGGGCTCCGCCACGTCGCTCATGGTCGAGCTCGGTCCCGGCGCACTCGCCGGGGTCAATGTGCAGACGCAGGCCAGCTTCGCAGTGAGTGTGGCCGGCGAGCCCGCATCGGCTCCGGCGCGCTTGCCAATCAAGTATGATGGACACCGTTTTTCTCCGCTCACATCCGCCGTGCCGCCCGGACCGGTGGTGGTTGAGGTGGAGAATAGCTCCGACACACGCGGCTCCTTGCTCCTGATCAACTGGCCGCCGGAGATCCTGGCGCAGACGGTCAAGCCGGCGCTCGACTTCGATCCCTATTTGTCGGGCGGCATGCTGCTCGCCCGACAAACTTTCCGACGGTTGTTCCGATCGGAGCGCGTCGATGAAAAGGAAGGCCTTGGCATCCGGCAGGTGACCTTGCTGTTCACGGACCTCAAGGGATCGACCGCCATGTACGAGCGGCTTGGCGACCTCAATGCCTATGCGCTGGTACGCGAGCACTTTGCCCTGCTGGGCTCAACCGTGCAGGAGCATTCTGGCGCCATCGTCAAAACGATCGGCGACGCCGTGATGGCCGTGTTCTCCCGCCCGGCCGATGCCGTCTCGGCTGCGCTGCATATTCTGGCAGACATCGAGCGCTACAATGCCGAGCACGGCGATCCCAGCATCATCCTGAAGATAGGAGCCCATTGCGGCCCCTCGATCGCGGTCACGGTGAACGAGAACCTCGACTATTTCGGGCAGACCGTGAATGTTGCGGCGCGTGTCCAAGCACTGGCCGATGCCGGAGAAATTTGCCTTTCGGAAGCGCTCTATTCGGCACCAGGGGTAAGTCAGCTCCTCGCCGGCCGCAACGTCGTCGCGTTCGACGCACCGCTTCGGGGAGTCGAGGGAGCCGCCTGCGTCTATCGCGTGACGGACATGTAGACCGCAGCCGCCCTGCTCAGTCGTTGCGAGCGCAGCAATTGCAATCCGAGCCTTCCGCGCAATTCGCCAAGCGCGAACTTTGGCTACTGCGATGCACGCGCTGAATAGCCACCGCGCTGCGCGTTGCTGCTTGATCTAAGTCAAGATCGGGCGGCGGCTAAGCGAAAATGCTCGGTGTGATAATATGAAAAGAGGAACGATGTCCGGCGAGAGCAACCAGTCACTCCGTATCGCCGTTCTCGGAGCCGGTGCAATGGGATCGTTGTTCGGGGGCAGTCTCTTCGAGGGCGGAGCAAATGTTACCCTAATCGACCTCGACGTCGCTCATGTCGAATCGATCCGCAAGAACGGCCTCAACCTCAAGACGGACGCAGGCGAACGCCGCATTCACGTCCCGGTTCTATTTCCCTCGGAGGTGAGTGGGGTCTACGACCTCGTGATCGTCTTCACGAAGGCGATGCACACGAGACAGGCACTAACCGCCATACGTAGCGCGATCGGCCCAAACACGGCGTTATTGAGCCTGCAAAACGGACTCGATAACAAGCTTGTTCTCACGGAGTTCGCCGATCCCAAAAATGTGCTGATCGGCATTACAACTTACCCCGCCGATCTCAAGGGGCCGGGCCGCGTCGAATCTCATGGTCACGGCGTTGCCCGGCTTGCGGCGGCAGGCGAACCAGCCTCGCCGACACTGGACCTCCTACCCGACCTGTTCGCGCGCAGCGGGCTCGATGCAGTAGTCGATCCACATGCCGAAGCGGCGATTTGGGAAAAAGTGGCGTTCAACGCCGCATTGAACGGCCTTTGCGCAATCACCGGCTCAGCGGTGGGGCAAATCGGCGCTCACCCGGAAACGCGGGCGTTGGCTTTTCAGATTGTCTCGGAGGTCTGTACCACGGCGATCGCCTGCGGCTTTGCGGTTGAGCAGCAGCACGTGGAGGTGATGTTGGCCGATGCACTGGCACACCACATCCATCATAAGCCTTCCATGCTTCAAGATGTGATTGCAGGTAGACCCACCGAGATCGAGGCGATATGTGGCGCGGTGGTCCGCCGCGCAGACGAGCGGGGCGTAGCAGCCCCAATTACTCGTACGATCCTGGCGCTCGTACGGCATATCGACTGGCGTGCAGCCACTGCGCGAAGATCGGCCGACCAACTCAGGCGTGATCCTACAGAAGTCTAGATTATTAGCGCAGCGCCGAATTCCTCGATTCGGCTCCTCACGACAGCTTGCGCTTGCTGCGCAGGCGGAGGTGCTCGTCGGCCTCTAACTGGGTCATGCCGAGGAGATAATGCAACACGTCGAGCTTGTGGCGCTCGGCGACCTGCCGCAGATGAACCACCTGTTCGGCGATGAACGCGACAGCCTCATCCGCCCCGCCCTCACCCGGTTCCTCACTCCGCGAATGCTTTCTTCCGGCCGAGGCGGCCTGCGTCCGCTTCCTTGCTGGTTTTGTCACCAGACCCCATCCGAATCCTTGCTCGCCTCCAACTCTACGCCGCCCCGCCTCACAACTCAAAGGCGGTATTTTACAACTTATCCGATATGAAACTTTGCTCATTTTCGGCCTCTTCTACATCGCTCGATTTGACAGGGACGGCCTCACCACCCATGTTCGGGTCGAAACGGCCGACCCGAGTCCCTTCGAATTTGGCCTAAATTTCTCCCGTAAGTTACTGGAACTACATGAATATCGTCATTGTGGAGTCGCCGGCGAAAGCCAAGACGATCAACAAGTATCTGGGCTCGTCCTACGAGGTTCTGGCCTCATTCGGCCATGTCCGGGACTTGCCGGCGAAGAACGGATCGGTCGATCCGGACGAAAATTTCAAGATGATCTGGGAGGTCGACCCCAAGGCGGCCGGCCGGCTCAATGACATTGCCAAGTCCCTGAAAGGCGCCGACCGCCTGATCCTGGCCACCGACCCCGATCGCGAGGGCGAGGCGATCTCCTGGCACGTGCTGGAGGTGCTGAAGGAAAAGCGCGCGCTGAAGGACCAGAAGATCGAGCGCGTGGTGTTCAACGCCATCACCAAGCAGGCGGTCTCGGAAGCGATGAAGAATCCCCGCCAGATCGACGGCGCGCTGGTCGACGCCTATATGGCGCGCCGCGCGCTGGACTATCTGGTCGGCTTCACCCTCTCGCCCGTGCTGTGGCGAAAGCTGCCGGGCGCCCGCTCGGCCGGCCGCGTGCAGTCGGTGGCGCTGCGCCTCGTCTGCGACCGCGAGCTCGAAATCGAGAAATTCGTCGCGCGTGAATACTGGTCGCTGATCGCGACCCTGCTGACGCCGCGCGGCGACGCCTTCGAGGCCCGTCTCGTCGGCGCCGACGGCAAGAAGATCCAGCGGCTCGACATTGGCACCGGCGCGGAAGCGGAAGAGTTCAAGAAGGCGCTGGAACTGGCCACCTACGCGGTGACTGCGGTCGACGCCAAGCCGGCCCGGCGCAATCCGCAGGCGCCCTTCACGACCTCCACCCTCCAGCAGGAAGCCAGCCGCAAATACGGCTTTGCGCCGGCGCATACGATGCGGATCGCGCAGCGGCTCTACGAGGGCATCGACATCGGCGGCGAGACCACCGGACTCATTACTTATATGCGTACCGACGGCGTGCAGATCGCCGGCGAAGCGATCACCCAGGCGCGCAAGGTGATCGGCGAGGACTACGGCAACGCCTACGTGCCGGACAGCCCCCGCCAGTACCAGACCAAGGCCAAGAACGCGCAGGAAGCGCACGAAGCCATCCGCCCGACCGACCTCTCCCGCCGGCCCGCCAGCATGGCCCGCAGGCTCGATGCCGATCAGGCAAAACTCTACGAGCTGATCTGGAAGCGCACCATCGCGAGCCAGATGGAGGCGGCCGAGCTCGAGCGCACCACCGTCGACATCACGGCAAAGGCAGGCTCCCGCACGCTGGAGCTGCGCGCCACCGGCCAGGTCATCAAGTTCGACGGCTTTCTGGCGCTCTACCAGGAGGGCCGCGACGACGAGGAGGACGAGGACTCCCGCCGCCTGCCCGCGATGAGCGAAGGCGAAGCCGTGAAACGGCAGTCGCTGTCCGTCACCCAGCATTTCACCGAGCCGCCGCCGCGCTTCTCCGAAGCCTCGCTCGTCAAGCGCATGGAAGAACTCGGCATCGGCCGGCCCTCGACCTATGCCTCGATCCTCCAGGTCCTGAAGGACCGCGGCTACGTGAAGCTCGAGAAGAAGCGCCTGCATGGCGAGGACAAGGGCCGCGTCGTGGTCGCGTTCCTGGAGAGCTTCTTCAGCCGCTACGTCGAATACGATTTCACCGCTGATCTGGAAGAACAGCTCGATCGTATCTCCAACAACGAGATCTCCTGGCAACAGGTGCTGAAGGATTTCTGGCGCGACTTCATCGGCGCCGTCGACGAGATCAAGGATCTGCGCGTCGCGCAGGTGCTCGACGTGCTCGACGAGATGCTCGGGCCGCACATCTATCCGCCCCGCGCCGATGGCGGCGACGTCAGGCAGTGCCCGAGCTGCGGCAGCGGCCGGCTCAACCTGAAGGCCGGCAAGTTCGGCGCCTTCGTCGGCTGCTCGAACTATCCGGAATGCCGTTACACCCGCCAGCTCGCCGCGGACGGTGAAGCCAGCGCCGACCGCTCGCTCGGCCAGGATCCCGACACCGCTTTCGAGGTCTGGGTGAAGGCCGGCCGTTTTGGGCCCTACATCCAGCTCGGTGAGCAGAAGGACTATGAGGAAGGCGAGAAGCCGAAGCGCGCCGGCATCCCGAAGGGCACCTCGCCCGGCGATGTCGATCTCGAGCTTGCGCTAAAACTGCTGTCGCTGCCGCGCGAGATCGGCAAGCATCCGGAGACCGGTCAGCCGATCACCGCAGGTCTCGGCCGCTTCGGACCGTTCGTGAAGCACGAGAAGACCTACGCCAGCCTGGAGGCCGGCGACGAGGTATTCGACATTGGCCTCAACCGCGCGGTGACGCTGATCGCGGAGAAGGTCGCGAAGGGCCCGAGCCGCCGCTTCGGCGCCGATCCCGGCAAGGCAATTGGCGATCATCCGACACTCGGCACCGTCACCGTAAAGAGCGGTCGCTACGGCGCGTATGTCACGGCAGGTGGCGTCAACGCGACGATCCCTGCCGAATTCGAGAAGGACGCGATCACCCTGCCCCAGGCGATCGCGCTAATCGACGAGCGCGCGGCCAAGGGCGGTGGAAAGGCTGGCGGCAAGGCCAAAGCAAAGAAGGCGAAGGCGACCAAGACCACGGCAAAGACCGCCGAGGGCGAGGACGCGCCCAAGCCGGCAAAGAAACCGGCCGCGAAAAAAACCGCGGCCAAAACCAAATCTGAATCAACCAGCAAGGCACGCGCAGCCGTGTCGTCGACCGCCAAGACGTCGCCGACAAAGGGACCTGCCGCAGCCAAGGCACCGGCCAAGAAGAGTGCCGGCAAGAATTAGAGGTTAAGTGAAACGTAAGAATGACCATGGCTTTCCCGATCGGAACGCCATCGTCGCCTTCATCAAGGCAAATCCAGGAAAGGTCGGTACTCGCGAAATAGCACGCGAGTTCGGCCTGAAAAACGCCGATCGCGTCGAGCTCAAGCGCATGCTGCGCGAACTCGCCGACGACGGAATCATCAAAAAAAAGCGCCACAAGGTTTCGGAGCCGGACAGCCTGCCGCCGACGCTGCTCGCCGACATCACGGGCCGCGACAGCGATGGCGAGTTGATCGCCTCCCCCGCCGAATGGGACGAGGTCGAGAGCGGCGAACCGCCAAAGATCCTCATCGAGATGCCGCGCCGGCCGAAGCCGGGCACGGCGGCCGGCGTCGGCGACCGCGCTTTGCTTCGCATCGAGCGCTCCGACGAGACCGAAGGCCCCGCTTGGCGCGGCCGCATCATCAAGGTCATCGACAAGGCCAAGAGCCGCATCCTCGGCGTCTTCCGCAGCCTGCCTGAAGGCGGCGGGCGGCTCGTGCCGGTCGACAAGAAGTTCGCTGACCGCGAGCTCAACATTGCCAAGACCGAGACGCAGGGAGCAGAGGACGGCGACCTCGTCAGCGTCGACATCGTGCGCTCGCGTGGCTTTGGCCTTGCATCAGGCCGGGTCAAGGAGAAGCTCGGCTCGGTCAAGTCCGAGAAGGCGATCAGCCTGATCGCGATCTACGCCCACGACATCCCCCTGCAATTCTCCCCCACCGCGGAGCGCGAGGCAGAAGCGGCGGAGCCGGCGAACCTGAAGGGACGCGAGGACTGGCGCGACGTCCCGCTCGTCACCATCGATCCGCCCGACGCCAAGGATCATGACGACGCGGTGCATGCGCAAGCGGACGATGATCCCAACAACAGGGGCGGCTTCATCGTCAACGTCGCGATTGCGGATGTGAGCTTCTACGTCCGCCCGGGCACTGCGCTCGACCGCGACGCGATCGACCGCGGCAACTCCGTCTATTTCCCCGATCGCGTCGTGCCGATGCTGCCGGAGCGGATCTCCAACAATCTGTGCTCGCTGGTACCGGGCGAGCCGCGCGGCGCGCTTGCGGTGCGGATGGTGATCGGTCCCGACGGCCGCAAGCGCTCGCACTCGTTCCATCGCATCCTGATGCGCTCCGCGGCGAAGCTGCACTATGCGCAGGCGCAGGCCGCGATCGACGGCCGGCCGGACGACACCACCGGTCCCCTGCTCGATCCGATCCTCAAGCCGCTCTATGCCGCCTATGCCTGCGTCAAGCGCGCCCGCGACGAGCGCGATCCGCTCAATCTCGATCTGCCCGAGCGCAAGATCCTGTTGAAGAGCGACGGTACGGTCGATCGCGTCGTCGTGCCTGATAGGTTGGACGCGCACCGGCTGATCGAGGAGTTCATGATCCTCGCCAATGTCGCGGCGGCCGAGATGCTGGAGAAGAAGTCGCTGCCGCTGATCTATCGCGTGCACGACGAGCCGACGCTGGAAAAGGTCCACGCGCTCCAGGAGTTTCTGGAGACGCTCGACGTTCCCTTTGCCAAGAGCGGCCCGCTGCGCCCGACCCTGTTCAACCGCGTGCTGGCCCAGCTCGAGGGTCACGACTACTACCCGCTGGTGAGCGAGGTGGTGTTGCGCGCACAGGCGCAGGCGGAATATTCGGCGGAGAATTACGGCCACTTCGGCCTCAACCTCCGCCGCTACGCGCATTTCACCTCGCCGATCCGCCGTTACGCCGACCTCGTGGTGCATCGCGCGCTGGTTCGCGCGCTGGGCCTTGGCGAAGGCGCGCTGCCCGACAGCGAGACGCCGGAAACCTTAAGCGAAGTCGCCGCGCATATTTCGGTCACCGAACGGCGCGCGATGAAGGCCGAGCGCGAGACCGTCGACCGCCTGATTGCGCATCATCTTGCCGATCGCATCGGCGCGACGTTCCAGGGCCGTGTGTCCGGCGTCACCCGCGCCGGCCTGTTCGTCAAGCTCGACGACACCGGCGCCGACGGGCTGATCCCGATCCGATCCCTCGGCACGGAATATTTCAACTATGACGAGAGCCGCCACGCCCTCGTCGGCTCGCGCAGCGGTGCCATGCACCAGCTGGGTGATGTCGTCGACGTCCGTCTGATAGAAGCTGCTCCCATTGCCGGTGCGCTGCGCTTCGAGCTGCTATCGGCCGGCGAGAGCGCGCCGCGCAGCCGCAGGGATTTTCGCACATCGCGCAAATCGGCAAAGGCGCGCCCAGGACGCAGTCCCGAGAAGAAGCACAAGCCGGAGAAGCAGAGGAAGTCCGGCAAGGGGAAGAAGGGCAAGGGCGCGAAAGGCAAGGGAAAGAACAAGGCATGGAAGCGATGAGCACCGCGCCGAAGATCTGGACGCGTGAGACCGGCCTCGTCGAGAAGCGCGACGTCTGGGATGCGATGAAGCGCGGCTTCCGCGGCCGCTGCCCGCGTTGCGGCCAGGGCAAGCTGTTCCGCGCGTTCCTGAAAACCGCCGACAACTGCTCGGCCTGCGGGCTCGACTTCACGCCGCATCGCGCCGACGACCTGCCCGCCTATCTCGTGATCGTCATCGTCGGCCACATCGTGGTGCCGACCATCCTCTGGATCGAGACCAACTACACCACGCCGGCCTGGATCAGCTTTGCCGCCTATCTGCCCTTCACCTTCGTCGCCTCGCTCGCGCTGCTGCAACCCGTGAAGGGCGCCGTGGTCGGCCTGCAATGGGCCCTGCGCATGCACGGCTTTGACGAGAACCCGCCGGATGGTATTCCGCCGGTCTAATCACAATAAGCAAAACACGTTCGGTGAGGAAATGACGGATACGGCGCAGGCGGAAAAAGAGAAGGTTCACGACGAGAAGGAGCCCGATCACCATCCTTATTTTCGGCCGAAGGATGCTGCCACCCTGATCCTCGTGGATCGCAGCGGATCCATTCCAAAAGTGCTGGTCGGCAAGCGCCACGACAAGGTGGTGTTCATGCCCGGCAAGTTCGTGTTCCCCGGCGGCCGCGTCGACAAGGCCGACTATCGCGTGCCCTGCGCGGCGCCGATCACGCCGGAGCTTCAGGCTAATCTGTTCAAGGGCAGCCCGAAGACGGAGGCCTCGCGTGCAAAATCGCTGGCGATCGCGGCGATCCGCGAGGCCTGCGAGGAAACCGGTCTCTGCCTTGGGCGTCAGCACGACGGCAAGGCGCCAAAGCTTGACGGCCCCTGGAAGCCGTTTGCGGATGCGGGACTGTTGCCTGATCCCTCCGGCCTGTTCCTGATCGCGCGCGCGATCACGCCGCCCGGCCGCGTCAAGCGTTTCGACACGCGCTTCCTCACCGCGGATGCCTCCGCAATCACCCATCGCGTCGAGGGCGTGGTGCATGCCGATGCCGAACTGGTCGAGCTGGTCTGGGTCGAGCTCGGCTCACAGCCGCTCGCGGACCTGCATCCGATGACGCGGAACGTGCTCAACGAGCTGGACAGACGGCTCGCCACCGGCCCGCTTCGTCACGACGCGCCGGTGCCGTTCTTCCATTTCTACGGCGGCAAGATGCAGAAGGATATTTTGGGCTGACCTGAGACGGATCACTCGTCCGCGTCAGGCTCCGTGCCGACATAGTCGCGTGCCGGAATCTTGATCTTGCGACCGAGCTCATTCGCAAAGTCGGTCGCGTCTTCGCGCCTGGTGAAGCTCGACAGCGTGATGGGCGTGGTACCCTTGTCGCCGCAGAGGTTGACGTCGTACGTCGTCAGCTCCGCATCGCCGTCATCGGTGATGCTGATGAAATGATAGTCCGCCAGGTTGCGCCGGCTGCGGATATTCAGCAGACCGAACTGTCTGGTGATGACAACCCGGCGCTGCGTGTCGTTCAGAACGATGAAATAGCGGAACGTCAGCAGGATGAGGCCGGGAATGCCGACCGCAAGGCCGAGCCCAGCGAAAACCAGCACAGGCACCCAGTCATCGGCCAGCCGTCCGAAGCCGGACAGGTCCTGTCGCAGCCCAAGGGCGACGTTCCAAAGCAGGTATGCGCTCGCCGCCAGCAGCGGCAGCGACAGCAGCCGGCCGATCCAGGGCATCGGCCGATCGATGCGAATTGTGCCGTCCAATATGGTTGCGTCGGCGATGGGCATTGGCTCTCGTCTCGCGGAAACAAGACTTTGTCGGCCGGGACGGCTGACAGGTTCGAGAGGAGTCCCCTCCTCCCTGTCATTCCGGGCTCGCCGCTATGCGGCGCCCCGGAATGACAAACGTGCTGAATTGCGAGCGAAAAACAAAAAATTGTTCTGCGCATGGCCGATGGCGCAACTCCGCGCCGCACCTATGTCATGTCGAACGACACCCAGCACGGACACGGGGCGATGGCACAACGGCAACTCAAGCTCGGGGCGTTCATGCGCCCGATCTCCATCCACACTGGCGCCTGGCGCTATCCCGGCGCCTGGCCCGACGCCAATTTCAACTTCGGGCACATCAAGCAGCTGATCAGGAAACTCGAGGCAGGCAAGTTCGATGCCTTCTTCATGGCCGATCACCTCGCCGTGCTGAACATGCCGATCAATGCGCTCAAGCGCAGCCACACCGTGACGTCATTCGAGCCATTCACGCTTTTGTCAGCACTCTCCGCCGTGACCGAGCGCATCGGCCTGATCGCGACGGGCTCGACCACCTTTGACGAGCCCTATCACGTCGCGCGTCGCTTTGCTTCGCTCGACCATCTCAGCGGAGGTCGCGCGGGCTGGAATATCGTCACCACCTCGAATCCGGACGCGGCGCTGAATTTCGGTCTGGACGACCACATGGAGCATGCCGAACGCTACAAGCGCGCGCGCGAATTCTATGATGTCGTGACGGGCCTCTGGGATTCCTTCGCCGACGACGCCTTCCTGCGCGATGTCGAACAGGGCCTGTTCTTCGATCCCGCCAAGATGCACGTGCTCGACCACCAGGGCAAATATCTGAAGGTACGTGGGCCCCTGAACATCGCCCGCCCGGTCCAGGGCTGGCCAGTGATCGTGCAGGCCGGCGCGTCCGAGGACGGCAAGCAGCTCGCGGCGGAAACGGCAGAGGCCGTGTTCACAGGCGGCGGCAGCCTTGCCGACGGGCAGAAACTCTATGCCGACATCAAGGGCCGCATGGAGAAGATCGGCCGCGATCCAGAGCATCTCAAGATCCTGCCCGGCGCCTTCGTCGTGGTCGGCGATAGCGTCGATGAAGCCAAGGAGAAGCGCGCGCTGCTCGACAGCCGCGTGCACTACGACAGCGCCATCGCCTCGCTCTCGGTGATCCTGGGCACCGATGCGAGCGGCTTCGACCCCGACGGGCCGCTGCCGCCTATCCCCGAGACCAACGCCAGCAAGAGCGGCCGGCAGCGGATGGTCGATCTGGCGGCGCGCGACAAGCTGACGGTGCGCCAGCTCGCGCACCGCGTCGGCGGCTATGGCGGGCTCGCCTTCGTCGGCACGGCGAAAACCATCGCCGATCAGATGGAGGAATGGCTCCTCAGTCGCGGCTCCGACGGATTCAACATCATGTTCCCGTTCGTCCCTGCGGGCCTCGACGACTTCGTCGACAAGGTCGTCCCGGAACTGCAACGGCGCGGGATTTTCCGGAAAGAGTATGAAGGGCCCACTTTGAGGGAGAATCTGGGCCTGCCGCGGCCGAAAAACCGATTCTTCGAGGGTTAATCGGGCCGATTTGAGCGAGTTTCTGGCCGCAAAACCTTGACTTTGGGCGGTTTGTGGCTAGGTTGCCGGCCAACGCGGGCCGTTTGGCCGGCTCCTCAATCCCCTATTTTCAGAGGTCCTGAACATGGCCAAAGCGGTCACCATCAAGGTCAAGCTCGTGTCCTCGGCTGACACCGGCTTCTACTACGTCGCCAAGAAGAATTCGCGCACCATGACCGAAAAGCTGGTCAAGAAGAAGTACGACCCGGTCGCGCGCAAGCACGTCGAATTCAAGGAAGCCAAGATCAAGTAAGATCGGTTAGGCGCGTAGAGTTTGCGGGGCCCTCTGGGCCCCGTTTTTATTTGCGGCCGTTTTTATTTGCGGCTGTTGGTCCAGCCGTATTGTTTGCAGTCCTTTCACTCATAGGCTGGCGCAAGCTCAATAAGGGGATTTGGAACGCAGATTAGAAAACACATCGCGACGTTGTGCACGCTCCCATTTCTTGCGAGCTTGGCACTGCCGGGGTGGCGCTCGTTTGTCACTACGGGTTTCGCCGATCTCACCATCGCGGCATTGGCGGGTGTGACGACTGACGGCGGTTCGCGTCGATCGTCACGATAAGTGAGGCGGCGATGCCGTGCACGAGTCCCTGCTACTCGTTGACTGCGTCCTTCAATGATTTGGCTGCAAAAAACAGCGGCCTATTGAAAGCCCTGACCTTGATCACAGCACCAGTTGCAGGATTGCGGATCTCGGTGCCCTCACGCTTTTCAATCGCGAATTTTCCAAGCCCCGGAACCGAAACGGCTTCGCCTTTCGCGAGTCTGCTCTCGATGAACGTTACCAAAGCCTCGACTGCCACTTCTGCCTTGTCCGACTCGATGCCGGATTGCCGGGCTACCCAATCAATCAGTTCCCCCTGCATTGGATCTTGCACCTTGGCTATCATCGTACCGAGTCTATGCTCCACAAAAGCATAGGTCTTTGACGCCGCCGTCCGGATCGAGGTTCAAGCAATGGTGCCAATTTCATCGGCCCTTGCGCGCCACTTCTCACCGAAGAACCCGCGAGCACACGCCCCCCTAGGCGGTCCGCAATACCGGCGGCGCCGTCGGCCGAAGCAAGGCGAACGCGATCTGGACGATGCCGGCGGCAAGCCCGACCGCGACGCCAATACGCCAGGCCATGTTGTACGAGCCGAGCGCGTCATAGATCAGTCCGCCGCCATAGGCGCCGACGAAGCTGCCGATCTGGTGGCTCATGAAGGCGAGCCCCTGGATCATTGCCTGCCATTGCAGGCCGAACATCTCGGCCACTGCGCCCGCAACGAGCGGCCCGACGCCGAGCCACAAGAATCCCATCAGCGCACCGAACACCAGCGTCGAAGCCTCGGTCGGCGGCAGCATGAAGTACCAGGCGAGCACTAGCGAGCGCGCGACGTAGATTCCGCCCAAGAGTGCGAGCTTGTTCCAGCGCTGGCCGGCCCAGCCGAAGAACAGAGAGCCCAGCACGTTGAAGCCGCCGATCACGCCGAGCGTCTTCGCGCTCAGCATCGGATCCATGCCGCAGATCTGCAAATAGGACGGCAGGTGTGTGGTGATGAAGACGAGTTGCATGCCGCAGACGAAATAAGCAGCCGTCATGACCGAGAAGGATGCGTTGCCGAAGGCCGTGGCAGTCGCAGTCGCGGCCGACACGTTGCCGAGCCCGCTCGTCTTCGGCAGCGGAATGCGATCGATGCGCCCAGCGAACCAGGCCGCCGGCAGCATCAGAAGCGAGAGCAGCACGAAACCGGCGAGCCCGATCCGCCAGCCGTAGCCCTCGCTGAGCACCTGTCCGATCGGCGCCGACAACAGCGCGCCGAGCGAGCCCGTGGCCGAGACCATGCCGAGCACCGTCGAACGCACGGTCTCGGGTGCTGCCCGCGCGGCCACCGACATCGCCATCGCCGCCGCCGTGCAGGCGAGCGAGGTGCCGATCAGCACCCCTGCCCCCAGCATCACGAAAATCATGCCCTGCGCACTCGCCATCAGCGCAAGGCCCACAATGTAAATGAGCGCACCAGCCATCATGATCGCGCGAAAGCCGTGGCGCACGGTGAGCGCGCCGGCGAGCGGCTGCAGGAAGCCCCAGGCGAGGTTTTGCACGGCGATTGCAAGGGTAAAGTCGGAAATGGAGATGCCGACGTCGTGGGTCAGCGGCTGCATGAAGATGCCGAGCGATTGCCGCAGGCCCATGCTGAGAGTGAGCATCAGCGAGGCGCCGATCAGGATCGGAAGCGTTGGGCGGAGCACCTGCAGCAGCGGCATGGTCGTTCTCCCTTTTCTTGTCACGGCCGCAGGATTCCTCCCGAAGCCGCGGCCTGCGACCGCGTCCGGCTTGATTACACAGGTCTGTGTAATTAGGATTGGAAGATGGAATGGCTGTCAAGCGCCGAGTAAACAGATCTGTGTAATGGCTGCTACCACAAAAACGGATATGAAGGAGCGGATCCTCGAGACCGCCGATAGGCTGTTTTATCTTCAGGGCATCCGCGCCATCGGCGTCGATACGATCGCGGCCGAGATCGGCATCTCCAAGCGCACGCTCTATAACCACTTCCAGTCCAAGGACGCGCTGATCGCCGCCTATCTCGAGCGACGTTTCGTTCACGCCCGTCCATCGGATAAGCCGCCGGCCGAGCAGATCCTCGCCACCTTCGATTCGCTGGAGCGCCGCTTCGCCGCCAAGGATTTTCGCGGCTGCCCGTTCGTGAATGCGGTGGCAGAGCTCGGGCCTGCGGATCGCGCGGTGAAGAAGATCGCAAAGGCGTTCAAGGAAAGCCGGCGGCTCTGGTTTCGCGATCGGCTGAATGAGCTTGGCGTCGCTCAGGCCGAGGCACTCGCGACACAGCTCGTGCTCCTGGTCGATGGCTCGATCGCACAGGATCTCGTGCGCGATGATCCGGCGATGGCGCGGGCGGCGAAGGAAGCCGCGAAGGTGCTGCTGCGGAATGCGGGGGTGGATGTGGGGGATGCGGCGGCGCCGGCAGCGAAGCGAGCCAAGTGCTCGCCAAATTCATCTCCGTCGTCCCGGACAAGCGAAGCGCAGAACCGGGACCTATAACCCCAGGAAGTCGTTTGGCGAAGACTCGCGGTTGGCTGTGTGCGCCACTCTCTCTAGGGTTATGGGTCCCGGCCTTCGCCGGGACGACACCGAAATTGTTGCACGGCCGTCGTGCAGGACATCGCCCGCGTCACGCCGCCTGCGACACCACGCGGTTGCGGCCGTCGTGCTTGGCGCGATAGAGCGCGGTATCCGCGCGCTTGAGCACGTCGGCGACGGACTCGCCCTTCTGCTCCAGCGTAGTCAAGCCGATCGAGATCGTGACCTCGATGCGCTTGCTGCCCTTGTGGACGGAGAACGGCTCGCCCGCGATCGAGCGGCGCAGGCGCTCGGCGACCATTCCGGCGACGTGCAAATCGGTTTCCGGCATCACGATCACGAATTCCTCGCCGCCATAGCGACAGGCGAGATCAATGCCGCGGATCGATTTGCGCACGCGCACCGCGAACTCGCGCAAGACGTCGTCGCCGGCATCATGGCCGTAATTGTCGTTGATCGACTTGAAATAGTCGATGTCCAGAATCATCAGCGCCAGCGGCTTGCCGCGCGTCGAGGCCTGCTCGGCAAGCGTTGCCAGATGGCTCTCCATGTAGCGGCGATTGTGCAGGCCGGTGAGCGCGTCGGTGATCGCCATCTCGATCGAGTTCTGCACATTGTCGCGCAGATGATCCGTGTAGCGGCGGCGGCGGATCTGCGTACGGGCGCGGGCGAGCAGCTCGTTCTTGTCGACGGGGCGGAGCAGATAGTCGTTGACGCCGATTTCGAGCCCGCGGAGCAGCCGCGTGCCGCTGTCGGCGTCGGCAATGGCGAGGATCGGCACGTGGCGGGTGCGCTCCAGCGAGCGCGCCTGGCTGCATAGCCGAAGCCCGTCGAAATTGTTGAGGTCGAGCGAGACGATCAAGAGGTCGTAATTGCCCTCGGCGGCGTGGAACAGCGCCTCCGTCGGGTTGGACTCGACGTCGACGGTGTGCTCGGAGGCAAGCAGGTTCGCCAGCCGTTCATAGGAGGATTGGCGGTCGTCGACCAGGAGGATACGGCCGCCCTTGCCGGTATCGGCCACCGCGCTGCGCTCGGGCGCCTGCACGCCGATCTCGAGCGAGGTGATGGCGCGCATGCGCAGCTCATCCGTCATCATCTTCAGCCGCGTCAGCGAGCGCACGCGCGCGATCAGCACGACGTCGGAGACGGGTTTTGTGAGAAAATCGTCGGCGCCGGCTTCCAGCCCGCGCACGCGATCGGCGGGGCTGTCGAGCGCGGTCACCATCACGACGGGGATGTGATGCGTTACCGGATCGGTCTTCAGCCGGCGGCAAACCTCGAACCCGTCAATGTCGGGCATCATGACGTCGAGCAGGATGATGTCGCACTCGGCTCTTCGGCAGATCGCCAGCGCCTCGGCGCCGTTCGCGGCCGTCATCACGTCGAAATATTCGGCGGAGAGGCGGGCTTCCAACAGTTTGACGTTGGCAGGGACGTCGTCGACGACGAGGATACGCGCGGACACCAGAATTACTCCCTACCCGATAAAACGCCGGACCGTCTCAATGAACTTGCCGACCGAGATCGGCTTGGAAAGATACGCCTCGCAGCCGCCCTCGCGTATGCGCTCTTCGTCACCCTTCATCGCGAATGCGGTCACCGCGACGACGGGAATGTTGCGCAATTCCGGATCGTCCTTGATCCAGCGCGTCACCTCCAGCCCCGACACCTGCGGCAGCTGGATATCCATCAGCACGAGATCGGGACGCATCTTGCGAACGAGATCGAGCGCCTCGTAGCCGTTGCTGGTGCCCGACGTTTGATAGCCGTGCGCCTCCAACAGGTCGCGGAAGAGCTTCATGTTGAGCTCGTTGTCTTCCACGATCAGGACGGTCTTAGCCATCCCGTTCCTCCCCATTGTCAGGAGACCTGTTCGACATGTAACGCCTCAGGCGCCTTCCGCCGGCGCTTCGAAAACTGGATTCAAACTAGCGTCAGATTCGCTCTAGTTTCGTTAAACCCGAGGGCCAACTTTCCGCGATTTGGTTTCCAGTTGCTTGTCTGGGCTCACCAGACTCGGGCATGATGATTCCAAATTAGAGCCCGAAAGTTAACGGAAAGGCAAATCGTCCGCTTGAAAAAGCCTGTTCAAAACCCCCGCGAAGTGGCTGAAATCGTTGCGATTCAGGCATTATCCTTCGTCGCCGGCGACCCCGAGCGGTTGGGCCTGTTTCTGGCCGAGACAGGCATTGGCCCGGAGACGCTGCGGAACGCCGCCTCCGACCCGAATTTCCTGATCAGCGTGCTCGATTTCGTGCTGCGCGATGACGCAACCGTGAAGGCCTTTGCCAGCGCCTCGGAGCTGCATCCGACCAACATTGCCGCCGCCCGGCAGGTTCTGGGCGACCCGCATTGGGAGCGCGACGTGCCGTGAGCGCGCCCGAGGCGGCCGGGCCCCGCTGCTTTTGCCGGGATTGCCTGGCCGACCAGGGCATTTCAACGCGGCGCTGTTCCGCCTGCGGCTCCCCGCGCCTCGTCCGCCACCGCGCGCTCGCCGCGCTGACGATCGCCCATATCGACTGCGACGCGTTCTACGCGACGGTCGAGAAGCGCGACAATCCCGACATCGCCGACAAGCCAGTGATCATCGGCGGGGGAAAACGCGGCGTGGTGTCGGCCGCCTGCTACATCGCGCGCACCTTCGGCGTGCGCTCGGCGATGCCGATGTTCAAGGCGCTGGAGGCCTGCCCGCATGCAATCGTGATCCGCCCCGACATGGCGAAATACGTCCGCGTCGGCCGCGAGGTGCGCCACGCCATGCAGGCGCTGACGCCGCTGGTCGAGCCGCTCTCGATCGACGAGGCCTTTCTCGATCTTTCCGGCACAGAGCGCGTTCACGGCATGATCCCGGCAAAGGTGCTGGCGCGCTTCGTCCGCGACGTCGAGCGCGACATCGGCATCACCGTGTCGGTCGGGCTGTCTTGCAACAAGTTTTTGGCCAAGATCGCCTCCGACCTCGACAAGCCGCGCGGCTTTGCGCCCCTCGACCAGGAGGAAGCGCACCTGATGCTGGCTTCGAGGCCGGTCGGATTCATTTTCGGCGTGGGGCCGGCGACGCAGGAGCGGCTGGTGCAGCGCGGCTTCCGCATCATCGCCGACCTGCAGAAGGCGGACGAGATCGAGCTGATGCGACAGTTTCCGAGCGATGGCCGCAGGCTCTGGCGGCTCGCTCGCGGCATCGACGATCGCCGCGTCGAGCCGGACCGCGGCGCCAAGACGATTTCCAGCGAAACCACGTTCGAGAGCGACATCCGCGACTTCGCCACGCTGGAGAAGATCTTGTGGCGGCTCTGCGAGAAAACCTCGTCACGGCTCAAGAGCAGCGAGCTTGCGGGCTCCACGATCACGCTGAAGCTGAAGACCGCCGACTTCCGCCAGCGTACCCGCTCGCAGTCGATCAACGCGCCGACGCAGCTCGCCGCAAAAATCTTTTCGATCTGCCGCGAGATGCTGGCCAAGGAGATCGACGGCACCGCCTTCCGCCTGATGGGCGCCGGCGTCAGCGCCCTGCGCACGGGCTCGGCCGCCGACGACACCGACATGCTCGACCGCCGCGCCGCCCACGCCGAACGGGCGGTAGACAGTTTGCGGAAGAAGTTCGGCAGCGCCGCCGTGATCCGCGGCATCGCATATGACGGACCGGAGAAGACGGAGCGGGAGTGAGCAGCGCGCCTGTTGCTGTGGTTATGGCCGATCGCCACGTGCCTCGGTGTCGTCCCGGCGAAAGCCAGGACCCATTTCCACCGGCCGTGGTTTGGCGAAGATTCGTTGTCGACAGCTCGGCGCCGCAACTTTTCCCTGGGGTAATGGGTCCTGGCTTTCGCCAGGACGACGTCGAAATAGCAACCCCTCAATCCGCGACTGCCACCGCCTCGATCTCGATCAGCCATTCCGGCGCCGCGAGCGCGGTGACGCCGACGAGCGTGCTGGCCGGCGGCTCCATGCCTTCGAAGAAGGCGGAGCGGGCCTTGCCGATGATGGGGCGCAGCTCCGGCTTGTAGCCGACCACGAAGGTGGTGATCTTCACGATGTTGGCGTAGCTCGCACCCGCAGCCTTCAGTGCAAGGCCAAGGTTCTGCATCACCTGCGTCGTCTGCGCGGCAAGATTGCCTTCGCCGACGATCCTGCCCTCCTCGTCAGTCGATACCTGCCCCGAGATGTAGATGGTGCGCGCGCCGGAGGCCGTGACGACGTGGGAATAGGCCGGATTGTGGTGCAGGCCGCTCGGGCGGAGATGATCGATCTTCGGCATGTGTGCCTCCCTGACGTTTGTGGTTGGGAGGGAGCGTAGCGGGGGACAGTGCTCAAAGCCAGACCGTCATTGCGAACACTGCAAAGCGACGAAGTGCCGGACCCTCGGCCTGAGGAGCGCGCTCTTCGCGCGCGTCTCGAAGGGCGAGGCCACCAGCGGAGCCTTCATCCTTCGAGACGCGCGTTCCGCGCTCCTCAGGATGAGGAATCAAGGTTGGACGATCTCGCGCGCCCCGGAAGGACGACGCTTTGTCAATTACAAGGCTTGGCATCCTTGACGTCGAACTTGCCGAGTGCACCCGAGATGACGAAATCGTTGTAGTCGAGCACCAGCGCGCGGGAAACGCCGTTTTCGTAGAGCTCGAACGACATCGCGTAAACCGGAGTCTGCTCGCCCTCTTTCTGCTGGGCTTCGCGGTCGAAATAGCTGACGGTGACCGGCCAGCGCGTCAGCGACTTCATGTGCTCGTCGGACGTCGTCGGATCGGGCGAGAACGCTGCGCGGTCGGCCGGGATCGGCTGGCCGATCACGGTCAGCGTGTTGTAGACCTTCTCGCCATTGTCGGAGCCGTCATAGACGGAGAGCTCGAGCAGCGACTTGCCCTCCTTGGCGGCGGCAATGATGCGCTGGATCTGCTCGGTCGGAAACACCGTCGTGCCGTCGAGCGTGAAATTCTTCGTCACCGGCAGCTTCAATTTGACGTTGATGTGGTCGCCATCGCGCTCGGCCGATCCGTCGACCTGGCTCGAGTCGGCGTCGTTCATCCGCGTCTCGATCTTGAAACGATAGCTTTTGCCGGCCGCATCCTCCCAGGAGTTGGAACGGAGGTCGCTGAGCGTGACCTTGCCCTCGCCGCTGTCGAGCTCGGAGACCTGGCGGAATTCCGACGTGTAGCCCTCGCAGGAATTGCCGGCGAAACTGTAGAGGATGCGCCCGCGCGCGCTGTTGATCGAACTCGAACGCGACTTGACCAGGCTTAAATCGTACAGGGCCTGATGCGAGAGGAACGGACCATTCGCGGCCTCAGCCCCGCCAGAAACGCCAACAGCGACAACCGCGAGCGCCATGACACCGAGCGACGTCCGGAAAAGGTGCACCATGAATATTCCTTGGGGAAATCGAGATTCGTTATTTTAATGACCGTCGCATTACGTCGCAACTGCGGCCGCTTCACGGAAAGTTGCGCTTTTCCCCCGAAAATCGCTGCCTTGCCTCGGAAACATGCAACACTGCCGGGCGCCCGGGCCACCGTTTCGCCGCCTTGCATGTCACTGCGCAATCGGCGAAACAGGCGCGCTGGCCGGCTTGAGGCCGGGCAGAATTTTCCAGAAGACATCGAGGTCGGAACATGGCGGGCACGGTCGAGCAGAAACTGGCGGAACAGGGCATCAAGTTGCACGAGGCCCCCACTCCCGTGGCCAATTACGTGCCGTTCGTGCGGACCGGCAACCTCCTCTTCGTCTCGGGCCAGGTCTGCTTCGATCCCGCTGGCAAGCTGATCGCCAAGGGCAAGCTGGGCGCCGGCGTCTCCATCGAAGAGGGTGCGGCGGCGGCGCGCGGCTGCGCCATCAACCTGCTGGCGCAGGTCAAGGCGGCGCTCGGCGACCTCGACAAGGTCGTGCGCGTGGTGCGGCTCGGCGGTTTCATCAACTCGGCGCCGGATTTCGTCGACGGGCCGAAGGTGCTGAACGGCGCCTCCGACCTGATGGTGGCGGCCTTCGGTGACAAGGGCCGCCACGCCCGAACCACCGTCGGCGTTGCCTCGCTGCCGGCGGACGCCGCAGTTGAGGTCGAAGGCCTGTTCGAGGTCGCCTGATCCGGGAGCAAGAGGCGTGCGTGCTCCGGATTGGCTGACGGCGCGACCGGTCGCCCATCGCGGCCTGCATGACATTTCACGTGGGATCGTCGAGAACATGCCGGGCGCAGTGCAGGCTGCGATCGCGGGCAATTTCGCCATCGAGGTGGACATCCAGCTCTCCGCCGACGGCGAAGCCATGGTGCATCACGACCATGCGCTCGGCCGGCTCACAGAGGGCGACGGCGACCTGATCGCAAAGACCGCGGCCGAACTCAGGGCCGTCAAGTTCAAGGACACGTCCGAGCGGATGATGTCGTTGTCCGACCTTTGCACGATGGTCGCCGGGCGGGTTCCGCTGGTGATCGAGGTCAAGAGCCATTTTGACGGCGACCGCAAGCTCGTGAAGCGGATGGCGGAGGTGCTGGCCTCCTATGACGGGCCCGCCGTCGGCATGTCCTTCGATCCGGACCAGGTGCTGGCGCTGCGCGAGCTGTTGCCTTCGCGCCCGCGCGGCATCGTCGCGCAGCGGACCTATGAGGACGAATATTGGGCGAAGCTGACGCAAGCCCAGCGCGACAGCATGTTGTACTTGCGGCACGGCTTTCAAACCCAGCCGCATTTCGTTGCCTTCAAGGTCGACCATCTGCCGGCGCCCGCGCCCTGGATCGCGCGCAACATGTTCGGCTGCGCGCTGCTCGGCTGGACCGTGCGCACGCCCGAGCAGCGGACGCGGGCCGGGCAATATGCGGACCAGATGATCTTCGAGGGGTTTGTGCCGTAGCGTGCCCGTCACGTGTCCCGGGCGCGCTGCGCTGCATCCGGGCACGAGAGCGTCAGTTCCCACCCCTTGAAGTCGCTGCTGCAATGCACGATCTTCGGCTAGTGGGTTCTTCAAGACACGCAATGGCATCATCCGAAATCACGCTCGAGGCCGTGCCTTCCATTGGCGACGTTTGCGCTGAGGATTGGGACGCCTGCGCCAATCCTGCGCGTGTCTGCAATGGCAAGGACGCAGGAACTTCATCCGGGCTGCCCGGCGCCTCCCTCGCGCTCTCAAAACCCGCCTATAACCCCTTCGTCTCCCATGCCTTTTTGTCCGCAGCGGAGAATTCGGGTTCGGCCACGGCGCGGACCGGCTGGGGGCCGCGGCATCTCGTTGCAAAGCTCGATGGCCACGTCGCCGGCATCGTGCCCTGCTATCTGAAATCGCATTCGCAAGGCGAGTATGTGTTCGACCGCGGCTGGGCGGATGCCTATCAGCGCGCCGGCGGGCGCTACTATCCGAAGCTGCAGGTCTCGGTTCCCTTCACCCCCGCGACCGGCCCGCGCCTTCTGATCCGCGATGGCGTCGATCATGAGCGCATTGCGTCTGCGCTGGCGAGCGGACTGATCGCGCTGTGCGGGGTGAGCAAGGCCTCTTCGGTGCACGTCACCTTCGCGCGCGAGGCCGAATGGAGGCTGCTCGCCGAGCACGGCTTCCTGCAACGGACCGACCAGCAGTTCCATTGGCACAACGAGGGCTTCGCATCCTTCGACGACTTCCTCGCCACGTTGAATTCGCGCCACCGCAAGTCGATCAAGCGCGAGCGGCGCGATGCGCTGGCAGCCGGCATCACCATCCACTGGCTCACCGGCAGCGACATCACCGAGGAGGCCTGGGACGCGTTCTTCGATTTCTACATGGAGACCGGCTCGCGCAAATGGGGCCGGCCGTACCTAACGCGAGAATTCTTCTCGCTGATCGGCGAGACCATGAGCAACGACGTGCTGCTGGTCATGGCCCGCCGCAATCACCGCTGGATCGCGGGCGCCATCAACTTCATCGGCTCGGATACGCTGTTCGGCCGCAACTGGGGCGCGGTCGAGCATCATCCGTTCCTGCATTTCGAGGTCTGCTACTATCAGGCGATCGACTTTGCGATCAAACACGGCCTGACATATGTCGAGGCCGGCGCCCAAGGCGAGCACAAGATCGCGCGCGGCTATCTGCCGCGAACGACGCATTCGGCGCATTTCATCGCCGATCCGGGCCTGCGCCGCGCCATCGACGAATACCTCAAGCGCGAACGTGCCTATGTCGCGGAAGCCGGCCGCGAGCTCGCCGAGTTGGGCCCGTTCCGCAAGGGCGCCGAAGAGGCGCCTTGACGCCTTCTTAGAGGTGATGACAGTAAGGCCGCAACTTCAGGAGCTGCCGCATGACCGCCTACGATCCCAACAATATCTTCGCGAAAATCCTGCGCGGCGAATTCCCCTGCTACAAGGTCTATGAGGACGAGCACGTGCTCGCGTTCCTCGACATCATGCCGCGCTCGCCCGGCCATACGCTTGTCATCCCGAAAGCCCCGGCCCGCAACATCCTCGACATCAAGCCGGACGACTACGCCCATGTCGCGCGCGGCGCGCACAAGATCGCAGCCGCAGCGATGAAGGCCTTCGACGCCGACGGCATCACAGTGCAACAATTCAACGAGCCCGCCGGTGGGCAGGTCGTGTTTCACCTGCACATGCATGTGATGCCACGCCACGACGGTGTCGCGCTGCTGCCGCCCGCGAGCCGCAAGGAGGACGGCAAGGTGCTGGAAGAGCATGCGACGAAGCTGATGGCGGCGTTGAAGGGCTAGGTTTTTCCCTCGTCATGGCGAGCGAAGCGAAGCAATCCAGAGTGCCTCCGCGGGGACAGTCTGGATTGCTTCGTCGCTTCGCTCCTCGCAATGACGACGGTTATACCGTCACTCCGTCTCGAAATCCCCCGGCTGCGGCGCGGCCAGCGGCGTGAACTCGCAACGGTCGGGCTTGATGTCGATCAGCGGCGTGTTGTCGATGCAGTCGAGGCCGCGCACCAGGATCGTGTCGCCCTCGATGCCGACCAGCTTGACGATCGAGGTGCCGATCGGATTGGGCCGCACTGGCGAGCGCAGCGAGAAGGTGCCGCGGGTATTCTGGTTGTTCTTCGGGCTCTGCAGGACGATGTCGCGGCGCGAGCGGTCGAGCCAGTAGAGCACTTCGAGATTGCTGTAGAAGTCGACGCCCTTGATCGCCGGCACGAAGGGCTCGAAGATCTCAAGCCGGCATACCGGTCCGTCATGCCGTCCTTGCCGCGGCGTCTGAAGCCGCGAGGTCCAGGGCGTGCGGATCCGGCCGATGAAGACGAGGCCGGCATCCTGCGTCGCCGGCAGCTCGATAGCCACCTCGCCTTCGCGGAGCTCATTTTCGCGAACCATTTTTCCTGTTCCTTGCTGTTTGCTGGCGGTTTTAGCCCAGCCACCACGTGCCGGCCAGCATGAACAGCTCGCCGGCGACGACGCCGGCGAAGATCGAGCGTCGGGTCAGCATGAAGACGATGAAGCCCGCGACCACCGCGCCATAGCGCAAGACATCGGGCACGCCGGCGAGCGCGCCCGGCGGCTGGACCACGATCTGGGCGATGACACCGGCCAAAATCGCGGTCGCCACCGCCCTCACCCAGACCAGGAGCTCCGAGCCCTCGTCGATGCCGCCACCGAACCACAGGCCAAGCATGCGCCATATCTGGTTGGGAATAACGCCGGCCACGAACAGCACGGCAAGCGCATGCCAGTCGCCGATGAAGCCACTCATGTGCGCGCCTCCCGCCAGAAATGGACGCCATAGGCGATGGTGCCCGCCACGACACCGCTGACCAGGATGTCGAGGCCGCTGTTCATTTTCGCGGCCAGCGGGTAGAGCACGAGCCCGAGCACCAGCGCGACGACATCGGCGACCTCGCGACTGTTGCGCGCGGTCGAGAAAAGGAACGACAGCGGCGTGAGCAGCAGGATCGCGGCGCCCAGCGTCTGCGTGAGGTTGGCGGCGAGGAAATAGCCGACCGTGTTGGCGGTCAGGCACACCGAGACCAGACCGCAGCCGAGCCCGTGGACGAAGGCGATCCGCCGCTCGCGCGGCACCTGCGGCAGGAAGCGGTGGCATTCGACCCATAGCGTCACGGCGGTGAGATGCGCCGCGAAGATCAGCTCGCGCCGTTTTGTCTTCGGCGTGCGCATCAAGGGCAGGACCGACACCACCATCGGAAACAGGCGGATGGCGCTGACCGTCACTGCGATCGCCGACTGGATGACGGTCGCGCCGGAGCCGAGCGTGGTGATCAGGATGATCTGGGCCGGCCCCGCCCAGACGAACAGCGTGGAGGCCAGCGCCCAGGCCAGGCTGAAATGCGTGTCATGCGCGAGCGCCCCGATGCCGAGATAGGTCACGAACAGCACGACGGTGAGGATGGTCTGCGTGATCGAGCGCAGCCCCCACGCAAAAGCGCGAAAGGCACTGTGCCATTCGGGAGAATCGAGCGGAGGAAGCGCCACGGGGTCTTGGCCGGGAGAGGAATCGTGCCTGCATAACGGGCAATGCGAGGCGACACGTCAAGGAACCACGCGGCGGGGCTGGCATGCACGCGGACGCCACCCCTTCGTCATTCCGGGGCGCGCCCCCTTGGGCGCGAGCCCGGAATCCATAGGGCCACAGATGTTGCTGCGCGATGGATTCCGGGCTCGCCGCTTCGCGGCGCCCCGGAATGACGGCGAGCGCTGGCACGCTACCCCGTCACGCCCCTGTTCCTAAGCACGAAGCAGGCGCCGCCCGCTTTCCGGATGCGGTTGCAGAGATCGTCCGCCTCTGGCCGGGTGTCGGCGCCGATGCGCACCTGATAGAAGGCGTGCGTGCCGCGGCTGCGCATCACCGAGGAGAGCAGGCTCGGGTCGCGGCCGCCGATCACCGAGCTCAGCCGCGTAACCGCGCGCGAATACATCGCGAGCGCCTTGTTGCGGTCGAAGCCGGCGGCAAGCTGCACGCCCCAGATCTTTGCGGCGGCAAGCTCGACGTGCTGCTCGAGCCCGGCGACGAACGGATTGGGCGCACGCTTGAGCAGCGCCATCAGCTCGCGGCAGCTCGTCGGCGGTGAGCTTTGCGGCGTCTTGCCGCCGCGCCCGGCCGCCTTCCAATCCTCGACCGTCGAGCCGGTGATGGCGGCCACATAGTGGCGGGTCTGGTCCGGCATGCCGCCGGTGCCGGCGAGCCATTCCTGCACGCGGCGCGGACCTGCATTGTAGGCCGCCGCTGCAAGCCCGAGATTGCCGAACTGGTTGCGCAGCTCGTTCAGGAACTCCGCCGATTTCGGCAGAGCCTGCACCGGATTGAAGGGATCAAGCAGTCCGCGCTCGCTGGCGGTGCCCGGCATGAACTGCGCGATGCCCTGCGCGCGGTCGCCACTGCGCGTCACCGGGCCCACCGCGTCGCTCTGAAACCGGCTCTCCTGCCAGATCACGCGGGCAAAGAATTCGAGCGGCAGGCTGGCATCGCGCGCCGCCGCCTCGATGATCAGGCAGATCGATTCCCGCGTGTCGCTCTCGCGCGCCGCCTCGGCAGGCTTTACCGGCGGCATCGCGAGCTCCTCGACGCTCGGCACGGCGACATCGGTCTTCGCGGGCGAATTGTCCCACGCCGCAGCCGGCGCAACCAAGAACAGCGCGGCGGCGGCCTGGCAGAGCGCATATCGGGCTCGTGTCATCGGCAGGGTACCGGCGATATCGGGCAAATCGGCCTTGAACTCCAAGGCCCTTGAATTCCAAGGCCAAGCCAACTAGCAACTGGCGGCATAATCAACGCAGGCGGGGGCGGAATGGCAACAATCTATTTTGATCTCGACGGCACGCTGACCGATCCGAAGCCAGGGATTACCCGCTCGATCCAGTATGCGCTGGAACGGCTCGGACAGCACATCCCCAGCGAGGACGAATTGACCTGGTGCATCGGGCCGCCGCTGCATGCGAGCCTGAAGAAGCTCACCGGAACCGACGAGCTCGCCGGGCGTGCGCTGCTGCTCTATCGCGAGCGCTTTGCCGATATCGGCCTGTTCGAGAACGAGGCGTATTCCGGGATCGAGGAGACCTTGTCCGCGCTGTCGGCAACGGGCGCGCGCATGTTCGTGGCGACCAGCAAGCCGGCGGTGTACGCGACCCGGATCGTGGATCATTTCGGGCTCAAGCATTATTTCGAGCAGGTGTTCGGCTCCGAGCTCGACGGCACGCGCGTCGACAAGGGCGACCTCCTGGCTTACGCGCTCGACACCGCCAGGGTCGACCCGCAAACGGCCGTCATGATCGGCGACCGCAGCCACGACGTGGTCGGCGCCCGGAAGAACGGCATGACCTCGATCGGCGTGCTCTATGGCTATGGCAGCGAAGCCGAGCTCAGGGACGCCGGCGCGCATCATATCTGCGCCGCGCATCCCGAGCTGCTCGCCCACTGCGCGACGCGCAGCGCCTGAACGTCAGGCACTGACGGTCGCCATCCCTGGTTAGCTCGCTGCCGCCGCGATGTCCGCCGGCTCGACGCTGTCGACCGGCAGCGCGAATTGCTCGACGCGCTTGTAGGGCTTCTTGTTGAGCAAGAGCCGGGTCACGTCGGGCCGCGAATAGTGCCCAGCAGGATCGGCCGCGTTCTTGGCGACGCCAATGGTGCCAAGATCGATCTCGGCGATCAGAAGCCCCTCCTGATCCGGCGCCAGCTTGTCGCCGATCTGACTGCCGTCGGGGCCGTAGATCGCGGCAAAGCCGCCGCCGGCATGCAACAGCGCATGCTTGTCCGGGCGGTCGCAGAGCTCGTCGATCATCGCCTGCGAGACGGTCGCGCAGGGTGCAAGCACGAAGCACGAGCCCTCCACCGCATAGACGCGCGAGGCGGCGTTGTTGACCTCCGCTCCCAAGGCGGGCGCGAAGGGGTCGTAGAGCGAGAAGCTCGGCCAGGACGCCACATGAACCTGCTCGTTCTGGGCGTACATCGCATATTTCGACAGCGGCTGGAGATGCTCCCAGCAGCACAGCGCGCCGATACGTCCGATGTCGTGGCGCTCGTGCACGGCAAGATCGCTGCCGTCGCCCTCGCCATAGACGGTCCGCTCGGCATGGGTCGGCCGCAGCTTGCGACGCTTTGCAATGGTCTCGCCATCGGGCCCGATCAGCCATTGCGCGATGTAGAGGCTGCCGCCGTCGCGCTCGGAGAGCCCGATGACCGCGGTCAGGCCGGCCTTGCGCACGGCCTGCCGCAGCTTCTCGGCCTGCGGGCTGTCGTAGGCGAGCGAATTGTCGAAATAGCGCTGCACGAAGCCGCGGCCTATCGACCAGGCCGGCGAATCCAGCCAGATATGCCAGGGGTATCCGGGGATGAACACCTCCGGGAAAGCGATCAGCTTCGCATCCTTTCCTGCGGCCTCCTCGATCAGCGCGATCGACTTGTCGACGGACGCGTCGAGGTCGAGCCAGGCCGGCGCCGCCTGCACCACCGCGACTTTGTATTTCGGATGTTGGATGCCCATTCCCGCCTCCACGTGATCCACCAGGACACGCCGCTTTCCGGTTGATCGCGGCAGACGTCCGATGCAGTCTATTGAGCCACGGCTGGACCAGGCCTGCTCGACTGCCACGGCATGAAAATTCGACCGGACGGCGGCACCGAATTTCCCTGCGCCGGGGCCAATCCATGTTCGGAGTGTGAAAGCGAGGCCCGCGCATGACCATCCAGTTCACGACGGACGGCAGCCCCGGCCACCGGCGCCTCGCGCTCTGGCAGGACATCGTCTGCGACGTCTTCGTCGAGCTCGACTGCAGGTCGGATCTCGGCAGCGCCTTCCGCGGCTCGGTGACGCAAGCTTCCCTTGGGCGCGCGGTCTGTTCGGATGTCTGCTCGGACCGCCAGCACGTCTTCCGCACGCCGTCGCGGATCGCCCGTTCGGATCTGGATTTCGTTCTCGTCGCGCTTGGCAATCAGGGCGCCGGCGGCGTCGTGCAGGACGGCCGCGAGACCGTGATCCATCCCGGCGAGTTCGCACTCTACGACACCACGCGCCCCTATGAGCTGAGGTTCGATCACGCCTTCACGCAGACCATCTTCAAGGTGCCGCGCGAGATGCTGCAGCGGCGCCTCGGAGCCACCGAGACGCTGACTGCGATCTCGTTCGGCTCCGACGCGCCACTGCAAAAGCTCGCCTACGATTTCATCTTCAAGCTTTGCCATAGCGCCGATCAGATCGATCCGCAGCATGCCGTCGCGCTCTCCGAGCAGGCGGTCGATCTCGTCGCCATGGTCCTGAGCGAGCGGCTCGGCAAGACGTCGCCGCCCTCCTCGACGCATCGCTCGGCCCTGCTCTACCGGCTGAAGGCACATATCCGCAGTCACCTCGCCGATCCCGATCTGTCGCTGTCCGACACCGCAGCCGCGCTTCGTATCTCGCCGCGCTATGTCAATGATCTCCTCGCCGACGAGGATACGTCGTTCCAGCGCTACGTGCTCGCCGAACGTCTCGCCCAATGCAGGCGCGACCTCGCCTCACCCGTGCTAGCCCACCGCCATGTCGGCGAGATTGCGTTCGCCTGGGGCTTCAACGACCTCTCGCATTTCGGCCGCGTCTTCCGCGAGCATTTCGGAATGTCGCCGCGCGACTTCCGGCAGAGCCAATTGCCGCACTAGACTGGAAATGATTTGATGCTTTGCGCCAATCTCGCGGTCCGTTTTCGTGCAGGGACCGTCCGGCTCTTCCTGATGCTCGTGCGCTGCGCAGCGCTTGACGCAGCCCTTGGGCTGGCGTTGGCGCTATTTGTCTGCATCTCCGGCAGCATTGCCCAGGAAGGGACCACCAAGCTCCGGGTCGCGACCCGCATCGTGCCTCCCTTGGTCATCGAGAAGAACGGCACCCTGAGCGGCTTCAGCATTGAGCTCTGGAACGGCATTGGGGAGCGACTGCATCGCGAGACCGAGTACGTCATCACGCCCGATGTCGGTGAATTGCTTGCGGCCGTGGAAAGCGGACGGGCAGATCTCGGGATCGCAGCCATCTCGATCACATCAGATCGCGAGAACAGGTTCGACTTCTCCCAGCCGATCCTGAATTCGGGACTACAGATCCTGGTGCGCGGTACCACTGCGAATGTCGAGCCGAATCCGCTGCTCGAGTTCGTGGAGTTGTTCTTCTCGCGCACTCTCCTGATCTGGCTTGGTATTGCGCTGCTCCTGATCCTCATTCCGGCGCATCTGATTTTCCTTGTGGAGCGACATCATCACAACGGCATCATTCCAACGAGCCGGTATTTTCCGGGAATCTTCCATGCGATGTTCTGGGCCGCAGGCACGCTGGCGACCCAGGCGGATCAAATGCCCCGGCACTGGATCGCTCGCATCGTCGCCGTGCTCTGGATGTTCACGGGCGTGGTCTTCGTGGCCTTCTATACGGCGCAACTGACGGCATCGCTGACGGTCCAGCAGATCAGGGGACCGATCAACAGTCCGCAGGATCTCGTCGGCAAGCGCGTCGGCACGACACGGGGAAGCACGGCCACACTCTATCTGAACGAGGTCAAGGCCGAGGTCCGCGAGTTCGATAAAGTCGATGACCTCTACAAGGCTCTGCTCGATCAGGAGATCGACGCGGTCGTCTTCGATTCACCTGCGCTGCTTTACTACACAACCCACGACGGCAGGGGATTGGCACGAACCGTCGGGAGCGTCTTCCATCGGGAAGACTACGGCATCGTCTTTCCGACCGGCAGCCCGCTGCGCAAGCACGTGAACGAAGCGCTTCTCGCGCTGCGCGAGAGCGATGCGTATCAGCGGATGCACGAGGAATGGTTCGGCAAGCGCTAGGCCAATGACGCCACAGCGCCGCCCCGATGCCGCCGATGTGACTGATCGTGAAGCCGGGAGCGATTGCGGCGCCGCAACGCGAACCTCACCTAAGGCCGGTATCAGGTTCCACCCGGGGAGAACGCAATGCGTCCCGTCTTGCTCTTGAGCCTTCTGATCGCGCTATCCAGTGCTGCCAGCGCCGCTCCGGTGCATCACACGCACCGGCACTATGCCGTTGACCCTGCCCCTCGCGCGTATAGGGATCCCATGTCGAGTTTTGGCTATGCGCCGCCTCGGGCGCCGGCCCCCTATCTGTACGTGCCGAGCGATCAACCCGATCCGACGGTTGACAGTCCCTACAAGAACTGGGGCGGCTAGCTGACATCGCGTGCAGCCGGTCACCCGGTTGCATGCGGGTCACGCATTGACGTGCATCAAGCCGATCTTCGCCGGCCCGTGTCATTCGTACACGGGCGAGGATTTGCTGATGCGCCGATTTGCCATGAAGGCACTGTTCACCGCCCTCAGCCTCAACAGAGAGGACAGGAAGCGGATCGATTGGGATCGCAACATCCTGGTCTTCTCGACGCTGGTGACTGCAGGTCTGATCGCGCTCTATGTGTTCGGCAAGGCAACGTCGCGCTGGTAGGACGCATGAAGCGATTGCTGCCTTTACTTGCGATCCTCGCCGTGCTGTCGGGCTCGCCGAGCCACGCGCTGGATGCCGAGCAGCAGCACGGTCAAGCCCTCCTGCAAAGAATGTGCGCACGCTGCCACGCGGTGGGCACCTCCGGCGCGAGCCGGAACCGACGGGCCCCGGCGTTCCGCACCCTCGGCGAGAACAAGCTCTACGACACCGACTTCGTGCAACGCCTGCAGAACGGCTATAGCAGCATTCATCGCTTCATGCCGACCTTCCGTTTCGAGCGTGCCGACGCCGAGGCCGTGGTCAACTACCTCAAGGCGATTCAGGAGCCGCGGAAGTCAAACTAGCGCCGAAACAGCGCGCGGAATGCCCTCGCTTGCACTGGAACTATGCCGGGGCGGACCAAGTTGCGACAACGACAGCCGCTCGCGCGACCAAACGCCGTTCACGATGTTGACAACCACCATCGAGCATGCCGATGGCCTGCCGCTGCCGCAGCGCCGCTGGGCGATCCTCACCATTGCGCTCGGCCTGCTCATGGCGGTGGTCGACGGCGCCATCGCCAATGTGGCGCTGCCGACGATCGCGGCCGATCTCGACGCGAGCCCGGCATTCTCGATCTGGATCGTCAACGGCTATCAGCTTGCGATCACGATCTCGCTGTTGCCGCTGGCTTCGCTCGGCGAGATCCTCGGCTATCGCCGCGTCTATCTCGCCGGATTGCTTCTCTTCACGCTTGCTTCCGTGTTCTGCGCCGTCTCGCACGCGCTTGCGATGCTGACGGTTGCGCGCATCGTCCAGGGATTTGGCGCGGCCGGCATCATGAGCGTCAACGCTGCGCTGGTGCGCTTCACCTATCCGCACGCCTTGCTCGGACGCGGCATCGCCCGCAACGCGCTGGTGGTGGCGGTGTCGGCTGCGGTCGGGCCGACGCTTGCTTCGGGCATTCTGGCGCTCGCGACCTGGCCCTGGCTGTTCGCGATCAACGTTCCGATCGGCATGGTAGCGCTCGGGCTCGGCTGGCAATGCTTACCGCACACGCGCCTTGCGGAGCATCGCTTCGATTGGCAGAGCGCGGGCCTCAGTGCGGTTACCTTCGGCGTCGGTATTTTTGCGATCGACAGCGTCGGCCATGGCGAGCCGCTCCTCATTTGCCTGATCGAGTTCGGCGTTGCCGCCATCGCGGGCGCCGTCCTCGTCTGGCGCGAGACGCATATGGCCGTGCCGCTCCTGCCGATCGATCTGTTGCGCATTCCGATCTTCGCGCTCTCGATCGCGACCTCGATCGCCTCGTTCTGCGCCCAGATGCTGGCTTTCGTCGCAATCCCCTTCTACCTGCAAAGCCGCTTCGGCTATTCCGCCGTGCATATGGGGCTCCTGATCACGCCCTGGCCGATCGCCGTGGCGTTTGCGGCACCGCTCGCAGGCCGGCTGGTCGAGCACTATCCGGCCGGCCTGCTCGGAGGCATCGGCCTCGTGTTGTTCGCAGGCGGGCTCGCCTCGCTTGCCCTGCTGCCAGCCGTACCCGGGCCGCTGAATATCGCCTGGCGCATGGCGCTCGCAGGTCTCGGCTTCGGTTTGTTCCAGACGCCCAACAACCGCACCATGATCGCAGCCGCACCGCGCGAGCGCACGGGGGGCGCCAGCGGCATGCTCGGCACCGCGCGCCTGCTGGGCCAGACCACCGGCGCCGGGCTGGTCGCGCTGTTTCTTGGCCGTTACCCACAGGAGGGCACGCGGGTCGCGTTCCTCACCGGCGTCGGCTTCGCCCTCTGCGGCGCCTTCCTGAGCATGCTGAGACTGTCGCCCACCGGCGCCCGCGGGGCGGAGCGTGTGCGAGTTCAGGACGGGCAGCAGATGAAGGGGGATTAGCGCTACCCCGGTGGCACAGCCTTGTGCGGCTGGAAGTGCCGACCGCCTGCATGCTCAGACAATGAGCTAAGGCGCGACGATTGACGCGAACCGGTCGCTCGTCTGCCGCGACCAACACGCAGTCCTGTACACGGCTGGCGCTTGGCAACAGAGCCCATCGGCCATCTGGCACCGCCAATCCGCGAGACTGCATTGGGGTGACGCGTGGCCTTCGAATATTGGTGGATCGGTTTGTTCGTCGACGAGCGCGAGCATGCGCTCATTCAGCCGCACTTTGCGGCGGCCGAGGCGAAGAACGTGTTGCCTGCGGAGGCACGCCATGGTCTTGAGGCCGCAACCGCACGGCGAGCCGGCTTTCTTGCGCTGGCCCGTCCGCAGATATGAGCGCGCGACGTTTGCTCGTTCGCAACAAAAAGGCCGGCTTCGCAGCCGGCCCTTTCAGTTCATGACGCTCCCGGTCAAACCTTGACCAGCGGGCCTCTGGAGGTCGGCCCCTTGGAGGGGCCGCCGGGACCGCCCGGCCTGGATTTGCCTGACGGCGGGCGCTTGCGGGCGCCGGGCAGCTTCTCCTGCTTCGGCGTGACCGGCCCCTCGACGAACTCGAAGCCGATCTTGTCCTTCTCGGCGTCGGCCTCATCCTTGACCAATACGACGCGGACATGGCCGCCGCCCTTGAGCTTGCCGAACAATACCTCGTCGGCGAGGGGCTTCTTGATGTGCTCCTGGATCACGCGCGCCATCGGCCGCGCACCCATCTGCTCGTCATAGCCGTGCTTGATCAGCCAAGCCTTGGCCTCCTCGGAAAGCTCGATCGTGACGTCGCGGTCACCGAGCTGCGCCTCGAGCTGGAGCACGAACTTCTCCACGACCATGCCGATCACGTCGGCATTGAGATGGGCGAAGGAAACGATGGCGTCGAGGCGGTTGCGGAATTCCGGCGCGAACTGCCGGTTGATCGCCTCGTGGTCGTCGCCTTCCCGCTTCGAGCGGGTGAAGCCGAAGGCCTGCCTGGCGAGATCGGCCGCGCCGGCATTCGTGGTCATGATCAGGATCACGTTGCGGAAGTTGACCTGCTTGCCGTTGTGATCGGTAAGCCGGCCATGGTCCATGATCTGGAGCAGCACGTTGTAGAGATCGGGGTGTGCCTTCTCGATCTCGTCGAGCAGCACCACGCAATGCGGATGCTGGTCGACGCCGTCGGTGAGCAGGCCGCCCTGGTCGAAGCCGACATAGCCGGGAGGCGCGCCGATGAGGCGCGACACCGTGTGCCGCTCCATGTATTCGGACATGTCGAAGCGCAACAGCTCGACGCCGAGGCTGGACGCAAGCTGCTTTGCGACCTCGGTCTTGCCGACGCCGGTCGGACCCGAGAACAGGTAGCAGCCGATCGGCTTCTCCGGCTCGCGCAGGCCGGCTCGCGCCAGCTTGATCGAGGCGGACAGCGACTCGATCGCCTTGTCCTGCCCGAACACGACACGCTTCAAGGTCTGCTCGAGATGCTTGAGCACCTCGGCATCGTCCTTTGACACGCTCTTCGGCGGGATCCGCGCCATCGAGGCGATCGTGGTCTCGATCTCCTTGATGCCGATCGTCTTCTTGCGCTTGTTCTCGGCAACCAGCATCTGCGCCGCGCCGGATTCGTCGATCACGTCGATCGCCTTGTCCGGCAGCTTGCGGTCGTGGATGTAGCGCGAGGAGAGCTGTACAGCCGCTTCAATGGCCTCGTTGGTATATTTCAACCGGTGATAGTCCTCGAAGTAAGGCTTCAGCCCCTTGAGGATTGCGATCGCGTCCTCGACCGTCGGCTCGTTGATGTCGATCTTCTGGAAGCGCCGCACCAGCGCGCGGTCCTTCTCGAAATGCTGGCGATATTCCTTGTAGGTGGTCGAACCCATGCAGCGGATGGTGCCCGAGGCGAGCGCCGGCTTGAGCAGGTTCGACGCATCCATGGCGCCGCCCGACGTCGCACCCGCACCGATCACGGTGTGGATCTCGTCGATGAACAGGATGGCGTTGGGATGCGCCTCGAGCTCCTTCAGCACCTGCTTCAGGCGTTCCTCGAAGTCGCCGCGATAGCGCGTGCCCGCGAGCAGCGTGCCCATGTCGAGCGAGAACACGGTTGCAGCCGCCAGAACCTCCGGCACCTCGCTGTCGACGATGCGCTTTGCAAGGCCTTCTGCGATGGCGGTCTTGCCGACGCCGGCCTCGCCCACGAACAGCGGGTTGTTCTTCTGCCGCCGGCACAGCACCTGGATGGCGCGGTTGATCTCGGAATTGCGGCCGATCACCGGATCGATCTTGCCGTCGCGCGCCTTCTTGTTGAGGTTGACGCAGTAGGTCTCGAGTGCCTCGCCCTTTTTCTTGGAGTCCTCGTTACCCTTGGTCTCGGTTTCCTCGTCGACGCCGCGAACGGGGCGCGCCTCGGAGACGCCCGGCCGCTTGGCGATGCCGTGGCTGATGTAGTTGACCGCGTCGTAGCGCGTCATGTCCTGCTCCTGCAGGAAATACGCGGCATGGCTCTCGCGCTCGGCGAAGATCGCGATCAGAACGTTCGCACCGGTCACTTCCTCGCGGCCGGATGACTGCACATGAATCACCGCGCGCTGAATCACGCGCTGGAAACCGGCCGTCGGCTTGGCGTCGTCGGCTCCATCCGTCACCAGATTTTCGAATTCGGTCTCAAGATAGTTGACGAGACTGGTGCGCAGCTTGTCGAGATCGACGCTACAGGCCCGCATGACGGCTGCTGCGTCGGAGTCATCGATCAGCGACAGCAGCAGATGTTCGAGCGTCGCGTATTGGTGATGACGCTCATTTGCGATCGCCAGTGCACGATGCAGGGATTGTTCAAGGCTTTGAGAAAAAGTCGGCATTCGCGTCCTCTGTGGCCCCCACCATCATGATCGCCATCGCCCGGTCAGGCAACAACAACCTTTGTCACATATAGTTATACAAGATCGCGGCGAAAGAGCGGTTCCGCGACGCTGGACTCACGCGCGGTATTTTCGATGCAAAACCCGTTCCGATTTGGGCGGAGGTGGCGCCGGTCCCCGCTACTCCGGCAGCTCGCCGGCCATGACGGCCGTGAGGATACGACCGGGTGTCATGGATGTCAGAAGGCGCACAGGACGCGGGACGCGCCTACTTCTTTTCCATCACGCATTGCAGCGGGTGCTGGTGCTTGCGGGCAAAGTCCATCACCTGTGTGACCTTGGTCTCGGCGATCTCGTAGGTGAAGACGCCGCATTCGCCGATGCCGTGATGGTGGACGTGCAGCATGATCTTGGTCGCCGCCTCGATGTCCTTGTTGAAGAACTTCTCCAGCACGAGCACCACGAACTCCATCGGCGTGTAGTCGTCGTTCAGGATCAGCACCCGGTAAAGATTGGGCCGCTTGGTCTTGGGCTTGACCTTGGTGATGACCGAGGTGCTCGGGCCGGACGGAGCATTAGAACGGTTCTCGTCACCGCTCATCCGGGGAGCATAGGCGACGGCTGACGCGGGCAGATCGAGGCTGGAAGTTAGTTGCGGCATGGCACAGGCGTTCAAAATCCCCACGGAAGCGTATGGCAACCCGCTGCGCTGCTCCGCCGTCGGAGCCTCGCATAGGCGAGCCTTCTTGTTCGATCGCCGCTCCCGACCGGTCCGGTCCTCACCGGAACGACATCGGTGAATATGGGCCTGCCTCCGGCCCGCCGCAAGCTTGCAAAGGCCCGACCTATGCGGCCGCAGCGGTCCCGATTCCCGGTCCCTGGCGATCCTGACCAAGGTTAATCAATCCGGACCCATTTGACAAAAAAATCGATCGGCAGATTTTTCTGCCCTCTTCCAGGAACCCGACGTCAACCCGCGGCAACCATTTCCAGGCCGGCACCTCCGGTTTTCTACGGTCGAATTGACCAGCCATCCAATCGCGCTCTTCACCGGCAAAGCCTCGCCGGCGACAGCCCGTGTCACGAACTGCAGCGACCATCAAATCAACGAGCGCAAGCAGCAGCAGAACTGCGCGAGCAGCTCAGACAAGTTCTTCATGCTGCCGAGTTCGACCGCGATCGCGACGACCTTCAACAAGGTCCGCATTGCGCTCAGCAAGCTCTGGGTCTCGCAAATAGGCCTCGCGAACGCGGCCACGAAAAAAGCCCGGCTGAACCAGCCGGGCTTTTCCGATTCCAGGACTTGACGAAGTGTTACTGAGCGGCCGGGGTGAACTTCGAGACGATGGTCTCGACCGGCTTGAACGCCTGCTTGGCGAGGTCGTTGTAAAGGCCGGCGATCTTCTGCGATTCCGCAACGAAGGTCTCGTAGGCGGAGCGTGCGAAATCGGTCTGCGCTTCAAGCGCCTTGTCCAGCGACTTCACGCCGGAAAGCTTCTCAACGAAGGACTTGGTGTCTTCGAACGACTTCTTGGTGTAGTCGCCATAGGCGCTGGCGATCGCCTGGATGCCGTGCTGCACCGAGGTCGCGGAGGCGACGCACTGCTCGAACTGCTCTTTCCCGTAGCTCTGAAAGTCTTCAACCTTGAACATCATGGAATCCTTTTTTCCCTGGCTCTCGTCCGGAAGCCTTAGATTTTTCAAGCCTTGGATCTCTCAAGCCTTGGAGTTCTCCTTGGGGCCGCCCGACGCTGCCCATAATTAGTGCAACGCACAAAAAAGTCAAGAATCTTGTGCGACGCACAATAATGCATGCAACTTGAGGTGATTCTCGGATATCTACGCAAGGGTTCCTTAAGCTTTTGGAAACCGAGCGCCCCTACCCTGATTCCCTGGACGTGTTCAGCTTCCGACAAGCGGTCAAAACCGTTTGAGAACATCGCCTTAGCCAGAACAGCGGCTTGAGCCCCAATTGCCGACGATGAGCGCCGGCGGATTGGCGGATCAAGCCGGTCATGGTCCCGGATCTGGAGGGCACAATTTTGCCTCACGAGCCGGTGATCAAGTCAGAAACGGGGACGGGGTTTCATGCTTCGTAAGAACTGGTCTTCCTCGCGCTTGGCGCGGGCTGGGGTCTTCGGGCTTCTTACAATCACCACCGCGGTCATCTTCACGACCGATGCTGCCGAGGCGCGGCGCCATCGCAGCCGGCACTATGCGCACCGCGTGCATCGCGACTCCGGTGAGAGCTACAGCCCGCAATTCGCGTCGATCATCGTCGACGGCAATTCCGGCGCGGTGCTGCAAGCGACGAGTCCCGACGGAATTCGTCACCCCGCTTCGCTCACCAAGATCATGACGCTCTATTTGCTGTTCGAGCGTCTGGAGTCCGGCAAGGTCAAGCTCGACACCGAGATGCCGGTGTCTGAACATGCGGCCGATCAGGATCCCACCAAGCTGGGCTTGCGGCCCGGCCAGACCATCCGGGTCGAGGACGCGATCAAGGGCCTCGTCACCCGTTCCGCCAACGACGCCGCGGTCGTCATGGCCGAATATATCGGCGGCACCGAGGACGATTTCGCCAGCATGATGACGCGCAAGGCGCGTGCGCTCGGCATGTCCAGGACGGTCTATCGCAACGCCTCAGGCCTTCCCAACGACGAGCAGAACACAACGGCGCGCGACCAGGCCACGCTTGGCCGTGCGATCCAGGATCGCTTCCCGCGCTACTACCGCTACTTCTCGACCACGGCGTTCAATTTCCGCGGCCGGACGATCACGGGCCACAATCACCTGCTCGGCAGCGTCGAGGGCGTGGACGGCATCAAGACCGGCTACACCCGTGCGTCCGGCTTCAATCTCGTCAGCTCGATTCACCGCGGCAACCGCTTCCTGGTCGGCGTGGTCCTGGGCGGCCGCAGCGGCGGCTCGCGCGACGCCATCATGCGCAACCTGCTCGCGGAGAACCTCGAGAAGGGCGCGGGCACCCGCACCGTGGCCGCCATCACCGAGCGCAATGGTGCCGACACCAGCACCGACGTCGCCGACACGCCAGCGCGTGCAGCACCGCAGGTCCAGGCCGCCGCAGCCCCCGCTCCGGAAGCGCCCGCGCCGCGCCCCTCGCGCCTCGCCGCGCTTGCCGCTGCCACCGCGGCGATGCCGCCGGCCGCCAAGCCGGAGCCCAAGGCAGTCGAATCCAAGGTCGAACCCGCGCCGCTGACCAATGGCGTGATCTCGAGCCAGCCGCTCTCGATCATTCCGGGCTCCTCCGAGCCGATGAAGCCGGTCAAGGTAAAGACGGTTCAGGTCAAGGCCGGCGCCGTGAAGGTCGCTTCCGCCGCCCCGTCGCAACCGGCCCCGCCAATCACCAACACGATCTCCAGCGCCCGTGCTGAAGTCGCGGAAACCTCCGGCGCCGTCGTCGCCAAGGCCGACATCGTCAACAAGCCGGACGTCATTGCCAAGCCTGAAGTCGCCCGCAGCGAGATGCCGCCGCAGCCGCCGGGCTTTGGCACCGGCAACGGCATCCTCGGCGTCCTGCCGGCGTCCAGCGCCGCGGCCCCCGCGCCCGCGCCTGCCGCAAAACTCGCCTCGGCGGAGCCGGCCCCGCAGCCGATCCAGATGAGCGCAACGACCAAGCCGGTCGTCACACATAGCGGCTGGATCGTCCAGGTCGGCGCGCTGGAGAGCGAGAACGAGGCGCAGCAGCGCATCGAAGCCGCCCGCAGTTCGGCCCGCGGCCTGCTCAGCAAGGCCGATCCGTTCACCGAGGTCGTCGCCAAGGACAATCGCAAGCTGTTCCGTGCCCGCTTTGCCGGGCTCGAGCGCGACCAGGCGGAGGCGGTCTGCCGGACGCTGAAGCGCGCCGACATCTCCTGCATCACCGTCCGCAACTGACGGTGACCAAATAGACCCGATCCCGATGCCCGCGCCTCGTGCGCGGGCATCGTCGTTTCAGGCAAGCGCGAAGGCCGTTTCGCAACAACCTCTCGTCAACGATTTACGGTTAAGTTTTTGCTCAAAGGATCGACCACGCCGACAATGGCGGGCGACATCGGGGCGACGGCAGACAGAGCAGTACGGAGCTGACGCGGTACGGGCGTTTGTAGCGTTAGTTGCCGGAGTTAGCCGTTATGCGTGCGAAGCAGAGTATCCTTGGCCTCGTTTACCCGGGCAGCGAGATACGTCGAGCCCCCCTGGTCGGGATGCAATTTCTTCATCAAGGTCTTGTGGGCCCGGCCGATCTCCTCGCGCCCCGCTCCCGGCTGCAGGCCAAGGATCTGATAGGCTTCCTCCGCCGTCATTTTGCCGCTCGGCGCCGCGCGTCCCTGCCGCCCTGCCGCATCTCCCTGCGCGTTCTGACGCCAGGCGGGAAACCGGCGGTCCAGATAGCTTTCGAGTAGCGCGACGCTCTCCGCGTCGAAGGCGGGGCACATCGCAAGCAGCGCGGCGAGATCGAACTCGTCGAGCGAACGCCCGGCATAGGGCCCGGCGACGATCTCGCCCGCAAGCTGGCCGGATTCGTGGTCCAGCCGCATGTCCAGAAATTGCGAGCGGACGCGCGAGGTCTGCCCGGGCGAGCGCGTCGCACCGCCGAACAGGCCGCCGATATTGCCGAAGCTGGAGTTCGCGAGCGGCGTCCAGCCAAGCAGGCCTGCACCGAAGATGCCAAGCGGGATCGCGACCGCCAGTTCGCCCCGCAGCCCCGTAAACGCCGCGACCGCCAGCGCCACGACCCCGCCGCCGACCTTGATGGCACGCGCGAGCACCGCCGGATTGGCGGAACGGAACATCTGGAGCAGCAGATAAAGCGTGACAACGGCGACAGCGCCGGCAATCAGGGTCGGCATGCTCCGAATATAGTCTGCCCGCTCGCAAAAAGCATGGACGACCTTCCGACACACGAGAAGTTCGTTTGCCGCGGGCGCTCTTCCGCCGGAAAGTGAGGCCGACGCAGCGCAGAACGGAGCGTGCGATGAGCGCCGAGGGATTGGTGACCCGATCGAGCCATCACGGGCCAAGGGAAACGATGGACCGGCTCGAAGCCGAGGTGAAGGCGAAGGGCATGCGGGTCTTCGCGCGGATCGACCACGCCGCTGGCGCCGCGGAGGCCGGGCTGTCGCTGCCGCCGACCGAGGTCTTGATCTTCAGCAACGCCAGGGCCGGCACGCCGCTGATGCAGTCCGTTCAGACCATCGGCATCGACCTGCCGCTGAAGGCGCTGGTCTGGCAGGATGCGTCCGGCGACACTTGGCTGTCCTACAATGATCCCGCCTGGCTCGCCCGACGGCACGAGGTCGGCGCCGATGCTGCCGAGGCGGTCGGCAGGATGAGTGCGGCGATCCGAGCGGTCGTGGATACGGCGGCCGCCTGACTACCTCACCTGGCCGATCAGCTTGGCCGCGCCGCTCGTGGTCTTGGCCAGCCTGAGCAGCGCCTCGCGGCCACCCGCGGCGTAAGCCGCTGCCGCGCGCAAGAGTTCGCGCAGTTGCGCCGCCGCGCCCGGATCGAACCTGCACCAGGCCCCGCCGGTCAGCCGTGCGATCTCGCGGAACGCCTGCTCGGCGGTCGCATCATGGCCCTCCTGAAACATGAAGACGGGGACCTTGAGCATGCCGAGCTCGCCGGCCTTGGCGCAGAGCTCGTCGACCTTCTCCTCCATGGCATCGCCGACGAAAACCACCGCACGCACGCCTGAGGATGCCGCTTCGCGTCGCGCCTCCGAAAGCACCCTGCCGATCTGGGTGTCGCCACCGCGGCAATCTATCTTGCTCATCAGGTGCGCGAGCTTGGTGCTGTCGGAGATCCATCCTGTCGCACGACACTCGTTGAAACCGCGGTAGTAGACGAGCCGGATGTCGAGGCTGCCGAGGGCGGCCGCCTCGCGGAACATGTCGGCCTGGAGCGCACAGGCCATGTCCCAGGTCGGCTGCCGGCTCATCGTGGCGTCAAGCGCGAAAATCAACCGCCCCTTCGCGCCCGGCGCATGTGGCGACATCGCGCGCGCCTTGGCGACGAAGGCCGCGATGTCGTCGCTGGTCGACGTCTTGGCCTGCGGCAAGCTGCCGTCGGCCTCAGCCCGCGCCGACACGGCATCGCCGCTTCGTGGTTTGGTCGGTTCGCCGGACATCCCTGCTCGCACACTGGACTACACCGCCAATATGTGGCGAGCGCGCCATGATCGGTCAATGTGCAAAGGCCTCCGCGGCAGTCAGCAGCGGAGGCCTGGCAATGAGAAAAATTCGCCGCCGACGGAAGCGTCAGCTCTTGGAGCGTCCCATCAGCGCGACCGGGCCTGGCTCGAGCACCTTGGGCGGCGCGTTGAGGGTATCAACCGGCGCCACTTCGCTGTCGGTGTCCGCCAGGAACTTGTCGAGCATGCCCTGGATCGAGCTCTTCGCGCCATCCGGTCCGGTGTCGCGCATGTCGTTGTGCTGGAAGTCCGTCTTCACGACGGTGATGCCCGCCTTCTCGCACTCCTCGTCCGTCGGGAGCACGCCGGGATCAGTCTTGAACTGCGGATCCTTCGAGCGGAAGGACAGGATCTTGAACTTGCCGGCAGTGACGAACGGAACGCGCAGATTGTCGAGCGTCACGACCTTCTTGACCTCGTCCGGATACTGCTTGGCGAAATACATGGTGATGTCGCCGCCCATGGAATGGCCGACCATGGTCACCCTGTCGTAGTTGGCGTTGGGCTGGACGCCTTTCATTTCGTGCAGCGCCAGATGGATGTTGGCCACACCACGCAAAATCTGCGGCAGGCGGCCGACATAGAGTTCGCCCGGCTTGGTCACCATCGGCGGATCGGTCGGCAGATCATGCTGCGGGCTGACCACGAGATATCCGCGCATCGCAAAGACGTTGGCGAGGAAGCCATACTCGGTGTTCTTGACGGTGTTGCCGTGGTTGATCACTGCGACCGGCAGCGTGATCAAGCCGCTATCCGCCTGCATCTCGCGGTCACGACGGACGGCGATATCAACCGGCACCGGGCGGTTGTCGCGCGAGGCATCGTAGAAGGTGATCGTCTCGTGCTTGATGGCCCACTTCGCCATCGTGAAATAGGCAACGCCTACCAGGGCGGTGACGGAAACCAGAACGGCAATTCCACGCTTCATGTTCGTCCTCAGCCTCACGCTCAGGCTCTTCTGGCCTGAACTCCCGTTTGAAATTGTGTTGCTTGAAGGCTCTTGGGCCCCTTGTCGGTTATTCCCTAATATATGTCACAGTGACGTGACGGGAAGGCTAAATATTGTGAACCGGCAGCCCTTTCGTTGTGCGCTGCACTCGTCTAGCGGGCACGGTATTCCAAGACCACAAAGACCACTACGTTCGGTACTATGGTCCTTTTGACGCAACCTGTCTGCGCGGGGTTCAATCGCGACTGCCCCACCCGGTTCCCGTGGAACCGTCGGCTCCGTCGAAATAATCTTCAGTGGAAGTAGCTGCGTACCGCGCCCGGTCAGGCGCCGAGGATGTCGTGAAGTTCGAGCGGCTTGTCGACCTGGCTGAACCATTCGGCGCGGTTCGCGGCGCGGCGGCGTCCGCGCTCGTCGAGCGGCAGCTTGAGCTGGCGGAGCAGGCTGGTCACCTCCTCGCGGGCGGTGACGTGGCCGAGATTGGGCCGCATGCCGAGGGTCGCTTCATCGATATCGTCGAGGGCCGTCAGGCCACGCGGAAAAAATTCGCGGTAGACGACACGTTCGGCAAAGCCGTCGACATAGCGGAAGCCGAGCCGAAGCGACAATTCCTTCAATCCGTCGGCGACGAGCTGCTTGTTGCGCGAGCCCAGCATCGACAGGCGGTTGCGCACGACGATCCAGTCGGAGGTCGAGCCGTCGAGCTGGCGGCGCTTGCGGCGGGTGTCGCGAACCATCTCGGCATAGTGGCTCTCGCCGGTCACCGCATAGTTGGCGGGATCGACGGTGCCGAGCACATCGAAGTCGAGGAAGCTGTCGTTGATCGGCGTGACCAGCGTATCCGCCATCGAATGCGCGAGCCGCATCAGGTAGCTGTCGGTGCCGGGCGTATCGATCACGATGAAATCGAAGTTGCTCTCGACCGCCGAGACCGCCTCCATAAACTGGAGGAACTCGGAGTTCTCGTTGTCGGCGATCTGCATCGTCTCGCCGAGCTTGATGCAACGATGCACCGGCAACTCGAGGGCGAGGCCGGTGCGGCGCGCCCAGGCGGAACGGTTGTTGATGTAGCGCGTAAAGCTCTGCTGGCGGCAGTCGAGGTCGATGGTGGCAACGCGCTGGCCGGCCTTCAGCAGCGCGACCGCGATGTGCAGGGCAGTGGTGGATTTCCCAGAGCCACCCTTCTCGTTGCCGAGCACGACAACGTGCGCCGAGCCCAATTGGCCTTGGCTAGCCTGCACAAGCATGTAGGAATCCTCGACGCCCCGAACAATTATCTTCACTTGACCGCGTCTGCGGTCAAGTGAAATGCGTGACAGGAAATGCAAATCGCAACGCGCAGTTCTTAATCATGAATCGCACACGCATTTCGCGTCTGTGATCCAGCTGCATTGTTGCTCGCGCGAAACTTCTCTGACTCCAGCGGGGTGCATGGCGTCCACCAGTGCCGCTTGTTAAGGTTAGCCCCTGTTCCGCGGAACGTCGCCCGGCGGCCACGACTTCAGCCAAGACTCCGGAAGCCAGGAATCCGGAAGCCAAGACTCCAGAAGCCAAGAGTTGCGATGCCAAGAAGCCCCTTGATCGCCCGCACGGTCCCTGCCCTGCGGCGCAGCCTCGATGCTCTTCGCAAGCGGAAGGCCACGGTCGCACTGGTGCCGACGATGGGCGCGCTCCATGACGGGCATGTGTCGCTGGTGCGCCTCGCCAGGCGACGCGCGAGCCGGGTCGTCGTCTCGATCTTCGTCAACCCCACTCAGTTCGCGCCGACCGAGGATTTCGGCGCCTACCCACGCACCTGGAACGCCGATATCGCCAAACTCGCGGCGGAGGATGTCGACCTCGTCTGGCACCCGACGGTCGAGGCCATGTATCCGGAGGGCTTTGCCACCCGCATCGTGCCGCAGGGACCGGCGCTCGCCGGATTGGAGGATCGCTTCCGGCCGCATTTCTTCGGCGGCGTCGCCACCGTCGTCGCCAAGCTGTTCACGCAGTGTCGCCCGGATGTCGCGATCTTCGGCGAGAAGGACTTTCAACAGCTGCGGGTGGTGACGCAGATGGCCGGGGATCTCGACCTCGGCGTCAAAGTGGTTGGCTCGCGCACGGTGCGCGAGCGCGACGGGCTCGCGATGTCCTCGCGCAACGTCTATCTGTCGGCCGAGGAGCGCAAGCTCGCCCCCACCCTCTACCGAGCCATGACGGAGAGCGCTGGGCGGATCCGCGCCGGCGAAGCGATCGCGTCGGTGATGGCGGATGGCGCCGGGATGATCGAAAAGGCCGGCTTTGCGCCCGACTATTTTGAAGCCCGCCATGCCGAGACGCTGGCGCCGGTCACCTCGCGCAAGGACGGGCCACTGCGCATCCTGGTGGCGGCGCGACTCGGCACCACCCGCCTGATCGACAATATCCCCGTGTAGGACGCCCAGGTTGCGCTTGCGCGGTTCCTCGCCTGCATGGATGATCGGCGCGGGCGTGGAAAGCCAGGGCATGTCATCCATCCGCACGATCATCGCGAGCTGTGTGCTGGCGCTCGCCGCCGGCGGCATCGCACAAGCGCAGCAGCGGCCGCCGATCGGCGTGTTCGGCTCGCCGCCGAACGCCATGATCTTCTATGTCGCCCATGGTCCCGCCGGCGCCTGCGGACCCGGCTGCTCGGACTGGATCGCCGCCGAGGGCACCGTGCAATGGGACAGCTACAAGCGACTGATCGCGATCCTCGACCGCCAGCAAGGCCGAAAGCTCCCGCTCGTCATCCATAGCTGGGGCGAGTCCGATCTCAATGTCGCGACCAGCCTCGGCCGCATCCTGCGCGACCACGGCCTCGACGCCACCGCCGGTGCAACCGAGGTCGAGGCCTGCGCCGGCAAGCCCGAGGCCGAATGCTTTGTGTTGAAGCGCCCGGGCGGACCGCTCGACGCCAGGGTGACGGTACCGAACCCGGCCTGCGACTTCGCCTGCCTGCTCATGCTCGCTGGCGGCGTGCATCGCAGCCTGCCGCAGGGCGCGAAGGTGGTGCTGACGGGACGCTTTATCCGCAACCGCGTTGCGCCCAACGTCTCGGCTGAGCAGCGCGAGAGCCTGACGGCGCATTTTGGCGAGCAGTACCGCCGATACCTGCACGATATGGGGGTCGAGCCGGAGCTGATCGACATCGTGGACCGTCTTGGCGAAGGCGGGCGCGGGATCGAGATGCCGTCAACCGACTGGGCGCGGCTGCATCTCGTCACGCCGCCTTAGCGGCCACCTACAGCAATCCGAGATCGCGCAACTCGCGCCGCATCGGCTCGGGCATCGCCGCGATGGTTCCGGCGGCGGCCTTGCCGAGATCGGGCGGCACGGCATCTTCCGTCAGATAGCGCCACCCCTGGAATGGCCGCATCGGGCGCGGCGACACCGAGATCACCTTGGGCTGCATCACGATGCGGCAACGTCCTATGCCGTCCTTGTCGCGGAACGGCTCGATGCCGATGATCTTTTCGCGCGCGGCGATCTCGCCCTTGATCACCCAGTAGAGCGAACCGCCCGAGAGGATCTCGTCGCCACGCTTGGGCACCATGCGGGTGACGTGGACGTGGTGTTGCGGCAGCCCCTTCTTCTTGGCGGCCTGCATCCGCTCGGCGATCCACTCCTTCAATTCCTTGACGGAGTCGCAACCGACGGCGAGCTTGATCAGATGTAGTGACATGCCCCCAGCATTAGCGGGCCGGCCGCGGCTTTGAAAGCCGAACTAATTGTTATCCGCAGCCGCGGGAGCCGGAGCCGGCGCGGGCTGCGCAGCCGGCGCGATCTGAACCGGCGGAGCCGCAGGCGCACGCGCAGCCTTCGGAGCAGGCGGCTTCTTGGCAGCCGGCGGCGGCCCCGAGGCTTGCGCCGAAGTTGCCGCAGCAGGCGCGCGCGGCGCAGCCGGCGCTGCTGCGGTTCCCGATGGCGGGGCCGGCCTCGTGGCTGGCTCCGGCGCCATGATGCTCACCGCGGGCGTATTCGCGGCGCTCGGGAACTCTGCATTGGTCGGCTTGCCGGTCGGCACGGAAGGCGGCAGCGCGGCGACCGCACCCGGCATCGCCGCCACCGGCGTGTTCCAGCTCGATGCGTAGCGCGCGACCAGCCCCTCATAGACATGGGCGTCCATGTTGGCGGCGACCCGTTGCTGATCCGTCAGCGAACGGAACGCGGGGCAATCGAATTGCGTGCAACCGTCGCGGGCCACCAACACCTGCGCAACGAGACCATAGCGGTCGTGCTCGATGGCCCGTCGCAACGCCTTGAGTTCCGGGCTCAGGTTTTTGCCGGCGGCCGCAACATCGCCGAGCGCGGTGAGACGGCCGATCTGGGCCGCGGTGTAGGAGACGGCGGCGGCGGTCGCTTCGGGCGAGCCGAACAGCGCCTTCTCGCAGGCCGCCAGAACGGTGTCGCCGGCCAGATCGTCAATGCAGGACAGCGCGGGCAGCGCGGCGGTCGTCACGGGCCGCGCGCGGGCTTCGCTCGCCGGTCCCTCTCCGCTCGGTGTGTAGGCGCGAATGGTCGCCGCGACCGCGATGCCGATCGCGAGCAGCGTGATCACGGTCAGCGCTCCATTGGCGACCGATCGCTCGGCGCGCAGCAGCGTGATCAGAAGGATCAGGCCGAAGAAGCCGGCGGCGGCCAGCGTCAGCCACATCGGAAAGCCCGCCGAGCGCCAGACTTCGTCGAGCGAATTGGTCCATGCCCAGTTCATGCGCGACGTCCCCTCACGCGAGCCGAGATGAAATTCAGTGATGGTAGCTGCCCGCAAAGCAGCAGCAGCCCGCTCACGATGTCGACTTGAACCGGGCCTTTTGACGGCGGGTCGACCTCCAATTCGTCATCCCACCCTTGCGTACCCTGTCACGACAAGGCGAGCTGGCTTTCCTTGGCAACCCGTTCGAAGGCTTCGGTCGAGCTCTTGATCCGATACTGACAATCGTCACCCTCGGTCGGCAGCAGGCGAATGACCTCGTAGGTACCACTGGCAGCCGGGCGCGCGATATTGCTGGCCGTGAAAAGGACGCGCGCGCCCACCGGGAATTTGTGCTTCAACACCCTCTCCATCACTCAAACAACGCCTGCCGCGCCCACGTGTCCCGCTGCGGCGGCCGGCCGGAAGCCCGGCGCGGTGTATAGCACGCGGCCGGCCTTCTTGGCCAGCGCTATGCCACTATGGCAAATGTGTGATTTTGGTAATATTTTCAGCACGATAGCGGGCAGATCGTCCGCCAGGGGTACCGTCTGGAACCGCCGACCGCCTCAGGCCCCGTGGGGCAGCTTTCCGTCGGGGCTCGCATTATCCACAGCCTTGGGCAGCTCCTGGGCCAGGATCTGGCTGATCTGGTCGACCGGGATGTTGTAGCGCGCGGCAAGCTGCCTGACCGTGTCGTTGCCGAGCACCTGGCGGAGCTGGTCGGCCGATATCGGCAGGTTCTGGCCGTTGCCGAGCCACGACTTGACCTGATCCCCGAAGCCCGCCTGCTCGAGCTTGGCGACGATGGCGCCCAGGCCGCCCTGGTTGTTGCTGCCGAGCACCTCGTTGAGCACGGCCGGCAGCACCGCTGCGCCAAGCTGGCCGAGCGCGCTACGGAATGCGGGGTTGTTCTCAAGCGCGTCGAAGATTCCCATGGCCCGTCTCTCTCCCCTTGCGCCCGATGCGCGTTTCTCGTCGCCGATTGAGCGCCGCCTGCCGACCTGCCGTCAAGCCGCGCCCAATCACATTCCTGTCTGCGCGCCGATCCCGCCTCGCCTACGCGGTTTCGAACTTCTCGATGACCAGCGTTTCGGCGAGCCCGTCTCGCGTCCATTCCTGGAATGCTGGCTGCGCCAGCATGGTGTCCATATAGGCACGCGTCTGCGGCGTGACCTCGATCGCATAGGTGCGGAAGCGGTGCACAACTGGCGCATACATCGCGTCCGCCGCGCCGAAGCGGCCGAACAGGAACGGTCCGCCCGCGCCATAGCGCTCGCGGCACTGCTGCCAGATCTCCTGCACACGCGCGATGTTGGCTTGCGCATCCGCCGACAGCGTCACGGCACGCATCGGCCGATGCAGGTTCATGCCGCATTCGCCGCGCAGCGCCATGAAGCCGGAATGCATCTCGGCGCACACCGAACGGGCATGCGCGCGCGCCGCGACGTCGTCGGGCCAAAGCTTCTTCTCCGGAAAGCGCTCGGCGATGTATTCGATGATGCTGAGCGAATCCCACACCGTGACGTCGCCGTCGACCAGCACCGGCACCTTGCCGGCGCGGCTGAAGGAGATGATGCGCTGCTTGTCGGCGGGATTGTCGGTGTAGAGCGGGATCACGACTTCCTCGAACGGGATGTCGTTGGCGCGCAGCGCGAGCCAGGGGCGCATCGACCATGACGAATAGTTCTTGTTGCCGATCGCGAGTCTTAGCGCCATGTGACTGGTCCTTCTCAAACGCTGGTCCATCAAGCCGCTGCTTTTAACGCCATCGCCTGCACGCAATCAATCGTTGCCGCGGCGAACCATGCATGGCAATCCTGCGCGCCAATGAGGGGGTCACAATGAGCGGATACTGGATCGACATCGCCGCGGTCGGCTTCTTCGTGCTGGAATGGCTGGTCTACGCCATCACGCTGGAGCACTCGGCCTATGGCCGCGACAGCCTGTCGGCCCGCATGAACCGCTACCGCGAGGTCTGGGTGCGCCGGCTGCTCGATCGCGAGGCACGCATGGTCGACATGCAGATCATGGCCTCGCTCCAGAACGGCACCGCCTTCTTCGCCTCCACCAGCCTGTTCGCGATCGGCGGCGCGCTGGCACTGCTGCATGCGACCAACGACGCGCTCGTCATCCTCTCCAAGCTGCCGGTCGATCTCAGCCCCTCGCCCGCGCTGTGGGAGCTGAAGTGCGTCGGCCTCGTCCTGATCTGCGTCTACGCCTTCTTCAAGTTCGCCTGGGCCTATCGCCTGTTCAACTATGTCGCGATCCTGTTCGGTGGCATGCCGCCGGCCTCCCAGCGCGGCACGCCAGAGGCCGAAGCGCATGTCCTGCGCACCTCCCGCCTGTTCGAATCGGCCGGCCGGCACTTCAACCGCGGCCAGCGCGCCTTCTTCTTTGCGCTCGGCTATCTCGGCTGGTTCGTCAGCCCCTGGGTGCTGTTCGTGACGACGGCCGCGGTGGTGATCGTGACGTGGCGAAGACAGTTTGCGTCCAGTGCATGGGCGGCGATGGCGCCTGAGCGGGCGGCGCCGAAGGGGCTAGATCAATCGTCATGGCAAGGCGGTGAACCGTCATCCTGAGGTGCGAGCCGCGCAGTGCAAAAGCATTGCGCTGGGAGCCTCGAAGGATGAACGGCCGAGGTGCAGCGCGGCCGATTGCCGACGTGAGACAGCATTTGCGCTGCGGACAGGACCTACGAGGAAACCGCGCCAGCTTCGCGCCAGCTTCGCGCCGTAAACGACCTCAACGGGATGCTACGGTCGCGCTCGGTGGACTCCGCCAGCATTGCTGAACGCGAACTGACGGAACGAGAAGGCAAGTGCGACGGACGCCCCCTTCTCGCGTGACTGAAAATCGGCGAGCCATCCGACGTTGTCCACTTTTTCCTGGTCAGCTTATGAACCGTCAAGAGCGCCGGGCTGCGGCCAAACAATCCCAGAAGATCGCACCGCAAAATCTGGAGGCCGCAAAACGAAGTTTGGAGGCCGCGAAGCAGGGCAAATCGCTGTTTGATCTCGGCCGGTATGCCGAAGCCCTGGAGTGCTTCAACCTGTTCGAGAAGCTCAATCCGAATATCGCAGCTCTGCATCAAACGCGCGGCCTTTGCTTCCAGCGGTTGGGCCGGTTCGAGGAAGCGCAGGCCGATTTCGAGAGGTCCATTGTGCTGAACCCCGGCGAGGCGGAGACGCACAAGAACCTTGGCACGCTCCATTCGAGATTTGGCCGGATGGAGCAGGCACTAGCGAGCATCGATCGCGCGCTCGAACTTCGTCCGAATTTTTCCGCAGCGCTCAACGAAAAGGCACGGGCGTTGTGGAGCCTGCAATTTGTGGATGAGGCTTTCGCGGCCTTCCACAAATCGCAGGCGATAGATCCGGGCAATGCCCACACGATCTGGAATCTCGCGCTGCTTCAGATGCTGACCGGAGATTTTGAGCGGGGCTGGTTGGGACGCGAGGCCCGTTGGAAAGCGTCTCTCGGCCTCGTCGATCGCGGATTTTCGCAGCCCCTCTGGCTTCGTCACCAGCCGATCGAAGGCAAGACCATATTGCTTCATGCCGACGAGGGATTGGGCGATGCAATTCAGTTTGCGCGCTATGTGCCCATCGTGGCCGCGCTCGGCGCTCAGGTCGTCCTGGAGGTCCCGCCTCCGCTCCAGCGGCTCCTGGCTGAGGTGTCCGGCGTCGCAACATGTATCGGCCGATCGTCTTCGGCGTCGCTGGGGTTCGACCTGCACTGCCCGCTTGGAAGCCTGCCCCTGGCGTTCGGGACGCGGCTCGATACGATCCCGTTCGCCGAGCCGTACCTCCCTGCGCCCCCGCCGGCGCGCGTGAAGGCCTGGGAAGACCGGTTTGAAGACCGGATTGGCCCCCGCAATCGCTTCCGCGTCGGTCTTGCCTGGTCGGGGAATCCGGATCACAACAACGATCACAACCGATCGATGGCACTGCGCACGCTTGCTCCCCTGCTGGATTGCGACGTCCAGTTCGTCAGCCTGCAAAAAGGCGTCCGGGATCAGGACCGCCCGTTCCTCGGCGAACGCTCCGACATCGTCGACCTGACGGACCAGCTCACGGACTTCAGCGACACCGCGGCGCTGATTTCCTGCCTTGATCTGGTGATCTCGGTCGACACCAGCGTCGTCCATCTCGCCGGCGCGCTGGGCGCTCCCGTCTGGACCATGTTGCCTTTCAACCCGGATTGGCGCTGGCTGCTCAACCGCGACGACAGCCCGTGGTATTCGTCCATGAGGCTGTTCAGGCAACCCAGGAGAGGCGACTGGGCCAGCGTCGTGGACAGCGTTCGCCTCGAACTGGAGGGCCTGGTTTCCGCGCGGCAGTCGGAACCGCGGCAACACCCGGGCAAGGCCTTGCCCCCCAAACCCCAGGATGCGCTCCTCTCGAATTACCTCGGCTATCAGCACTGGCAACTCGGGCGCATGGACGAGGCTGTGCTGCATTTCCAGCGGGCGCTGAAACTGAATCCGCAATACCTGGAGGCAACGAATAACTGCGGCAAGCTGCTGTTTGATCTCGGCCGATATGCGGAAGCCCTGGAATACCTGGACGTAGCAGAGAAACTGAATCCGAATTCCGCAGTTCTGTATCAAATGCGCGGCGTTTGCCTCCAAGAGGCGAACCGGTTCGAGGAAGCGGAGGCCGACTACGGGAAGTCTATTGCACTGGACTCCGGTCTGCCGGAAACGCACAACAACCTTGGCTTGCTTCATTCGAGACTTGGCCGGATCGAGCAGGCACTCGCGAGCTTCGATCGCGCGCTCGAGCTTCGTCCGGATTTTGCCGCAGCGCTTTCCAACAAGGCATGGATATTGTTGGATCTGCAATTGCTGGATGAAGCCTTCGCGACCTTTCACAGATCCTTGGCGATCGACCCAGACCGCGCGCCGACGATTTTCAATTTCGCTCTGCTTCAGCTGCTGACCGGAGACTTTGCGCGGGGCTGGCTGGGACGCGAGGCCCGTTGGAAAGCATCGTCCCTCGGCCTCGCCGGTCGCGGTTTTTCCCGCCCCCTTTGGCTTGGTGACCAGCCGATCGAAGGCAAGACCATATTGCTTCATGCCGACGAGGGATTGGGCGATGCAATTCAGTTTGCGCGCTATGTGCCCATGGTGGCCGCGCTCGGCGCTCGAGTGATCCTGGAAGTCCAGCCTCCGATCCAGCAGCTCCTGGCTAGGGTGCCCGGCGTCGCAACGTGTACCGTCCGATCGTCTTCGACGTCGCTGCCGTTCGACCTGCACTGCCCTCTTGGAAGCCTGCCGCTGGCGTTCGGGACGCGGCTCGATGCGATCCCGTTCGCAGAGCCGTACCTTCCTGCGCCTCCGGCGGCGCGCGTGGAGGCCTGGGAAGACAGGCTTGAAGACCGGATTGGCCCCCGCAATCGCTTCCGTGTCGGTCTTGTCTGGTGGGGGAATCCGGATCACAAGAACGATCACAACCGGTCGATGGCACTGCGCACGCTCGCTCCTCTCCTGGATTGCGACGTCCAGTTCGTCAGCCTGCAAAAAGGCGTCCGGGATCAGGACCGGGCGTTCCTCGGCGAATGTTCCAACACAGTGGACCTGACGGAACAGCTCACGGATTTCAGCGACACGGCGGCACTGATTTCCTGTCTCGATCTGGTGATCTCGGTCGACACCGGCGTCGTTCACCTCGCCGGCGCGCTGGGCGCTCCCGTTTGGACCATGTTGCCTTTCAACCCAGATTGGCGCTGGCTGCTGAACCGCGACGACAGCCCGTGGTATCGGTCCATGAGGCTGTTCAGGCAAAACGCGCCGCGCGAATGGTCGGGAGTCATCGAGCAGGTGCGCACCGAATTGCGCAAGGTCATTGCTGGCTGGAGCCCGGAGAAAAGGACGATCGGCGCAGAGTAATCCCCCGGCAAAGCCGGGGCCTTAGGAATTGGGAAGCCCCCCGAGATGCTGCCTCAGCTCGTTGTGCAACGTCTTTGTCCGCTCTCGGGGGGCAAAGTAGAAGCTTTGTGCTTGCGCCGAGGATTTCGCTTTATGACCCTGGCTGTGTGAAAAGCCACGAGTCGGCTAGGATTTCTCCGTTTCCTGATGGGGGATACGGATGGGACGCTTCGTTAAAGGCGCGGACAGATCCCAGCTGACGCTCTTGCCGGAATGTCTGGAGGATTGGGTAAGCAAGGACAACGCGGTTCATGTGATCGATGCGTTTGTCGAGGCGATCGACCTGCATGGAATGGGGTTTGAGCGTGTGATCGCCAAGGAGACAGGCCGGCCGTCCTATCATCCGGCAGTCCTTCTGAAGCTTTACATCTACGGTTATCTCAATCGGGTGCAATCCAGTCGCCGTCTAGAACGTGAGGCGTGCCGCAATATCGAGGTGATGTGGCTGATCGCCCGCCTGGCTCCCGATCATAAGACGATCGCCGATTTCCGGAAGGACAATGGAGCGGCGATCCGGAAGGTTTGTGCGAAGTTCATTGCACTATGCCGGCAAATGGGCCTGTTGCAGACCCCAAGCGTCGCGATCGACGGCAGCAAGTTCAAGGCGGTGAACAACCGCGACCGCAACTTCACGCATGCCAAGATGACGAGGCGGATGGCGCAGATCGAGGAAAGCGTCGGTCGATATCTGCGTCAACTCGATAGCGCCGATCGGCAGGGGCCATCGGAAGCGATTAGCATCAAGACGACGAGAATCAAGGAAAAGATCGCTCGGCTGAAGCAGGAGATGAGCCGCCTGGAAGTGCTTGATGCGGAGATGCGCAACACGCCGGATCAACAGATATCGCTCACCGATCCGGATGCCCGTTCGATGGCCACCAGCGGACGCGGATCGGGTGTCGTCGGCTACAATGTCCAGGTCGCGGTGGACACCGAACACCATCTGATTGTCACGCACGAGGTCATAAACGTAGGCAACGACCGTGGGCAGCTTGCTCGGATGTCGAAGCAAGCCAAAGAAGTGCTCGAAGTGGACAAACTCGAGGCGATCGCCGACCGTGGCTACTTCGACGGAGAGGAGATATTAGCCTGCGAAGAGGCTGGCGTTGCAGTCACCTTGCCCAAGCCCATGACGTCGAACGCCAAGGCGGAGGGCCGGTTCGGCAAACAGGACTTCGCCTACCTGCCTGATGAGGACGTCTACCGCTGCCCATCCGGCCAGCTGCTGCCCTATCACTACACCAACATCGAGCATGGAATGACGCTGCGCCGTTACTGGTCGACAGCGGCGTGCCAAGGCTGCGCGATCAAGAGCCAATGTACGCCGTCCAAGGAACGCCGCATCGCGCGCTGGGAGCATGAGCATGTGGTCGAGGAGGTCCAGAGACGGCTCGATTCCGATCCCGACGCCATGCGGACGCGGCGCGAGACGGTCGAGCATCCCTTCGGCACGATCAAAGCCCGTATGGGTGCGACCCACTTCCTGATGAAGCGCCTACGGAATGTCGCCGCTGAGATGGCGCTGCATGTTCTCGCCTATAACCTCACACGGGTGATGAACATCGTCGGCAAACCGAGCCTGATTGCAGCCATCCGCGCCGCCTGAAGGCCGGAAAGTGCGTCCAAAAGCGCAATACCGCGTCGCGATACCCACTTTGGCCGTCATCGAACGATCCGACGCGAGAACATGAGCCGCCTGCAACGATTGACGATCACGGCCGCGTGCCGACCTATCCGTTTACACACAACCATGACCCGATTGCGACATGGCTAGACCAGAGTCGTCTTACCAGTGTCACAACGACGCGATCGACCCAACGGTGTGCCGCACACCAGCGCCCTCGCCTAGCTTTGCGACGTCCTCAGCGCCCAGCTGGCGGGAAGATTGCGAAAGGCCAGATGGACCCCAGCATTGAGGGAAGCCGTCTTGAAGCCGTATTTGCCCCAAGCCGCAGCCAGCGCCTGTTTGGTGAAGATCGAGATGTGACCATTGCGCGGCCCGACGTACCACCAGGCGACACCGGAATTGCATATGTCCTCGGGCTGGGTCAGCGTGGAATAGAGCACGGCACCCGGCTCGCCCACGAATTCGACGATCCTGCCGATCCCGTCCACCGGATCAGGCAGGTGCTCGAGCGTCTCGAAGCACGTCACCAAGTCGAACCTCCCGCTGGGTTGACCTGCATGCTCCTCGACCATCGGATCGTAGGTGACGGCTTCCTTGAAGCCATGCGCCCTCAATCTGGAACAAAGCACGTCGTTGCCGCCGCCGTAGTCGAGCACCCTCATGCCGGCCTTGTGAGGAGCCCACAGGTTGGCCACCCAATCGGCGTTTCCGCTCGGACGCTTGCTGCGATAGTCAGGATCGAAGATGTGGTAGTCGTCGTTGTAGATGTGGGTCTTGAAATCGCCGAGACCCCAGTCGTCGAACGCATCGGTGAACAGGAAGCCGCAGGTTGCACACCGGCGATAATAGATCGGGATGCCCGAGAGCGGGGTGTGCTGGTCTCTCGAAATCTCACAAGGGCGGTTCATGTCGACGACGCCATAGAGCGGCGATCGGCCGCCGCAGATCTTGCAGGCCATGTGCGCCTTCGAGACCGGCCTGAGTCCCAGTTCAGCTACTGACATGCTCTACGCATTTGCTTCCGCGACGCCGCGTGCTTCAGGATGCTGGCCGGAGCCTTGAAGTCCGTTGATATCCTTCGAACACTCATCGCTTTGATGTACTGCCAGAATGTTGATGCCGAGAGCCAACGACTGGTAGCTGTTGTCCCGTAGCCAATGCTCGAGTTGCCGGTTATCCGTCTTGATTTTTTCGATGAACAGCATCGGGCGATACTTCTTGATCGTCTCCCAAGCACCCGCAAGGGCTTCCATTTCCATTCCCTCGATATCAATCTTGATGAAATCGACTCGAGGCAGGTTGAGCTCGTCCAGCGTCATTTTTTGTACGGGCACCGTGTTGTCGGTATAGTTGATCGACTGACCTATGAATTCGTTACCCGGGCGCTGCCGCAATTCCAGGCTGCCGAAGCTGGAAGGCGTAAGATAGTTTGGATTTGGAATTTGCATCGTGCCGGATTCGGAGGAAACGGCAGCATGCACCGCTAACGCATTAAAGCAGTTGTTAATGGCAATGTTGCCCGCCAGCGCATAGTAGATCCGCTCCTGGGCTTCGATCGCAATCACCGAACCCCAGCCTGTCATCGACGAGGCCCATTCGATCGTGTGCACGCCGATATTCGCGCCACAATCAATGGCGATCACTCCGTCACCGTGGTGCCGCCGTCGTAATGCCAACAAGTCGAGAGCTGCCTTGACTTCGCCTGGATCGAAGGCGGCCGTTTCCAGGATCTGAAACCCCACGCCGTAGCCACGGTCAGGACTGACCATGCGATAGTCGAATCGATTGACTATCATCGTTCCATGGTTGGACGAGGCCAAGACAAAGGCCAGCTTTTGCCCCGCGATAGGCATTGCAGAATCTCCTTTAACCTAGATCAGATGCCACTATTCCAATTTCCGCTTGTGCGAAGCTGATCCCGAGATCAGCCAGCTTGACGTGGGATCTTTTCCCACATATGCCTGCCGTCGGCGAATTCAGACGGCGGCCGGCGCGCATGCATCCTCATCTTTGGCCGGCCTCTGCACACCCTGGCGTGGAGCCGCGTCGTTACAAGCACACCGCCTGCGCAGGCCTGCTGGCAGTGATCATTGCCGTTGTCGCGGCCGCCCTGTCCGTTCGGCTGAATTCGTTTCCCGGTCTTCACGGCGACGAAGCCTGGGTCGGCCTGCGCGCGTTCGAGCAGGAGGCGCGCGGGATGTTCACGCTCCGGGGCATGAACGGCTACACGGGATCGCTCTTCCCGGAGATCGTGACGATCATCTTCTCGATCATCCCGCCCGGCGTCGGCAGCCTGCGGCTCGCGGGCGTCGTTCTGAACAGTCTGGCCCTTTGCCTGACCGTTCTTGCTCTCTGGCGAGGAGGAGCCGCAGCAATCTACTTCGTGCTGCTGATGGGATCCTCGCTCCTGTTCCTTTTCTACAGTCGTATCGCCTGGGAAGTGAACGCATTGCAGAACCTTCTGCTATCGCTTGTACTCCTGGCGCTCCCGCATGTGCTGGAGCCAGGTCGAAGCCAACCGAAATGGCTCTTTCTTCTTCTCCTCACCTTCTCGCTGGGATGCTGGAGTCACGCGATCTTTGCGGCTGCCGCGCTGTCCTTTGCTGCAGCGGCAACATTTATCGCGCTCAAATGGCCGGGTGAAGGCAGTGCGCGGCTGCTGCTGATCGGGCAGTTGAACCTGCTTGTTCAATTCGTCCTGTCCGCCAGATATTTCGTCGGCGACGGCAGCTTCGTCGGCCGCGTGCTGCCGGCGATGCTGATGGGCCTCGCTTTGGTCGCGCTCGCAACGCATGCCTATCTTCGTCTGGAATGCCGCCTTCTTCCGCACGTGCTGAGGGCGATCACCGAGCGGCGCGTCGCGAGATACGTCAATGTGCTGCTTGTCGGCTTCGTGGTGCTCTCGCTGGCCGCCTCGCCGATCGGCGATGTCAGCTTTATCGGGACGGTGTCGGGCGTAATCCTGCTCGAGCGCGTCGTCTCCTACCTGCCCGGCCCGGTCGAGATGATCGCGCTGCACGCGCGCTTGGCGTTGCTTCTCGCACTATTTGCGGCGACCGCGCTCGGAGCGTTCCGCTCCAAACGAAGCGCGCCGGAGCAACTGATCCTGCCGCTGTTCGTCTTGTGGACGATTGCCTATTTCCCCGCGCTGCGCCTCTCGATCGCCAGCGTTGCCGATCGCTACTACATCATACCGCAGTTCCTCCTCTTCGTTTCGATAGCCTCAGGTCTCGGCAACCTTCGCACGATCTGGCGAGCTCCCGTCATCGCGTTGCTGCTGGTCGGGTTTGTCGCCGCGCAAGTCACGGCGTTCCGTGAAGCCCTTCGCGAAGATGACCGGCCGCCATTCGAGCTGTTCAACTATGCCGGCTACACCGACACCTCCCGCCATTTCATGAAGCTCGATGCGCTCACGGATTATCTGAAGTCGCGGAGCTATTGCCGGGTCGAGTCGTCCAGCTTCTTCATCACCCAGCCCATGCGCTTCCTGATGGCGGTGGACCCGCCCTGCACGGGCGCCGACACTGTGTGGGTAGAGTATTGTGCGACATGTCTCGCGCCGCTTCGCGGGTTTGAGGTGCAGTTGCCGAAGTAGCTGGTCATCCGCCGATCAAAGCATCGTGTGGCGTCGCGACCGCAATTACGGTGACAGCACTGGACTCGCGGCACGCTCAGCCCAATCATCTACTGCGATCGATTGACAGGTTCGTGGAGCTCGATGGCGCAATTGAAGCGTCAGGTCAGCCATTCCCGTTTTGCGGCGTCACGGAAATCAGATGGCGTGGCACCGAACTGGCGACGGAACGCCCGATTGAAATGGGAGATATCGTTGAAGCCGTTTTCATGAGCGATCTGCGCAATGTTGAGATGGGCATAATACCGATCAATCAGCATGCGCCGGGCTCCAATCAAGCGTTCGGCTAGGACGAACGAGGAAAACGACGAGCCCTCTTCCTCGAATAATTTGCGCAGATAGCGCGATGATATTCCGTGGCTCGCAGCGATGCCCTCCGCGGATAGATCGCCATGACCAAGCCTGCGCAGGACGTCGGACCTGATCGCCGCAAGGCGTGCAGCCCTTGCCCCACGCTGTTTGGCGATATCGGCGCTGTCGCCACGAGCACCAAGCGCGAGCGCGGCAAGATCAAGAATGTGCGTCGACACGCTATGGGCGATTTCGCGATTCCCCAATTCATCGCCGGTCTGGACGATATCGAGATACCTGGTCAGGAGACGCAACGCCCGATTCTCGCTCGGAATCGGGCGGCCGAAGGCCGACGAAAGGTTCGGAACAAGCGCGGCAATAGCCGGGCGCAACAAGCCAAGAGTGATGAAGCTCCCCTCAGAATGCAAACTGCTCGTCGACGGAGCGTCAGACGTCAACACGCTGGCGCTGCCAACTCCGCTCATCAGTTCCTTGTTGAATTGCGTGGCGCTGGCGGCTCCGCTCCGCAAGATGCTGATCGTGATGCCATCGCGGCTCCGCCCCGCAAGCTCGCGCGTGACCCGGTAGTGCGCGGGGGACCGCGAGCCAGCTGCAATGTAGACGTCCGGCATCAGGCTGAACGTGACATCGGCATGGAACGGCGCATCGCCGATCGGATCGATATCGACACTGGCAATCCCTCGCCCATAGATCTCGCGCCAGGTGGCGAGGCGTTTTTTTTCGGGAATGTCCTGCGTGGAAATCCGAACGTGCCGAAACGGTTGTAGATCCTGCATGGGCCCCCCGGCCTGTAAGAAGCACTCGTCGTCCTCGGTCGCACCGAGGCGGCTTCCGGTTCAAATGGCCGACGCGCCGGCGTGTTGTCGCACGATTTCCAATCATGCGACAATGCCTGATCGATCGCTACAATCCCGCCGTACCGCCAATCCAGCGTTCCGTTTGGGACGTGCTTGACCTGTGTCGATCGGGCCACAGGCCGCTCGCAGGCCGCCAGAGGGCCGGATTAGCATATCGGCTGTTCCGGTCTCGCCAAGACGATTCGCCTCAGCATCCGATAAGTCACAACCGAACCTATCGCCGGGTGGGAGAATGCTCGTGCGATCGCTTTTTGGGATGTGAATGATAAAGACGACTATTGTTGCCGTTGCCGCGACCAGAACGCTGACGCGTGCCGCGCTGCTGGCAGGAACTTCCCTAGCTGCGATCGTGGTCCTCGCCGCACCAGCGCGGGCGCAGAATGCCGCCTGGAATACGAACCCCGCGGATAACAATTACAATAACAACGCGAACTGGACCCCCGGAGCGGTGCCTACAGGCGCGGGCACGGCATCTTTCGGCGCTACCAGCACTACGGGTAGCAATATTACGTTTTCCAGCGCGGCTACCTCTGTGGGAGGTTGGACTTTCAATGCCAGCGCGAGCAATTATCTATTCTCGCTAGGAGCAGCACAGTCTCTCACGTTCACGGGCGCCGGTATTGCCGTCAACGGTGGCAGCGTCTCGATCGCCAACAGTGGCACCCTAAATTTCGCCGGGCAGAGCACGGCGGACGATGTCGCCATCGGCAGCAGTGTGGGTGCAACGACGGATTTCTCGCAAACGGTCGGACCCGCCGCCGACCAGCGGGTGTCGGTCGGCTCCATCGGGGGAGCCGGGACCTTCTATCTTGGCGGCAACATGTTGACAGTCGGTGGCAACAATGCGTCGACGACGGTGGCCGGGATCATCTCCGATGGAGGAGCCGGTGGTGGCGTTGGCGGTGGGCTGACCAAGATTGGGACCGGCACTCTGACACTCGCTGGCGTCAACGCCTATACTGGCCTCACAGTCGTGTCGGCAGGTACGCTACAGGTCACCAACAACAGCTCGGTCGGCAGCGGCCCGATCGAGGTGGACGGCGGTACATTCCAGTCCGGCGCGGCGGGCCTTTCCTTTGCCAATCTCTTCTTAGTAGGGCCGTCAGGCGCTACCATCGACACGCAGGCCAATACCCTGACGCTCAGTGGTGTTGTCGAGGACGGATTCCCCGGACACCCCGGGAACTTCACGAAAATCGGCAGCGGGACCCTGATTTTGTCTGGGAGCGGCATCAACACCTACAGCGGTCTCACGAACGTGGCCGCCGGTACGCTGCAGGTCACGAGCAACAGCTCAATCGGCAGCGGTTCGATCGAGGTGGACGGCGGTACATTCCAGTCCGGCGCAGCGGGCCTTTCCTTTGCCAATCTCCTCTTCGTAGGACCGTCAGGCGCCACCATCGACACGCAAGCCAACACCTTGACGCTCTCCGGTGTCGTCGAGGATGGATTTCCAGGCCACAGCGGCATTCTCGTAAAAATTGGCAGCGGGACCCTGATCCTGTCAGGCACCAGTACCTACTCGGCAGCGACCGATGTCAATGCAGGCACATTGCAGGCCGGAGCGGCGAATGCGTTTGCACCGAAAAGCACGTTCACGGTTGCGACCGGAGCGAAACTCGACTTGGCCGGTTTCGACCAGACCATCGGCTCGCTCGCTGGGGCCGGCAATGTCACGCTGGGGTCGGCGACGCTGACGACTGGTGGCAACAATGCCAGCTCGATCTATTCCGGCGGGATCTCCGGTGCCGGCGGCCTGAACAAGAGCGGCTCTGGCAAGATGGTCTTGTCCGGCACTAACACCTATACTGGCCAGACCATCGTCAATGGCGGCGCGCTAGAGGTCGATGGTTCGATCGCCACCTCAGGCCTTACCACAGTGAACAGCGGTGCCACTCTTTTCGGCACGGGCACGGTCGGCAATACGCAAGTCAATTCGGGCGGCGCACTATTCGGCGGCGATAGCACGCCGGGAACATCGCTCGCGATCTCCGGCAGTCTCGCCTTCCAGTCCGGTGCGATTTACGAGATCATGCTGAACCCTTCGACCGCCTCCTCTGTGAATGTCACGGGGACGGCAACGTTGGGCGGGGCGACCGTCAATGCCGCGTTCGCTCCCGGCAGCTATGTCAGCAAGCAGTACACAATCCTGACCGCAACAGGTGGAGTCTCCGGGACGTTTTCATCCGCTCTGAACAACGTCGGCCTTCCCGCCAACTTCCACGATAGCCTGAGCTATGACGCCAACCACGTCTATCTCAATCTCACACTGGGCTTCGGTGGGCCGGGGATCAATCAAAATCAGCTGGCGGTCGGCAACGCGCTGGTCGGCTACTTCAATTCCACCGGTGGCATTCCGATGGTCTATACCAGCCTGACGCCCGCCGGCCTGACGCAGGCCTCGGGCGAGCATGCGACCGGGTCGCAGCAGACCACCTTCAACGCCATGGGCCAGTTCATGGGCCTTCTGACCGATCCCTTCATGCGCGACATCGGCTGTGGCACCAATTCGGCTGTCGTGCGCGACCGCTGCGGCGACAGTCCCGCGGGCGCGGCGGGGTATGCGGAAGAAGGTCCCGCGAACGCCTATGCCATGTTCACCAAGACGCCGCTGCGCGCACGCCCGTTCGAGCAGCGCTGGAGCGTGTGGGCCGCGGGATTTGGCGGTTCGCAGACCACCGACGGCAATACCGTCGTCGGATCGAACCGGGCGACCAGCAGCATCTTCGGAACGGCCGTCGGCGCGGACTACCTGTTCTCGCCGAACACGCTGGCCGGCTTTTCGGTGGCCGGCGGCGGCACCAATTTCGGCGTCAACGGGCTCGGCGGCGGACGCTCCGACCTGTTCCAGGCCGGCGCGTATGTGCATCACACCAACGGCCCCGCCTATGTCACGGCCGCAGCTGCCTATGGCTGGCAGGATGTGACCACCGACCGCACCGTGACGATTGCGGGCATCGATCATCTGCGCGCCGAGTTCAACGCCAATGCGTGGTCGGGTCGGCTCGAAGGCGGCTATCGCTTCGTGGCGCCGTGGATCGGCGGCGTCGGGTTCACGCCTTATGCGGCCGCCCAGGCCACGACGTTCCAACTCCCCGGCTATTCCGAACAGGTGATCTCCGGCGCGTCGGCCTTCGCGCTCAACTATGCGGCCAAGGACGCGACGGACACGCGCACCGAGCTCGGCCTGCGCACCGACAAATCCTTTGCGCAGCCGAACGGCGTCCTGACGCTGCGCGGCCGCGTTGCGTGGGCGCATGACTTCAACCCGGATCGCACGATCGCCGCGACCTTCCAGGCACTGCCGGGCGCGAGCTTCGTCGTCAACGGCGCCGCGCAGGCGCACGACTCCGCGCTCACCACCGCATCCGCCGAAATGAAATGGCTGAACGGCTGGTCGGCGGCGGCGACCTTCGAAGGGGAATTCTCGCAGGTCACCCGCTCCTACGCCGGCAAGGGCGTGGTGCGCTACGCGTGGTAAGGGCGCCGCTTCGTGCGCGGGCCTGCCGACCCGACACGCCCTCGAACGCGGCCAGTTCGGCTCGAAACACGAACGACCAGCGCGTCAAGGAGACATTGGCGATGAAGTTTTGATTCGACGCGCGCCGCGGCCTGGGCGGGGCCGGGTCAAGTCATGAACCGAAAGGCAAGGAAACCACATCGCTCTCCAGCCCCGAGATGTGGATCCCGCTCCATGGCGAATGATCAGATCCGGCGCGGCCGCGGCGCGCCAACTTCATCGACCTCACGTGCCCCGCGGCGACCCGATCAAGGCGCTACGGTTGCAACGAAATTTCAATGCCTCCCAATCTGCAAGAGCCTTCGTCGTCCTCGGTCTAGGCCAAGCGGCAGCCGGTTCAAATGGCCGACGCGTCGGCGCGTTGTTGCTTGATTTCCATCATGCGCCATCGCGTGATCGATCGGGACATCTCACGGTACTGCCAATCCAGCGTTTCGCATGGGACAAAGCCTTCGCCTCAATGCCGGCGTGGGCGGTGGCGTTGCGAGACCCTGATCGCGGCGACGCTTATCATGCTGATGACTATGGGCGTTGCCGCTCCGGCAGGGGCGCAGAACGCCAACTGGAATGCGAGTCCCGCCGACGGCAACTATAACAACAACAATAACTGGACTCCCACGACGGTGCCGAACGGCACCGCGACGTTTGTTCGGTATTTCGGTCTCGGTCGGATCGGCGGCTCCCGCCGCGCCCATGCCTGCTCCGGCGAATCAGCCTCCTTCCGCCAGTGCCAAGCCGCCTCCGCTGGCCGCGAACCAGAAAGCGCAGCCCGTCCCAGCGGCAAGGCCGCAATGAGAGCCCCGTGTCCAAGCTCGCGATTGCGCTGAACCCTTCGCACCGTCATGCAACTGGGCTGCGTCTCTTGCCGCAAGCTGGCATACCTCGTGAATTCCTTTCCCCCTGCCGGAAAGCGACCGGAGCGCGCAGTGGCGCGAACCCTGCTGCCGGAGGTTCATGAAAGTGGGTATGGAGCCGGTCTACAACGCACCCTTTCACTGCGAGGCAATTTTACGCTCACTTTCCCGGTCTTGAGCTTGCATCGTTCGGCATCTCGCCGCGGGCCCCGGAAGGCACGGACCGAAGCCGCACGAAGGCCAGGCAGGTGAAGCGATGGCAATTAACTGCACTGTCCCCGCAATTTACCGTAATTCGAACCTTGTAGAGCCCGCTGACGACCAACGGGGCATCGCTCCCAGTTGGATTTGCTTGATGTCGGATGAGCTGAATTTTCTGCGATCGCTCGCGGCCGTTCGGCCTGGAGATTCCCTGCAATCGCTGCGTCAGCTCATGGGCGACAGATGGCGCGGACCTCTGCCGCATGAGCAAGGCAAGGTCATGTGCCTCCGGCGCAGTCACGCTTTCGTCGCCCAGATCGACGTCAGCGGGGTGGTCGGCCGCGTCGAGTATGGCACGCTGTGGGTCGATCCACCGTTTTCGCCTGACGTGGATATTGCCGGACTTCGGGCGGGCATGCCGCTTCGTAAGGCACAACTCGTTTATCCCGACCTCCTTATTCGCTCCGGCCAGCATCCCATGCCGACTCTCGGTTCTGTGAAACTCGATGCAAACACCACCCTGCGCCTTCAGTTTCTGTTCGACGAGCTGCGCGTGATCGGGTTCGTCAGCGAAAAGGCGGCGTTTCCTGCGAAAGTCGATATGGTGTACCCGGCGCCAACTGAGCCACCAGGACACCCGTTCCGTGACCCCAATTTCAAGCTGGCAGTCCTGAGCGACCTGCTTGATCGCAACATCATCCATCTTGGTACAAAGCGCGAGCTTGCCTCTTTTGTGCATGGCCGGCCCTTTGATATCGATGCGAAAGGCTATGAATTCATTCGCCCCGTCTACGACTATCTCGTGCGCTATCCGCTAACGGCCGACCAACTGGGTGCGGTCGAACGCATCGATTGCGCCGATGGAGGATCATCGATCCATTCCTACATTTGGCCGTTTTGGTCCGGGGAATCGAATGAGTTCGACGTTCAAAGCGTCGATGGCATCGAGCTTTGCAGGAATGTGACGGAGCTTTTGGATCTGCCGACTGTGGATGTATTCGACTTCAAGAGCGCGCCGCTTCGGCGTCTGCCAAAGCTGACCCGACTCACGCTGACCATTGGGCCTTATTCAAATATCGAGGCGCTGCTCGATCTGCCCGCACTCGGGGAATGCCATCTCTGGGGCAATCAGATCTTTGCCGACGTCACGACGCCAGGTCATCCGTCGCGTCGGGTCATGGAGGCGTTGCGCGCTCGCGGCGTAAGAATCCGCGTTCAATTCATTTTTTGTGATGGACCACCGCCGTCGGCGTTCGAATGACGGCGCACCCGAGGGCTGAACGACGCCGACCCGGATCGCGAGGTCATTGCCGAAGAATGACGCCTCGCTTGTGTCGAGCATTCTCGACCGCATTGCGTAATTCCTCTTCCTCCGCTGTCCCGAACCGATCTATCACGTCGTCATAGACCGCGATGGCTTCCTTGCGCCGGCCCAATTGTTCGAGCAATGAGCTCTTGCTAAACAACGCCTCGGCGGCCTCCTCGCGCAATCCCACCTCCTCCGCCGCCCCGAACCGCCGGACCACATCGTCATAGACCGCGATCGCCTCCTCGTTGCGGTCAAATCGTTTGAATGCGTAGCCCTTTTCGTGAAGAGCCCTCGCAGCCTGTTTGCGCAACCACGCCTCGCTTGCTGTCCCGAACCGCCGCACGACATCGTCGTAGACCGTGAGAGCTTCGTTGAAAGCTTCGTTTCCTCGACCCGAGAAAGCCAGGGTCATGGCCTTGTGGCGCAGCGCCTCCGCGACCTGCTCGCGCAACTCTGGCTCGCTCGCCGCGCCGAACCAGCGCACGACATCGTCGAAAGCAGCGATCTCCTCGTCGTTGCGATCCAGTAGCGCAAGGGCCATGCCCTTGTAGACAAGAGCCTTCGCGACCTCCTCGCGCAATGCTGGCTCGGTCGCCGTCCCGAACCGGCGCACGAGATCGTCGCAGACCGCGATAGCTTCGTTGAAAGCTTCGTTTCGTCTTGCCGAGTTGGCTCGGATGATGGCCTTGTAGCCCGAGTAGCCTAGGGTCATGGCCTTGTTACGCAGCGCCTCCGCGACCTGCAGGCGCGAACTGGGCTTCGTCGGACTTGCCGAACCGGCGCACGATATCGTCGTAACCTGCGACCTCTTCGTCGCTGCGGCTTGATTGTGCGGCGGTCCCGCTATCGGTCTGCGCTACGGCGGCGTCTTTCCCCGCAAAAGCCGAACCAACCAATACGATCGCGAGAGCGACCAGCCAGCGGTTGAGGTGGTTGGACGAGAGGATGGTACGGTGAAATTGCGGCGATGCCATATTCGGTCCGACGACTAGCAGATTTGACGGCCCTTTTGTCGCTGTTGCAAAGGCTGCGGTTCAGAGATGGCGGGGAGAAGCGGCTGTCCAACGTTCGTGGCCGGTCGATTGAACCGGCAGACGGCTTCCTGCGACGAACAGCGCGGGAAGCGGCCGTCCATCATGCACGGCCGGGTTCATTCATGAGGGCGCTCTTGAAAATCTCGTCTACGATCTTCGCCGCCGTGGTTATCCTGCATTGTGCAACCGCCATGGCACAGCAACAACAATCGCCGCCTCCCGATCTTGGCCTGCACGAGATCGCGGATTCGGACACGGATCGTTACATCGCAAAGTCCAACGGCGTCGTCGGCCTCCTGAACGCCTCGCTGCGCGGCAAAGAATCCTGGAACAGGTATCTGAGCTGGGTCGATGTGAGGCGCGGCCCGACAGGCAAGGAACGCATCATCTATGGCCTGTACTCGGTCGGATCGTCGGCCAAGGACGCGATCGAGAAGGCGCGCAAGGCAGCGGGCGACAAGCCGGCGATCCCTGCACTCGACGACGCAACGAAGCAGCTCGCCTCAGCCTTCGAAACGCTGATTCCGATCCTGAACGAAGCGGAAGCCTACTACGATCGAAAGGACTATCTTTCCGACAACATGACCGGCGGCAAGGCGCTGCATGAAAAGCTGGTGCCGGCGGCAACGGCGTTTCTCGCTGCGCGCGCCACGACCGAGGCACTGCAGAACCAATTCAAGGACATGCTCGATCATCAGCAATTGGCGAAGATCGAAAAGGCCGAAGGCAAAAGCGTGCGCTGGCACGTACTCAACACCATGACACTGGCGAAGAAGGCGGTCGACCTGATGCCGTCGAGCCCGAAGGGTGGCGAAGACCTCCAGCAGTTCGATGCAGCGCTCGCGGCCTTCGGCAACGCCGTGCGTGACTTCGATACGGCGATCCGCGAGTCCGGAAAATCCACCTCGATCGATTCGGCTCCGCGAGATATTCTCGGCAAATTGCGCGAGATGCGCGACAACATCGCCAAGGGCCACGCCGACAACATGACGTACTCGATGGACTACAACGGCGTCATCCAGCGGTATAACATGATGGTGACGATGTCGAACGCATTCCGTTGAACTGACGGTCGACGGGCTTTCCTGATGCTCCACCGACAAATCGAGTCCGGCCGCCTGCTTCGCTCAAGACGCTGTGCAATTACAACTACGCAATCACAGCAACCAGCGCTGTCAACGTAGTTTCCCGTTTCGCTACGGTTGTGGTTGCGAGATGGAGACGTTCTTAGGCACCAACATGCGTCTAAAGCTGTTACATGTCCTGATTGTTTTTACGATTTCCGCAACAAGCCTTACCAGAGCGTGCGTGATTTCCCGGCTATCCGGCGAGGAGTTGAAAGAACAAGCGTCGGTAGTCGTCGAGGCGGTTGTTCTGGCCAAGCAGGCCGCTGGCCATAGCTTCAGAGGGGGTGACCATCGTTACGATATTCGAGTCGATGCAGTATTCAAGGGGGAGATATCCGAAGGACCGAATGTAGCTGCGTATAAGGACCTGAGAGTACACGGCCGTGGAAATCCAAAAGTCTGCCCCCAGAAGCACGGGTCGGGAATTGAACATGACCTTGTGCCTGGGCGACGGTATAAATTGTTTATGCGCTCTACTGAAGATCCAGAAGTGCTCCTTGCGGAGAATGGCTACTGGCCTCCTATGAGACTTGAAGGAATATCCGGCATTGTGGCTTATGCCCACACAATCGATGGCGCCAGCGCGAGCGCGATTGACGATCTACTGAGAGGGCTTGAAAACCAGGATGCGGGAATTCGAGAGAGTTCTGCTAGGTGGCTCGGCTCTATAGGTCGGCCAGCACAACGCGCCATTCCAGTATTGCGACAACTCCTGGAAAGCGATCTCGATGAAAGCGTGCGAACAGCGGCCGAGAAGGCCATAGGTGAGATTGAGAAGCGCTAAACCAGTGCCTTTAACCGACTCGCGTTCGACCTTCGAGGCCACAATATCTTGTGTTGCCGGTCGACGCGGCGGTCAATCCCTACTTTGCATGAGGTTGATTTCGATAAAACGAAATTAGATTTACCGACTGCACCCGCGATGACGGAACCTACGACGCCCCGAAATCCTTCGGCGTAAACGTCAGATCCAGCACCTTCCACTCCTCGTACTTGTCGGCCGGCAGCATGGTGTAGGGCTGGCAGGCCTGGAGCGCGGCCCTGGCGGCCTGCATCAGGGCGAGGCCCTTGGCGGGCGATGCGCTGGCCTCGATGAGTGCGGGGACGGTGGCGAGCTGGCCATCAGTCGTCATGAAGGTGCGCATCTTGATGTGGATGTTGTCGGACGGCGCGATCGTGTCCGGCAGCTTGGCGCAGCTTCGCAGGTGGCGGCGGAATTCGGCGATGACGTTGGCCGGAAGCTTGGCCGCCTCAGCGGTCGTGGCACCGCCAGTGTCATCATCCTTGGGAGCGTCTTTCGACAAGGGCGGCAGCTCGGCGGGCAAGCCGAGCATCACGCCGTATTTGAGTGTGACATCGGGCTCCGCTGGTTTGTAGCTCGGGGCCTGCGGCGCAGGTTGCTGCTGAGGCTGAGGCTGCGGTTGAGCTTTGGCCTCGCGCTTGATCGGCGTGGGCGAAGGCTGCGGCTGCGGTGAAGCCTGTGGCGTCGGCAGCGGCGATGGCTGCTGTGCTGGTTGCGGCGGCGGAGGCGGTGGCGGCGCAGGCGCTTCCGCCTTGTCCTTCGCGGTCAGCTCGGGCAACGATAGTTGCGGCGACGGCGTCGGTTCCGGCTCCTTCTGCTTCAGTTCCTCCGGCGTCACGATGTCGACGGCGACCGTGTCGCTCGGCGGGGGATGGAACGGATGCACCTCGCTGATCAGGACGATCAGCGCGACCAGCGTCAGGTGCACGACGGCCGACGCCGCGAGGTCCGTCCGTATGATCCGCCGCCAATCCATGGCCCAACTTCGGTTGCTATCCACGGTCCTAGCATATGAATGCGGCGCCTCAATCCCATTTCGGCGCGAAGCCGAAATCGGTCAGCCGGCCCTTGGGATGGGCGAGCGCGGCAATCTGGCCCATTTCGTCGGGCGACAATTCGAAGTCGAAGATCTCGATGTTTTCCGACAGACGTTCGACGCGCGAGGTGCGCGGGATGGCGACGACGTTCTGCTGTACCAGCCAGCGCAGGCAGATTTGCGCGGCTGTCTTGCGATGGGCTCGGCCGATCCCGGCCATGGTCTCGTCGTTCTTGATGCGCCCCCTGGCGATCGGGCTGTAGGCGACGACTGCAAGACCGTGCTTGTCGCAGGCCGCCCTCACCTTGCTCTGATCCAGATACGGATGAAACTCGACCTGGTCGCAGACCAGCGGCTCCGGACACGCAGCGATCGCTTCCTCGATGAGCGCCACCGTGAAGTTGGAGACGCCGATATGCCGCGTCAGCCCGAGCCGCTTGGCATGCGCCAGCGCGCCGAGCGTCTCGACAAGCGGCACGTGCGGATTGGGCCAGTGCAGCAGCAACAGATCGACCGACGGCAGCCGAAGCCTGACCAGGCTTTCCTTGACAGAGCGCTCGAGATCGTTGGGGGCGAAATGATTGGTCCAGACCTTCGTGGTGATGAAGACGTCGTCGCGGCGCACGCCGGAGGCGCGAACACCGTCGCCGACCTCGCGCTCATTGTCGTAGACCTGTGCCGTGTCGATATGGCGGTAGCCAAGCCGCAGCGCCTGCTCCACCACGCGCGCGCAGTTCCGGCCGCTCAGCTCCCAGGTCCCGAGCCCGAGAGCCGGAATGCTTGCACCATTGGCCTCGACGAACAGCATGAGGAATCCTCTCCTCGCTCGCCCCCGGTTGCATTATGGACCCCGAGCCCGCGGCTGCCAACCGAGGTGGCTGGCGATATCCGGATTGGCCGGATGAGCCTTATCGTCAGGCCTTGGCGAGCGCCCGGAAGACCGTGTCGGGCGCATGCGCGATCACCGCGAGCAGCGCCCGCGCAGGTCCGCGCGGCGCGCGCTTGCCCTGCTCCCAGTTGCGGATGGTCTCGACGGGCACGCCGAGTTTTGCGGCGAACTCCATCTGGGTGAGACAGGCGCGACGGCGCAGGTCGCGCACTTCAAGCGGGCCGGCTTCGCTCGGCGCAGCCGCGTCTTGCAGCGGAAGCTCCTGCCCGTCCCGCAACTCGACGATCCGTCCGTCCGCTTTCAGCCGCAACCGCATGTTCATCCCCAAGCGGAGCGATCATGATCGAGGTGGCTTAAGTTCGGATTAATGATAGTCGCCGGTAGCCCGGATGGAGCTAAGCGCAATCCGGGACCGGCTGTCACTTGGGGCAAAAACCCGGATTACGCTTCGCTCCATCCGGGCTACGAACTCCCACGCCTATTTCAGCCCGAACCACAAGCTCGCAATGCCGAGGAAGGAGAAGAAGCCGACGACATCGGTCACCGTCGTGACGAAGGTGCCGGAGGCGACCGCGGGATCGGCCCGCACCCGTTCGAGCCCCATGGGGATCAGAATGCCGCCGAGCGCGCCGGCGACGAGGTTGCAGATGATCGCAAGACCGATGACGATGCCGAGGCCCGGGATCTTGAACCAGGCCACCGCGGCAATGCCGGTGATCACCGCAAAGGCGAGGCCGTTGACGAGGCCGACGAAGGTCTCGCGCATCACCACGCGCCAGGCGTTGGAAGAGCCGAGTTCGCGGGTGGCGAGCGCCCGCACCGCGACCGTCATGGTCTGGGTCGCGGCGTTGCCGCCCTGGCTGGCCACGATCGGCGCCAGCACGGCGAGCGCCACCATTTTCTCGAGCTGCCCCTCGAACAGGCCGAGCACGGAAGACGCCAGGAACGCGGTGGCGAGATTGACCAGGAGCCAGTTGAAGCGGGCGCGCGCAATGGTCAGCACGCTGTCGGACAGTTCTTCGTCGCTGGTGACGCCGCCGAGCGCCTTCAGGTCCTCGTCCGCCTCCTCCTCGATGACGTCGACGACGTCGTCGACGGTGACGACGCCGACCAGGCGATCCTGGGTATCGACGACGGGAGCCGCAACCAGATTGTACTTGCCGAACATGCGCGCCACCTCCTCCTGGTCCTCCAGGACGGAGACGCGGCGGCGATCCTCGTCGCAGAGATCCGCGAGCGGCACCGGGCGGCGAGCGCGCAACAGCACGTCGAGCGGAACGGCGCCCTGCCAGTGCTGGTCCTTGTCGACGACGTAGATCTCGTAGAAGCGGTCCGGCAGATCGGGCGTCTCGCGCATGTAGTCGATCGCCTGGCCCACGGTGAAATCCTGGGGCACCGCGATGAACTCGGTCTGCATCCGCCTTCCGGCTGAGTTTTCCGGATAAAGCAGGCTGCGTTCGAGCGCGACGCGCTCGGGCAGTGGCAGTTTCTCGAGAATCTCCTCCTGATCCGCCTCATCGAGGGTCTCGAGCAGCTCGACGGCGTCGTCGGATTCGAGCTCGCGGACACCCTCGGCGACCGTTTCCGGGGGCAGTTCCTCGAGGATCTCCTCGCGCACGGCCTCGTCGACCTCGTTCAGGGCCGAGAAGTCGAAATCGCGCCCCGTCAGCTCGACCAGCCGGACGCGGTCGTCCGGCTCCAGCGCGCCAATGAGGTCGCCGAGGTCCGCCTCATGCAGTTCCGCGACGATGGCCCGCAACTGGGTGCTGTCGGAGGCTTCGATGGCCCGTGCGATCTCCGCGACGAATTCGTGACGAATTTCGCCATCTTCGTTACGCATGGGAACGTGCTCGAGGACCGAGGCCCCGGCGGCCTCGGCAACGTCCATATGTTCGTCCAAGGCGCGCCTCGCCGTTTGACAGGATGGATCAATTGGTCTGAGCTGGAGTTCAGGCAATAGTCACAAGGCAATATCGAGCGCAATGAGAAAGATGCGTCTGCACCAATGGCCCCTGTCGGTCGCCGTCGCGGCGGCTGTGCTTGCCGGCACCACGGCGGCGGCGGACGCGGCCGACTGCCCACGCCAGGATGCGCTCGGCACCGCGCGCGTGCTCAGCGTCGATGCCAAGGCCTACCCGCGGGTCGGGCTGAAGAGCTTTCCGCAGACCCTGCCGCTCGCCGATCACGAGGTCGTGCTGACCTTCGATGACGGGCCCCGGCCCCCGCACACGCAAAAGGTGCTGGCGGCACTCGCTCACGAATGCGTGCGCGCCACCTTCTTCCTGGTCGGCCAGTCGTCAGCGGAGTCCCCGGCACTGGTGAAGCGGATCGCGGCCGAAGGTCACACGGTGGCGCATCACACCTGGTCGCATCCAATGGCATCGAAAATCTCCTTCGAACAGGCAAAGGAGAACATCGACCGCGGGATCGAAGCCGACGAGAAGGCACTCAATGGCGTGGCGACCAGCACGCCGTCGACGCCGTTCTTCCGCTTCCCCTATTTCGATTCCACGCCGGCGACGCTCGATCTGCTCCAGTCGCGCGGCATCGCCGTGTTTGGAGCAGACCTTTGGGCGAACGACTGGGACGACATCACCCCAGAGCAGGAGCTGAAGAAGGTCACGGAGCGGCTCGAGGCCGCCAAGAAGGGAATCATCCTGTTTCACGACGCGCAGGCGCGAACCGCGGCCATGATGCCGGCCTTCCTGCGGTACCTGCACGACAATGCCTACCACGTCGTTCACATTGTCCCGGCGGCGACGGAAAAGAACGCCAATGCGCATTGATGCCGGAATGTCACGGCGGCCCAAAATGGCGTGATCGCGAGGCAATTAAGCTTCCGTTCATGCTAGGCCATGCAAATTCGACCAGGGACCCGCGCCTGAACCATTTCGGCCGGGCTTCGACCAAGGTTCGGGCGTCGCATGGATGTTCGGTCGCGGATCGCGTACGAGGGCAAACGGAGAGCAATGATCGGTCGTAGAGTTTCCTACCGAACACGGTCCTGGATCGTCTGCCTCGGATTTTTGACGGCCGGCCCTGCCGCCGCGCTCGCGGCCGACTGTCCCGGCCATCCCGACGCGCTCGGCACCTCGCGCACGATCGTGGTCGACCCCCGCGAGCATCCGCGGATCGGCACAATGCAGTACCGGGAAACGCTGCCGCTGAGGGATCACGAGGTGGTCCTGACCTTCGATGACGGACCGCTGCCGAAATACTCGAACCAGGTGCTTCAGATCCTGGCCAATGAGTGCATCAAGGCGACCTTCTTCACCATCGGCAATCAGGCCAAGGCGAACCCCGAGGGCGTGCGCAAGCTGGTCGCGGCCGGCCACACCGTCGGCACGCACAGCCTCACCCATCCCCTGACCTTCGAGAAGATGCCGATCGAGAAGGCGCAGGCCGAGATCGAAGGCGGCATCCAGTGGACCACGGCGGCGATGACCGATCCGTCGGCGCTGGCGCCGTTCTTCCGGATTCCCGGGCTGCTGCGCGCTGATGCCGTCGAGAACTATCTCATCTCGCGCGGCATCCAGGTCTGGAGCGCCGATTTCCCGGCCGACGACTGGCGGCACGTCTCGCCCGAGCGCGTCCATCAGCTCGCGATCCAGCGGCTGGAGGCCAAGGGCAAGGGCATTCTGCTCCTGCACGACATCCAGCCGCGCACGGTGGCGGCGCTGCCGAAGATCATCCAGGACCTCAAGGCACGCGGCTATCGCATCGTGCATGTGGTGCCGGCGACTGCCGATCGGCCGGCGACGCCGACCGAGCCGGTCGAATGGCTGCTGCATCCTGCGAGCGAGAATGTGGCCGCGGTGCGCTGGCCGAGGATTCCGAACTTCGTCTTCACGCGGAGCGAAACGCTGCCGGCCCCACTGCTGTCGGATCTGAATGCCGAGCTGCCGCGCCGGGTGGCCTCGTCGCACTGGGGCGTCGCGAAGGCCGGCGCGGAGAACCTGCCGGTTCCGAGCCGGGACCTTTTCGAGATCAAGGAAGGCTCGCTCGAAGTGCTCTTCGCCACGACGGCGGCGCGCCACGTCGCGACGACGCTGGCGCGGGGCAGCGCGGCCGATGCGATCTCATCGAGGAACGCAAAGGGCCGCGGCCGGGCAGCGGCGGTCGCCGCCCATGGTGGCCGACGCGCGCCGGCCGCACGCACCACGGCCAAGCACATGGCGCAAAACGCCAACGCAAGCGCGGCACGCCCGACCAAGCTCGCGAGCCTGAAGAAGCGGCAGCAGTAAAATCCTTACAAGCCGTCTACTGCCGCACGATGGCAGCGACGCATAGCAGCACGATCAGCGCCAGGAAGAACAGGTCCATATAGGACTTGAGCTCGCCGTCGCGGCGCAACCGCGCCACATCGGTCACGATCTGCTTGCGGGCATTGGTTCCGCCGCTACCGTCATTGATCGGCGCCTGCAGGCGCCGCGTCTCGCCTTCCAGCTTCTCGATCTTCTGGTAAAAATAAAAGGCGCGCAGCGTCGAGGCCGCGCGCATGCCGGAATAGACCAGCACGAGAATCGCGAGTATCGCGCGGTTCGGGTACTTCTCCATGAAGTTCAGGCTGAAATAGACCATCGCCAGGAACGCGAAGTTGGTCACGAAGCGGTAGACGAAGCTTAAAAAGACCATGCTGGCTCCAGCGAAGGGCGGCGCGACCGTGCGACGTTGCGAATTGCGGAGATATTGGACGCAAGCCGGAAAGGCCGGCCTGGAATGCTGTGGGTGCTGGTCTACGCCAACATTGTTGCAGCAAAGATAAGAGTGCCTGCGCGGCGCAGGCCGGGAATCGACCGGGTGGCTGATGCGCGCGTGCGCCTTTTAGCTACGCTTGGCCATAATGCAAGAGAGCGCAGGCGGCTTGCCGCGACGCCGCGTGGACGGCGGCGGCCGCATCGGCTCAATGGAGATTCAGCGGAAGTCGCGTTACACTGCGTTGCCACCAGACTTGCCGATGTGGGGTCTGCCGATGCCGAAGAAGGGAATCACGGGCCACGACGATTGGGTGCTCACCGAGGCGCTGGCAACCGCGCTGGTCGCGCTGGAGCAGCTCGCGCCAAAGCACCAGCCGCGCGCACATATGGACGACATCCGGAAGATGCTCGCCAGCGGCAAGGAGCCGGCGGCCGTCAGCCTGCACCTCGCCCAGGCAAAATGCCGCCTGTTCCCCGAAACCGATCCACTCGAGATCTACCGGGAATACGGCATCGGCGAGGAATATGGCTGAGCAGCTCTGCCCCTTACTTTTTCGCGGCTCGTGCGCCCGGAAGGCGGTCGCACTTGCTGCGATTTCAATGGTTTGCCGGGCATCCCGGTGACGCGAGCAGTCTTCTCAGATTGAGCTCAGCATAATGCTGGTCTCGGTATTCAAGATTCCATCGATCGTGCGCACCTTGCCCAACACACGATCGAAGTCGCTGAGCCCGGACGCGCGGATTTCCGCAATCAGATCCCAACCACCATTGGTGGTGTGAAGCGCGTGAAGTTCCGGAAGGCCGCGAAGCCGCTTGATCACCGCGGTCGTAGAGCGGCCCGCGACTTCGATCATCATGATCGCTCGGATCGTGTTTGAGTCGTAGTCCTGCCGGACCCGCAGGGTGAAGCCCAGCACCGCGCCGGATTCCAGAAGTCGGTCGAGCCGGCTCTGCACCGTGGCGCGCGACACGCCGAGAATGGTCGCAAGCTTCGAGATCGGAGCTCGTCCATCCTCCCGGAGGGCAGCGACCAAGCGATGGTCCAGATCATCAAGGATGTGCATTGTGCAAATTGCTGTTCATGATCCTACATAATGCGCAATATAGCATACAAAATTGCTATATATTCCCATTTTCTATGCAAATTGCAAAAATTTACACTGCTCCCAGCAAAAGGAGCAGAAGATGGTCCGATTCGTCGGGGTGGAGAACATGTTGCGGCTGGTGCGCTCAGTCGGCGTCGAGCCGTACCTGGTCGGTCTTTCGTCCTATATCGAAGAGGACTTCCGCCGCTGGACTGCCTTCGAGAAGACGCCGCGCCTGGCCAGCCATTCGCGCGACGGCGTCATCGAGCTGATGCCAACCAGCGACGGCAGTCTCTACGGTGTCAAATATGTCAATGGTCATCCCAAGAACACGCGGGCCGGACTTCAGACGGTGACGGCGTTCGGCTTCCTGTCTGATGTCGATACCGGCTATCCCCGATTGCTTGCCGAAATGACCATCACGACGGCACTACGAACGGCAGCCACCTCGGCGCTCGCCGCCAAATATCTCGCCCGTGCCGACTCCCGAACAATGGCCATTATCGGGCTGGGGGCGCAGTCAGAGTTTCAGGCACTGGCCTTCAAATCGTTGCTCGGCATGCGCCACCTTCGCGTCTACGACATCGAGGCCGCGGCAACGAGAAAGTTCATCGCCAATCTCGCATCTTTCGGCTTCGAAATTGAAGCCGCCCGAAGCGTGCACGACGCGGTCCGTGGCGCGGACATCATCACGACTGTGACCGCCGATAAACTCAGGGCCACCGTCCTCTCCGACAACATGGTTGGCAGCGGAATCCATATCAACGCGGTCGGGGGCGATTGTCCCGGAAAGACGGAACTGCAGCGAGAAATCCTGCTGCGCGGTGACGTCTTCGTCGAGTTTCCCGAGCAAACGCGAATAGAGGGCGAAATCCAGCAGATGGCCTCGGACTTTCCGGTCACCGAGCTATGGCGGGTGATCGCGGGCGACGTGCGCGGACGAAGCTCGCGCGAGCAGATCACCATTTTCGATTCGGTGGGATTTGCGACCGAGGATTTCTCCGCGCTACGCTTCCTGGACGACCTCGTCGACGGAACAGATTTTTATGACGACATCGATCTGCTCGCCGAACCGGTCGATCCACGCGATCTCTTCGGTTTGTTGTGCGAGCGAAGGGCGCCGATATACGCCAGCCTCGGAGTGCAGTAATGATGCAAAAGCCCTCCGCGCAGGCCCCCGCGAGCGTGGTCATGATCCGTCCACATCAATTCAGTCCGAATCCGGCAACGGCGGCTGACAACGCGTTCCAGGCCGGCGATACCGGGCGCGCACATGCAGCAACTGCCGCAGCCGCCTATCACGAGGTCACCAATGCCGCACAGCGGCTGGAATCCTCCGGGATAACTGTCCATCTGTTTGAGGATGAGGGCATCGCGAGCCCGGATTCCGTCTTCCCCAACAACTGGTTCTCAACTCATGCCGGCGGTCACGTTGCGCTCTATCCAATGTTCTCGCCGACCCGGCGCAACGAGCGACGACACGACATCATCGACATGCTCAAGCATCGCTACCGCGTCCAGGATGTGATCGACTATTCCGGCCTCGAGCAGGACGGCGTCTATCTTGAAGGGACCGGTGCCATGGTGCTCGATCACATCGAGCGTGTCGCCTATGCCGCGCGGTCGAACCGCACCAACGAAGTCGCGCTTGAACGCTTCTGCACCCACTTCAATTTTGAGCCGATGATATTCGACGCCGTTGATAAGGCCGGTCGAGCCATCTACCACACGAACGTATTGATGTGCATTGGGACCGACGTTTGCCTGATCGGGCTTGCCACCATTCGCGACACGGCGAGGCGCGCCGAGGTTGCGGAGAGGCTGGCGAACACGGGTCGCGTCGTCCTCGACCTCAGTCACGATCAACTCAACGAATTCGCGGGAAATGCGATCGAGCTCCAGAGCAAGACTGGCAGGATCCTGGCCCTCTCATCACGTGCCCTGAAGGCCCTGCGGAAGGACCAGATCGCCGCCCTTGAACGCCATATCACGCTGCTTCCGATCGACGTGCCGACGATCGAACTCGCCGGCGGCTCCGTGCGCTGCATGCTCGCTGGCATTCACCTCGCGACCCGGTAAGGTCCGAAGGCGTCCCCCCTCTTCACCTCCCCGTCTATGTATTGATCGGTCCGCACGATTTCCCGCAACCGCGGACGGCAACACCGTTGGCAGTCAGTTGAGCTCGCGGCGGAGTTGGTGCACATGGGACATCTCAATACGAACCGGCATATTGCCCGGGTCTCCGCAAGGCGGTATCGAACGGGTTGATCTTCTGTGCCAGTGCCTCGGCCTCGCGCCTGAGCACCTGGACCACAGTCGGCAAACGCTCCGAATTGAGCCGCTCGATTGTGCTGCCAATACTGATCGCGGCAAGCGGCTGTCGCTCGCGATCAAGGATCGCAACAGCAACACCGGCCATGCCCGGCAGAAGCCCGGTGCCGCGCGCGGCGTAACCGCTCTCCCGCACTCGCTCGATCTCATTGCGGAAGAACACCTCGTCGAACAGGCCGAAATTGAGAAGGCGCGGCAGGTTGAAACGTATCACCTCCTCACGCTCCGCCTCAGGCAGGTGAGCGAGGATGGCCATGCTGCCCTGCCCGACCCCAAGGATCACCTTGCCGCCGATATCGCCGGTGAAAGAGCGGATCGGCACCGGTCCTTCGCAGCGATCGAGGCAGACTGCATCATATCCGCTGCGCACCAGAAGAAAGACCGTATCGCCCAAGGCCGCCGACAGCCGCAATAGGGCCGGCCGGCAAACCTCGCGCAGATTGCCGGGGTTTCCGGCCCGGGCGGCAAGCGCAAAAAACTCGATGCTCAATCGATAATGCTTGCTGCGGGCATCCTGCACGACCAAGCCCTCGTCGATCAGCATGCGAAGCAATCTGTGCGCCGAGGCTGGCGTCAGTCCAGCCGTCTCGGCCGCATTCGTCAACCGCATCCCGTCGCTGCCGCACGCGGCCAGCGCACGCAGCAAGGCGACGGCGCGCGGCAGACTTCCGGAAGGACCAACGCTGGACGGATCATCCATCAGACGAAAATACTCTCTCTATTGTCGCCCTCGAATTATACATACCGGAACAGTCCGTCAGACCCTTGCATATATTGGAATATGGCATTGACATACCGCAGATCAAAGACCTGAATGGGTGAGTAGCGCCCTCGCTCTGGCAGTCCTGCTCCATGCGCGAACCGGTCTTGCGTGTCGAAGATCTTCGGACCGAATTCCGCATTCGTGCCGAATGGTATGCGGCCGTCGATGGCGTGTCCTTCGCGCTCGACCGCAACGAGACGCTGGCCCTGGTCGGCGAGTCCGGCTGCGGAAAATCGGTCACGGCCCTCTCTATAATGGGTCTCGTGCCGCAACCGCATGGTCGCGTGCCGGCGGGCCGCATCCTGCTCGACGGTGTCGATCTGCGAACTCTTGATGAGGCAAAGTTCGAGGCTCTGCGCGGCAATCGCATGGCGATGATCTTTCAGGAGCCGATGACGAGCCTCAATCCGGTGATGAGCATCGGGTCGCAGGTTGCCGAGGCGTTGCGCGTCCATCGCAGCCTGCCGCGGGCAGAGGCCGAGGCGAAGGCGCTCGCGGTTCTCGAAGAGGTGAAAATTCCGTCCGCCAAGCAGCGTTTCCACGATTATCCGCATCAGTTCTCGGGCGGCATGCGCCAGCGCGTGATGATCGCAATGGCGCTCGCGTGCGAGCCAACGCTGCTGCTCGCCGACGAACCGACAACCGCGCTTGACGTCACCATACAGGCACAGGTGCTCGGGTTGCTCGCCGATCTGAAGTCGCGGCACGGCATGGCCATGCTGTTCATCACCCATAATCTTGGCGTCGTTGCCCAGATCGCCGATCGCGTTGCGGTCATGTATGCGGGCCAGATTGTCGAAGAGGCGCCCGTGCGCGACATCTTCGCAATGCCCGCCCATCCCTATACGCGCGCGCTGTTCTCGGCGATTCCGCGCATGGATCGCGCGGAGCAGACGCTCGCCGCCATTCCAGGCCGCGTGCCGCCCCTCACCGACATGCCGAAGGGGTGCCGCTTCGCGCCGCGCTGCCCGTTGCGCCGCGAAGGCTGCGAGACGCCGCAAGTTCTGGCCGCCGCTGCCCCACGGCATCTCGCCCGGTGTCACATCGCAACCAACGCCTTTGCCAGGGAGCTTGCCCGTGCTTGAGGCGACCGGTCGTGTTGTGATGGTCTCCGGCGCTTCGCGCGGGATCGGCCGCGCCGTGGTGGAGCGCCTGGTCGCGGGCGGCCATCACGTCTCGGCCGGCGTGCGCGATACGCGCGGACTGGTCGGATCCGACCGGCTCATGCTGCAGCGCTACGACGCGGAGTCGCTGGCCTCGGCGGAAGCATGGGTTGCGGCGACGATCGAGCGCTTCGGGCGTCTCGACGGCCTCATCAACGCTGCTGGAATCAATCCGGACGCCAATCTGACTGATCCAGACGAAACGGCGCTCGACGCCATGATGCTGATCAACGTCAAGGCTCCGATGCGGCTCATGCGCCTCGCGCTGCCGCACCTCGCCAAGAGCGGCGAAGGACGCGTGATCAACGTCGCCTCGATGTCGGGCAAGCGCGTCCGCAATCCCAATGCCGGTTACGCCATGAGCAAGTTTGCGCTCATCGCGCTGACCCACGCCGTACGGCAATACGGCTGGGACCACGGCATCCGCGCGACTGCGATCTGCCCGAGCTTCGTTGCGACCGACATGACCGCGCATGTTACCAAATGGCCGCGCGAGAAAATGAGCGATCCGCGCGACATCGCCGAACTGATCGCGACGGTCCTGCGACTGCCCAATACCGCGACCATCGCCGAGCTGCTGGTCAATTGCCGGCTGGAGGACATGCTATGAGATTGCAACGCCTGGCGGAGACCGATCGGGCCGCGGTGTCATTCATGCTCGACGGCGCGCCTGTGGCCGCGCTCGAGGGTGACACCCTGCTCACGGCCATTCTCGCACAAGAAGGCTACCTGCGCGCCAGCGAATTCGGCGATGGTCTGCGTGCGGGCTTTTGCCTGATGGGGGCGTGCCAGGATTGTTGGGTGAACGTCGAGGGAGGCGGCCGCGTGCGCGCCTGCACTACCCCAATTGCCGAAGGCATGCGCGTATCCCGCAGGATGGTGCAGCCATGAGCATCGTCATCGTCGGCGCCGGTCCGGCCGGCACGCGCGCGGCAGAGGTTCTTGTCGGCGCAGGCCTGTGTCCAATCGTGATCGACGAAGCGCCGGAGAACGGCGGGCGCATCTATCAGCGCCAGCCCGCCGGGTTCCACCGCACCAAGCGTGCCCTCTACGGCTTCGAGGCTGCGAAGGCACAGGCCATACACGACACCTTCGACCAGTTGCGGTCCTCGATCGATTTTCGGCCACGAACACTCGCATGGAATTTGCGTTCCGGCGTGATCGACACGATCTGCGACGGAAAGGCGAGTGCTGTGCCGTTCGTGCAGACGGTCCTTTGCACTGGTGCGATGGATCGGGTGATCCCGCTCCCAGGTTGGACACTGCCGGGGGTATTCACCCTGGGGGGATCGCAGATTTCACTGAAGGCGCAGGGCTGCGCCATCGGCGCGCGCGTTGCCTTTCTCGGGACTGGGCCCCTGCTTTATCTCGTCGCCTATCAATATGCCCGGGCCGGCGCGCAAATTGCGGCCGTGCTCGACACGACACCGTTCGCCACGAAGGCGAGACAGGCGTTCGGGCTGATGCGCGGCGGCGCAACTTTTGCCAAAGGCCTTTACTACAGCGCCTGGTTGCGGGCGCACGACATCCCCGTCATCGAGGGCGCAACACCGCTCGCGATCGAGGGCGACGGTCGGGTCGAATCGGTGAGCTGGCGCGACGCGCACGGCGGCAAGCACGGGGCGCCAGTCGACGCCGTCGGACTCGGCTTTGGGCTGAAGCCGGAGGCGCAGCTTGCCGATCTCGCCGGCGTGCCGTTCGACTTCGATCCCGTGCAGCACAACTGGCAGCCTCGCAAGGACCGGAGCGGGCGAACACCCGTCGAAGGCGTGTTCCTTGCCGGCGACGGCAGCGGCATTCGCGGCGCCGATCTTGCCGAGGCGGCCGGTGCGCGAGCCGCCTGGGCCGTACTGGCGGCACGCGGTATGGCGGTCGATGCGCGCGCAGTCGCACGCCTCGATACGACGCTGGCAGAAGGTGAAACCTTCCGCGCCGCGTTGGAGCGCGCATTTCCATTTCCAGCAAAGCTTGCCGCAGCCATGGCCGACGATACGATCCTTTGCCGCTGCGAAGTGATCACGGCGGGCGAATTGCGCGCAGCCGCGAACGAAGCCCTCGCGACGCTTCCGCCGTCGGAAGTCAATCGGGCCAAGGCCCTCACCCGCGTCGGCATGGGACGCTGCCAGGGGCGCGTCTGCGGCGCGGCCGCGGCCGAGGTGCTGGCGGCCACGATGTCCTGCCCGGTTGAGCAGGTCGGCCGCCTGCGCGGACAGCCGCCCGTGAAGCCGATCCCCATTCTTCCCGCGGAGGCCGCATGAGCGCGACGTCCACCGACGTGTTGATCGTGGGCGGCGGCGGCGCCGGCTGCTCCACGGCCCTGCATCTTGCAAAGCGCGGCGTGCGCTGCATTCTGCTCGAACGCGGCCAGGTCGGCGGGCAAGCCAGCGGCGTCAATTACGGCGGCGTACGCCAGCAGGGCCGGCATCCGGCCGAATTGCCGCTCGCGCGCCGTTCTCGCGAAATCTGGGCACGGCTTCCGGAACTCATCGGCACCGACTGCGAGTTCGAGGTCACTGGTCATCTCAAGCTTGCGCGCAACCAGGCTGAGGAAGCCGAGCTCATCGCCTATCTCGACGTTGCCAAAGCCAACGGACTCCCATTGATCATGATCGGTGGCAACGCCATCCATCAGCAGTATCCTTGGCTCGGCCCCGATGTCGTGGCTGGCTCGTTCGCGCCCGACGACGGCGCCGCCAACCCCCGTCTGTTGAGCCCGGCTCTCGCACGGACCGCGCGCGATGCAGGTGCCGATATCCGTCAATTCACGTCGGTCAGCAAGCTGGCGCACGACGGCGCTCAGTTCATCGTGACGTCGGGCGAGCAAGAATTTCGTGCCCGGTATCTCGTCAACACAGCCGGTTATTGGGGAGGCGCGGTTGCCGCGGCATTCGGCGAGCAGGTTCCGGTTTCGCCGCTCAACCCGAACATGCTCGTGACCGAGCCCCTGCCCTACTTCATTGCACCCAATCTGGGCGTCGTCGGTGGCGACGTCTATCTCCGTCAGATCCGGCGGGGGAACGTGATCTTGGGCGGCGGTCGCGGACACTCCGATCCGGATGTTCCCTCGTCGCGACCATCCCCCGAGGCAAGCTCCGCGGTCATGGCAAAGGCACTGCAGCTCGTGCCGCAGCTCGCCGGCACACAAGTGATCCGCAGCTGGACCGGCATCGACGGCGAAACGCCGGACGATATTCCGGTCATCGGGCCGAGCCGCACGACGCCTGGCCTGTTTCATGCATTCGGATTCTCCGGTCACGGCTTCCAGCTTGGCCCGGCCATCGGAGCCATCATGAGTGAGCTGGTCCTCGACGGACACACGGATGTCCCGCTCGAGCCGTTCCGTATCGATCGTTTCGCAGAGTCCGGATTGTTCAACCACCAGGGACATAGACATGACGCCTCGCATTACGCTTAGCGCGGCACTTGCAGCCGCTATCTTCATTGCAGCGCCCGCTTCGGCGGCGCCGAAGAGCGATCTGAAAGTCGGCATGGCCGCACAGGACGTCGGCCAGCTCGATCCTCATCGTGCAGTCAGCACCATCGACCGCACCGTGGTTGCCTGGATGTACAACGGACTCGTACGCTTCAGGCCGGGAACCATGGACCCGACGCAGATCGAACCAGATCTCGCGGAGAAGTGGGACTCGAGTGCCGACAAGCTCGACTGGACTTTCCACCTTCGCCACGGCGTCAAGTTTCACGGCGACTTTGGCGAACTGACCGCCGATGACGTTGTGTTCAGTCTTAAGAGAGCCGGCGACGCCAAGACCTCGGCCTTCTCCGCCGACTTCGCCGCGTTCAAGACCATCGAAGCAACGGATCCCGATACGGTCCACATCGTCCTGGCGCGGCAGGTGCCGAGCCTGCTCGGGTTGCTCACCAATTACTCCGGCGGCTACATCGTCAGCCGCAAGGCGGTCGAGAAATATGGCGCGGACTTCACGCGCAATCCGGTCGGCACAGGCCCCTTCGCCTTCGTTTCCGACACCCCAAACCAGTCGCTCGAACTCGCGGCCTTCGACGGTTATTTCAGAGGCAAGCCGAAGCTCGAGCACGTGAGCTATCGCTACATTCCCTCCGATTCATCTCGCGACCTTGCCTTCCAGAACGGCGAGATTGACCTCATATATGGCAAACAGGATCAGGCCTGGATCAACCGCATCCGCACATTGCCGAACTCGATCGTCGACATCTTCGAGCCCGGCGAGCTCGCCAATCTCAATCTCAACATCACGGCGAAGCCCCTCGACGACATCCGCGTGCGGCAGGCGATCGCCTACGCCGTCAACCGGCCGGAACTCGTCAAGTGGCAGGGCACTGACACCGCACGGCCCGGCCAGAGTGTGATTCCGGCAGGCTATCTCGGATTCTCGAAGGATGTTGGTCTCGTCAATACCGACGTCGCAAAGGCCAAGGCGCTGCTCAAGGAGGCGGGCTATCCCGATGGCGTGACGATCAAGATCATCCACACGCAATTGCCGCAGATGCTGGGCAGCATGCAGGTCGTGCAGGCGCAGCTGCGCAAGGCCGGCATCAATCTCGACATCCAGGTCGTTGATCACGCCACCTTCCACCAACAGATCCGCAAGGATCTGAGTCCGATCGTCTACTACGCCGCGGCACGCTTCCCGGTGGCGGACATCTACCTCACCCAGTTCTTCCACTCGGCAAGCATCGTCGGAAAGCCGACGGCGGTCACCAATTTCAGCCACTGTGACGTGGCGGACAAGGAGATCGATGCCGCCAAGACCGAGACCGACACGGAGAAGCAGGTCGCACTCTGGGTGGAGGCCCAGAAGAAGATCGTTGCAGCGGTCTGCGCCGTTCCGCTGGCGGAGGCCTTGCAAATCTGGGCGCATCGCACCGACCTCGACTACGGCTACGAGTTGAAGGCGTCGCTGTCGCTCGGTCCGCTCTTGACCGAAGCCACGCACTTCAAGTGAGGTAAACGCGACCAAGCTAAGGGATCGCCCGGTGATTGGTTTCATCGTCCGAAGATTGCTGGCCTCGATACCGACGCTGCTCGCGGTATTGACGCTCGTCTTTCTTCTGGTGCGCGTGGTCCCCGGCGATCCGGCTATCGCCATCCTGGGCGATCGGGCCACCCCGGAAACGCTCGCGGCCTTGCGCGCCGAACTCGGCCTCGATCGCTGGATCGGCACGCAATATTTCGAATTCCTCGGTCACGCCTTGCGCGGCGACCTCGGCACCAGCATGGTCACACATCGCGCGGTCTGGACTGAGATTGCCGATGCTTTGCCGCACACCATCGTATTGACGCTGGCAGCCATGGCGATCGGCTGCCTGATCGGCATTCCCGCCGGCGTCTGGGCTGCCCTCCACCGCAACGACCCGATCGACGTACTCACGCGCCTGCTGTCATTGCTCGGGCTGTCTTTTCCCGTTTTTGTTTCGGGCATTTTTCTCCTGATCGTCTTCGCGCTGCAACTTCACCTGTTTCCAGTGATCGGCAATCCGCGGCCGGGCGACTGGATCGATGGCCTGCACAAGCTCGTCCTGCCCGCGACGACCCTCGGCATCGTCATGGCGGCCTATGTCATCCGCGTGACGCGCAGTTCGATGCTGCAGGTTCTCGGCGAGGATTACATCCGCACCGCGCGCGCGAAAGGCGTGCCACGGCGCGTCATCATCTGGCGCCACGGTTTGTCCAACGCCTTGATCCCGGTAGTCACCGTGGTCGGCCTCTATGTCGGCATCCTCATCGGCAATTCAGTGCTCACCGAAATCGTCTTCAATCGACCCGGCCTCGGCAAGGTGATCGTCAGTGCGCTGACCCAGCGCGACTACACCATGTTGCAGGGCATGATGGTGATCTATTGTTTCCTGATCGTGGTGGTGAACCTGATCACCGACATCAGCTATGGCCTCATCGATCCGAGGGTCAAGCAATGACCGATGTGGCCCTTTCTGCACCGCGTTCGCCCTGGCGTGTGATGGCCGGCCGCCTCTTGAGCGACCCTACGACACTCGCCGGCGTCGTTCTCTGTGCGATCGTCGTCATCGGCGCGCTGCTCGCGCCGTGGCTTGCTCCTCGCGATCCCCTCGAACAGAATATTCTCGATCGCCTGGCGGGACCCGGTTCCGACTATCTGCTCGGCGCCGACCAGTTCGGCCGTGACGTGCTGTCACGGCTGCTTTGGGGGGCCCGGGTATCGCTACTGGTGTCTTTTCTCTCCATCGTCGGCGCCATCGTCGTCGGCGGTGCGATCGGCATGATCAGCGGCTATATCGGCGGCCGTTTCGATCTCGTGACCATGCAGGTGATGGATGTTCTCCTGTCGTTTCCGAGCCTGATCCTCGGCATGATCATGGTGGCGCTGCTTGGGTCGAGCGTCACCAATCTCATCATTGCCATTGCGCTAACCGCGATAGCCCCGTTCGCGCGCATTGCGCGAGCCCCGGTCCTCGTGCTCAAGGAACGTGCCTTCATCGAGGCCGGCCGTGCCCTCGGCTTCTCGCACTTACGCATTCTGCTCGTGCATGTGCTGCCCAACATCGTCACCGATCTGTTGGTCATGGGCACGCTTTGGATGGCGACCGCAGTTCGCACCGAGGCCTCGCTGTCCTTTATCGGGCTCGGCGTCAAGCCGCCGACGCCGACCTGGGGCGGCATGATGCGGGACGGATTTGAGAACATTCTCGATTCGGCATGGCTGTGCATATGGCCGGGACTGGCCATTCTTGTCCTGGTGCTAGGACTGAACCTCGTAGGTGACGGCCTTTGCGACGTGACCGATCCGAAAGCGAACGCCCAATGACCGCGTCGCAAGCCCTGCTCGAGGTTCGCGACCTCGCCAAGCATTTCACGGTGACCAAGGGCTTTCCACGTCCGGTCACAACGAAAGTCCGCGCTGTCGACGGGGTCAGCTTCGCAGTTGCGCGTGGCGAGGCGTTCGGTCTCGTCGGCGAGTCCGGCTGCGGCAAGTCGACTGCGGCGCGCGCCGTGCTGCGCCTGATTCCGCCGGATGCCGGCCGCGTACGCTTCGCCGACATCGATGTGACCAGCGCCCATGGATCCATGCTGCAGCGGCTGCGCCGCCGCATGCAGATCGTGTTCCAGGACCCCTATTCGTCGCTCAATCCGCGACGCACGATCGGCGAGGCTCTGACCGAGCCACTTGGCGTGCACGGTCTTGCCCGCGGTCGCGCCGCGCGCGAACGCGCACTCGCATTGCTGGAGGAGGTTGGCCTGCCGCCGTCCGCCTATGACCGCCACCCCCACGAATTTTCCGGGGGGCAGCGTCAGCGGATCGGAATTGCTCGTGCGTTGTCCGTCGAACCCGAACTGATTGTTGCCGACGAGCCGGTCTCCGCACTCGACGTCTCCGTTCAGGCTCAGGTGCTGCTGCTGCTGAAGGACCTGCAGGCACGGCGCGACCTTACATTCGTGTTCGTCAGTCACGATCTTGGTGTCGTGCGGTGGTTCTGCTCGCGCGTCGCGGTGATGTATCTCGGGCGTATTGTGGAGGACGGTTCGGTGGCGCGCGTATTCGGCGCACCACGTCATCCCTACACCCGTATGCTGCGTGATGCTTCGCCAATCCCCGACCCGGGAATACGAGGCACGCTGCCACGTATCATCGGCGAAATTCCATCCGCCGCCAATCCGCCTGCAGGATGTCACTTTCATCCCCGTTGCCCTCGCGCGTCGGATGTATGCAGGACCGTGTATCCCGAATGGCGAGCTGATGGTGATGGGGGTGTCGCCTGTCATCACCCAGAGACCTGATGGTCGCGGCGGGTGCCTTAGCAAGAGGCTCGCAGCCCGTGCGCACGTTGCGGCGGCTTGCCCGACGCCGCAATCACTCGTCCAGAGCGTCGAGAAACTCCTCGACCTTTCTCAGCGCCCCCTCGCGATCCTTGCTTGTGTAGACAACGCGATCGCCGTCGCGTTGCAACGATCGCGCTCTGGACTTCCGGAGTCGTCCCGGCAGGAAAGTCGCGGCTACCGCCTCCCGTCCGACGTCCAATCTTACGATACCCCGTCGCCTGCAGTCGATCCTGAGCTTTGCAGCGGCAAAGAAATCGCGGGCTGCCGGCGGCAGTTTGCCGAAGCGACGTAGCGTTTCCTCCTCGAGATCCTCCAGTTCGTCCTCACTTCGGCACCTGGCAGCGCGAGCGTATATTTCCAGACGAACCGTCTCTGACTGTATGTAGCCCGGCGGCACCATGTCGACGACCGGAAGGTTTAGGTCAGGCACCCACAGATCGGCAGCCCTGTCGTCGGCCTTCTCCGAGGCCAATTTGAGAAGGTGGCTGTAGAGCACCGGTCCGAACACCTGCAAATGGCCGGACTGCCGCTCCGAAAGCAGGTCCCCTGCCCCTCTCAGGTCGAGATCGCGAGCGCTGATTGCAAAACCCGCTCCAGGTCTGCTGAACTCCTCGAGAACCGCCAACCGCTTCTCGGATCGCTCCGCGTCTGTATCGGTCAGCAAATGCGCAAACGCACGTATCCCGCCGCGCCCAACCCTTCCCCTGAGCTGATGGAGTTGCGCGAGACCAAACCTTTCAGGCCAACAGACCACGATCGTGTTGGCCCGCGGGATATCGAGACCGCTTTCGACAATGTTGGTTGCCAGCAAGACGTCCGCTGCGCCCTCGACGAAGCTCATCATCCGGTCGTCCATTTGGTCGGCGGACAGCTTGCCATGAAGGCAGACTATGCGGAGATCAGGAGCCATCGAATGTACCCGCGCCAGCATCGGATCCAGATCCTGGATACGCGGACAGATCAAGAAGCTTTGCCCATGGCGTCTCTGTTCGCGCAACAGCGCCGCGACAATTGCAGCGTCGGAAAGCGGAGCGATCTTCGTGACGACCGGAAGTCGGTGAACGGGCGGAGAGGCAATAACGCTGAGATCTCTGAAGCCTGCCAAACCTGCCGCGAGCGTCCGCGGGATCGGCGTGGCGCTCATCCAAAGGGTATGGACGCCCTTGGTCAGCGCTGAAAGCTTCGCCTTCTCCGCTGCGCCGAAATGCTGTTCCTCGTCGATAATAACCAAGCCAAGATCAGCGAACTTCACGTCCTTCGAGGTCAGAGCCTGCGTTCCGACCACGATTTTCAATCTTCCGCTCTTGAGATCTTCCTTCGCCGCCCTTGCCTCGGACGTTGACGCGCCGCGAGACAGGCTTCCGACCTCGATATCGAACGGAGCGAAACGCTTGCGGAAGGTCGCGACATGCTGTCTTGCCAAGACGGTCGTCGGCACAGCCATCGCCACCTGCTTCCCGGACAGCACAACGGCAGCCGCCGCCCGCAAAGCCACCTCGGTCTTGCCGAATCCGACGTCACCGCAAATCACTCGGTCCATAGGGTGACCTGAGGCAAGGTCATCCAGGACGTCCCGAATGGCCTTGGACTGGTCTACCGTCGTGAAATAGGGGAAACGCGCAACAAACCTCTCGTAGATCGAACCCGGTGGCACGAGTTTCGCAGCTCGCCGGCGGCGTCGCTGGCTGATGTGTTTTGCAAGCTGCTTGCCGGCAAGCTGAAGCTCTTGCTCCGCCTCGGTGCGCCGCGCCCACCACGTACTTCCGTCGGCCTTGTCCAGAGTCAACTCCCCGAGTTCCGACGCGTAGGGCCAGATCAGGGTCAGGTCGGCTGGCGGAACGAGAGCGGCATCATCTCCTGCGAATGCGAGCCTGATCATCTCACGCGACGATACACCCCCCGTTGCTACCGTCCGCAAGCCCTCGAGCAAAGCCAGACCTCGCTGCAGATGAACCACCACTGAGCCGACCTCCGGCACATCAGCGTGGTCGAAGGCAGCATTCCCGGCCCTGGTCATGGGCTGTGGATGATGGGCCCTGCTGCCGAGCACGTCGGACGCCGTCACGACGACAAGAGGTTTCCGGCCGGATTCGACAAATCCAGTATCGAAGTCGGCCAATAGTGCCGCGGCGCGATTGCATCCGGCCGTAGCCTCGCTCCAGTCGGAAAAGCGCTCTGCTTTGACCCCGCTCATCCGCTCCATGGTGCGCAGATCTTCATCTAGCGCTGCAACAAACATGAGCTGCGAACCAGCGCGTCGCGTCTCATCGACAAACGTTCGCAGAGCTTTCCTTGGCGAGGCGACCTTCGAAAAATCCGGCGTGGAAGTGAAGCGTGCCTTTTGGGGCAGCACGCGCATACGCCTGGTCGCCGCCTTCCAGTCGCGCCGCCCAAGATATTCGCGCTCCCGGTCCGTGCGACCGGCCGCCTCCTCGATCGTGCTCAACCAGCCGTCGGCGTGCGCGGGAACCATGGCATCCGAAATCCACTTGGCTCGCCCGCAGTAATCGAACAGATTGGAGCGTTTGCTGCGCTTATTCCCGTACGCAAGGCGCTCCGACATGGGATCGATGACGAGCTCCTTCGCATCGAATAGAACCTCTTGCTCTACCGGATTGAACGCCGAAATCCGGCGTATCACATGCCCGGAATGCTCCACGCGGAATGGACCAAGTGCCCCGGCGGGAAAAATCTCGAATGTCTTCCCGTGAAACAGCGCGCCGCCGGGGTAGTCCGCCTCGTCATCGAGGTCGTAGCCGAGTGCGTCAAACCGCGACTTGAGGTGATGTTCGGAGAAGCTGGTGCCCACCTTTAGACGCTCAATTAGGCGGGACCAACTCGCCGGCATTGGCAGGCGCTCCATCACAGCCTCTGCCGTGGACACCAGCAGGATCGGCTTCTCGGGCTTGGCAAGGCGCCTCAAGACCGAGCTGCGTCTACCTGCGATCTCGTGCGATGGCTCCAACTGCTCGAACGGCAGCGTATTCAACCGTGGGAAAACAAGCACGTCGCACGAGGGATTGAGTGCATGAATAATGGCACCCAATCGCTCGGCCCTATTCTCGTTCTCAGCGAGAAAGACGAGACCGTTGCGCCCAGACTTCCTCCATTGTGCCAGCAGATGGAGAGCCAGCATGCCAAGCGGCGACGAAGAAGAGATCGCAGTCCGCGGCGCAGGATTTTTTCGCTTCTTTGCGCGGCCGGCGACACGCGCTTTACTTGAACGACCCACGTTGATCCCGTCATTGATTCGCAATCAGCTTGGGCTGATGGCTACGAATTTTCGATCGATCCCATTGAAACGTTCGCCGATTGCCTGGCGCCCGCTCCGGGAGGCACGTTCTGTCACGTGCGCACATTTCCCCGATCGCCCGCCGAACACCGATGTCGACGGCAGGGTCCGAGAGAGCACACGTCGCGGGCAGAGGTTCCCTCAGATTTATCCGACGTTACGAACTGAACCCTGCATGACGATCTTTAGAGGACTCGTTCAGAAGGCCAGCAAGCCGCAGACCTTCCAAAATGCCTTCCAAACGCTGCTCCCGGATCAACGCAGCAAGCATCGAAACGGCGTCCCTCTGATGGACGGTGAAGTGAACGGCAGGCGCCCCCCCAGAAAGGAGATCCAAGAGAGTCGGCCCATCCGCTATGTGATGACGCAAAGTGGAAACAGTGTCCTCTGCAAGGTAGGCAGCCGGATCTCCACTCGATGGCGGATCAAAATCGAAGTCGGATTTCGCGCGTTCATTGATCGATTGTCGTATCAGCCAGCTTTGCTGTTTCGCCGCCATCGACAGCATAAAGACCGCATCGGCGAGCTTCTCCCGCGGCACGCTTCTCAATTGCACAATGCGCGCCTGGATGTCCTTGCCGGAACTATAGTCTCGGTCGTTTCGCTGCTGCACGGACTGGGCATCATGCGCGCGCGATCTTTTCTTCCGCCTTCGAAGCATTGTCGTAGTCTCCGGCGACGATATATCCCGGAGAAACAGTCAAATGGAAGCGCAAAAATGCACACCACGAAATTCGCAATCGTAAAGGCGCAGCTCTACATGCAAGTATCGGCACGGTTTGAGTGAGCGCAGCTCATCCCGAGCCCTGCAGCAGCCTGGCGCGGACATCGGCCTTCAACACCTTGCCAACCTTGGAACGCGGCAGGTCGCTCCAGACCTCGATCTGCTTCGGCGTCTTGACGCTGCCGATGCGGGCTTTGACAAAGGCGGTAACGGCGGCCGCATCGACACTTTGGCCCGGTCTCGGCTGAACCACTGCAACCACGCGCTCGCCCCATTTGGGATCTGGTAAACCGACGACGGCGCAGTCCTGGATAGTCTCGATCGCCCGCAGTGCGTTTTCGACCTCGACGGAATAGACGTTGAAGCCACCGGTGATGATCATGTCCTTGGCGCGATCGACGATATAGAGAAAGTTGTCGATATCGAGGTAGCCGACATCGCCAGTGTGATGCCAGCCATGGACCGAGGCCTCCGCGGTGGCCTCGGGGTTCTTGTAGTATCCGTCCATCACCAGCGACCCCCGCACCACGATCTCGCCGCGCTGCCCGCTTGGCAGGAGATTGCCGTCGCCATCCATGATGCCGACCTGGACGAGCGGGCTCACCCGGCCCGCAGACGGCAGCCGCTCGGTGGCGATCGAACCATCGGCATTGAAATGCTCGCCTGGCGCCATAGTCGAGATCATCATCGGCGCCTCGGTCTGCCCGAACAGCTGCGCCATCGGCCCGATGCGCTGCAGCGCTTCCACCAGCCGTGAGGCCGAGATCGGCGCCGCGCCGTACCAGAAGCACTGCAGGGAGCCGAGCTCGGCGCTGTCGAGCTGCGGATGATCGAGCAGCATGTAAATCACGGTCGGCGGCAAAAAGGTGTGGGTGACGCGATGACTCCCGATCAGCGCAAGGAATTCGCCGATATCGGGGTGATGCATGATGACGATCCGCCCGCCGAGCGTCATCACTGGGAAGCACAACACGCCTGCGGCATGCGTCAGCGGCGCCAGCGCGAGGTAGGTCGGACGCCCCTTGAACGGATAGCTCATCAATGTCAGCGCCGTCATCGCCTCGATGTTCCGACCCGACAGCATCACCCCCTTCGGTTTACCGGTCGTGCCGCCGGTGCCTGGCAACATGACGAGGTCGTCGACTACTTCGCGCTGAAAATATCCGACCTCATCAGACAGCCAGGCATCGAACGATGCGGCGAACGGCAATACAGCGTCGAGGCACACCATCGCCCGCAGCTTCGGCAGATTGGGGCGGATCTTCTCTACCATCCCGGCGAAGCTGGAATGAAACAACAGCAGGCTGCAGTCGAAGTCGTCGAGGATGATCTGGTTCTCCGCCGCCTCGTTGCGCGGATTGACCGGACACCAGACCGCGCCCGCGCGCGAAATGCCGAACACGCACGCAAACGCGATGGGATCGTTGCCCGACAGGATCGCGACCTTGTCGCCGGCAGCGATGCCGGTACGCACAAGGCTGCGCGCGATCCGGTAACTCAACCGCTGCACGTCTGCGTAGCTCAGATCGCGGCCGTCCATGGTCAGGCATGGCGCGTCCGCGCCCAGCGAGGCCCCCTTGTCGAGATAATTGATTAGCCGCATGGCCGCCTCCGCGCGAAGAGAGGCCGGCGCGGTCGATGCCGCGCCGGCCGAACCGTCAATTGTGGATGGTGAGGATCGGGTTCATCACCAGGCCGAAGCTACGCAGCTGGCCGAGCAGTTCGCGGTGACCGAACGCCTGGCAACCCGACGCGAAGCCAACCCTCTTCGGCGGGGTCTGCAGCAGCGAGAACGCCGCATAGGCCTGCAGCATTCCGGTCTGCTTGTAGTTGCAATTGCCGTGGATCACACAATGCGCGCGGCCAAGCGGCCCGGAAGCATAGACGGAATCAATTGAGGTGTTGATACGCGGATTCTCCCGAGGCGGCATTGCCGCCTGGATGGTCGCGGCGATGTCGGCAAGAGCCTTCTCCTGCTGATCAGGCGGCAGCGGTTTGATTTTCTCCTTGACCATCTGGGTGGTCTGAACCACCCCCTCCATGACGGGGCGCGCGAGTACGCCGCCGAGCACACGACAGTTCGAGACGCGCGGATCGTTCTTGAACCAGACCGGATGCGCGGTACCGCCCCACGGCACGGCAATGGCGGTTTCGTGCTGGCCCGGGACCACGACGTCGGCCCGAGCGGTGACGTCCCATTCGACAAACTTGTTTTGTTCGAGATAGTACCAGTTCGCCTTCAGGATCGTGAAGATCGTCTGGGTTGAGGCGTAGGTCGGGAGGCCCTTCCAGAACACCAGGATGTCGAGCGTATCGAGGCCAGGGTGTTCGAGACAAATGTTGGCGGCGATTTCACCGGTCGTATACATCTGCGCGATGTTCGGTGCGAGCAGCAGGTTTCTTGCCGCAAATTTATCGCCCCAGGTCTCCTGACACTTCAGTACCCAGTCCTGTTCACCGGTCGTATCGCTGTAGTGGCAGCCGGCATTGAGGCAGGCCTCGACGACTTCATTGCCGTATTTGATGAACGGGCCGACCATGTTACTCACTACCTTCGCGCCCCTGAACAGCTTCGTCAGCGCTTCGACGCTGTGCTCGACCCCGACGACCTCATAGTCAGCGGTCTCGATGCCAGGGATCTTCTCGACCACGGCCTTGACCTTCGCGGCATCGCGGCCGGCGGCGATGAAGGGAATGTTGTATTCCCGCAGATACTCACAGACCAGCCGCCCGGTGTAGCCGGACACGCCATAGACGACGACGGGGCGCTTCTCACTCATGTCGAATCCTCCTGATGCTTTCGCGTTTTGACTTGGATCGCAGTTCAGCCGGCCGAGACCTGGCCATGCGTCTCCGTTCCGAAGGGCGATTGCACCTCCCCGGCGACGTCGGTCAGGACGAAACGAGCGGCACTACATGCCCATGCCGCCGTCGACCGGCAGCCCGGCTCCCGTGATGAAGCGGGCCTCATTGGAGCAGAGGAATACGGCCGCGTCGGCGATGTCGCCGACCTCGCCGAGCCGGCCGAGCGGCGTCTGCTCGATGACCGAGGCAACGGCAGCGTTGGGATCCGGCGCGAGCCCGACCTTCACGATGTCGCCAGCGAGCTGCATGCCCATATCGGTCGGCACCAGGCCCGGATAAAGGCAATTGACTCTCACGCCGTAGCCAAGCTTGCCGGCCTCCATGGCCGCAACCCGCGTCATGCGGTCCACGGCTGACTTGGTGCCCGAGTACCCGGCGATAGCCGGAAAAGCTATGGTGGCGGCGACAGAAGCGATGTTGACGATCGCGCCACCTGCCCCGGCCGCGCCGCCCGGACGCATCGCGCGGAACGCGTGCTTCATGCCAAGCCCGACCCCGACGATGTTCACATCGCACATGCGACGCAGATCCTCGGCCCGTAGATCGATGACAAGCGACGTGATCTCGATGCCGGCATTGTTGATGAGGATGTCGTAGCCGCCGAGCGTGGAAACGGTGGTTGCTACCGCCCTTTCCCATTGCTGATCATCGGTGACGTCGAGCTTCACAAATCCGGTCTTCGTGCCTGATTTTGCGATCGTCCCGGCCGTGTCCTTGCCGACATCCTCGAGGATATCGGCGATCATGATTGCCGCGCCCGCATTTGCCAGAGCCTGTGCAATCGCCGCGCCGATCCCCCGCGCGCCTCCGGTCACCAGGGCTTTCTTGCCCACAAGTGTCTTCCCACTCATGACGTCTCCTCCGTTGCTCGTTTTGATTGAAGGCGGCGGATCGCCGCGCGGGTCTGGACGACGCTATCTCTGCCGCGCCAGTTCCCGGGGCAGCAGACAATCAATGAGGCGGCTCGCTTCCGCTTCTCCTCCGCTGTTGTCGTCTTCGACGTTCTTTTACGGTTGTCAAAACCGATTTTGACAAGTGTTTAATCGCACCTTGACGATTGTCAAGATAATCCTTGACGATTGTCAAAATTCTTGGTGCAGGTAGAGTCGACCGTGTCTGAAGGAGGCGAGAATCGTCTTCGCTTCCTGCGACGGCAGAGCAAGACGAGGAATGGACGTCGATGGCGCAGCAGGTGGCGAGTGCGAGGAAGCGCGTTTTGGACGCGACCGAGGCGCTCAAGGAGGAGAAGTTCAATGCGCGCCGGCTCGAACTCGCCGAAGCAGCACTAGAGACGCTGGGCGAGCTCGGCTACGCGCGCACCTCCTTGCGCGAAATCGCGCAGAATTCAGCGTTTACGCATGGGGTCTTTCACTACTACTTCCGTGACAAGACGGACCTGATCTGCTGCTGCGTCAGCCACTACAAGGCCAAGTGCGTGACCCGCTACGATCAGGTCACTGCCAGCGCGCAAACTCGCGAAGAGCTCATGGATGGTTTCCTTACCAAGCTCGCCGAAACCCTCCGCAAGGAGGCGCGCATGCACCGACTTTGGTACGATCTGCGCGCCCAGGCGCTGTTCGAGGACGCCTTCCGCAAGGACGTCGTCGAAATCGACAAGAGCCTCGAAAACATGATCTGGCGGATCGCCTCGCGCTACGCGGAGCTCGGCGGCAAGCGCCCGGCGGTGTCTGCCGGTGTGCTCTATGCGCTATTCGACGGCTTGTTTCAAAAAGCGCTGCTCGCTCATTTATCGAACGACGCCGGCGCAATTCCCGAACTGCTGGAAGAGGTTCGGCGGCTGCTGCCAACCATTTGCTGAACGGCTTTGACTTGAGGTGGCCTGCTGACGTTGCCTGCCTCGCTCGAAATGTAGCCGGAAGATCAGGTCCGACTGAAACTTGCTGCCGGATCGTTATGGAAGGTCAGCGGGCCAGGCTCTCCAGCCCGCTGCCGTCACGTACGAACTACTTGGCGATGCAGGTATCGACAGTCTTGGCTGTGCAGACGTCGAGGCCGGTATAGGTCGGATCCTTAGGCGGAGCCTTACCTTCCTTGACGTCCTTCAGCGCAAACATGGTCTTGTAGCCCATCTCGAACGGACGCTGTCCGACCTGTCCGAGCGACAGGCCCTCCTTCATCTGGTCGATCTGAACCGGCAGCGTGTCGGCAACCACCAGAGCCAGGTCCTTGCTGGCGATCTTGCCTTTGAAGGGCGCGACCGCAGCGCGGTTAGCGTCCGGCACGAATTGTGGGAAGCCACCCGTCGGTGTGAATGCATCCAAAGTCGGGTTCTTCGCCATGGTGTCCTGGAATTGCTGCACCGACAGAGGGAAATCGTCATTGGTGTAGAGCGGACACCCGTCGATCTCCTTCCAGCCATTCTGTCCAGTCAACCTTTCCCCGGGCGATTGGGCAGACTCCTTGCCGGCGAGCGTGTCACGGATGCCCTTCATGCGCTCATTGTGGTTGGCTGCCGCGGCGCCGCCGGACTGGATGCAGATCGTGCCGCCTTTCGGCTTGATGGTCTGCACGATCTTGGCGATGTTGACGCCAATCTCGTAGTTATGGGTGCCAATATAGGCAAGGCGCAGGTCCTTGTTCTCGGGCAGCAGGTCCGAGTCCCAGGTCAGCACAGGAATGCCAGCGCTCTTAGCGGCCTGCAGCGCAACCGCCATTGCAGCCGCATTGGACGGTGACACGGCAATGCCGTCCACCTTCTTGGCGACGAGGTCCTGCACGATCTGCACCTGCTCCTCGCCACCGCCATGCTCGCCGGGGCCGATATACATGCATTGGAAGGCCCCCTTGGACTCGGCTTCCGCCTTCTTGCAACCGTCACGCGCCTGGTCGAAGAACGGATTGTTCATGTTCTTGGGAACGAGCGCAAAGGTGAATTTCTGCTGCGCGCAGGCCTGTCCTCCCATGAGCGCAGAAAACGCCACGGCGGCCATCAATAGATGTTTATGCACGTTTCTCCTCCCTCTTTGTTAATTCCAAGTCTCCGACCCAATTGTCATCGGATTTCTAACTGCGCTTCCAGGCAACCCACTCGCGGATCGTAGCAACAAGCGACGTTCCGCTCGTCTGCATGCCGAGAAGCACGGCAATGACGATGAACATGCCAACGAAGGCGCCCTGCCAGTTCGAGTCGATGCCGGCCATCAGAAGCGCGTTGCGGATCACCTCGAGGAAAGCCGACCCTATCACGGCACCGAATGCGGTTCCGTAGCCACCCATCAGGTTGGCACCGCCGATGACGGTGCCGGCGATGACTCGAAGCTCGTAGCCAGTCCCCATCGCGTTGATAGCCGAGCCGCTGTAGCCGAGGAGCAGCAGCGAGGCGATCGAGGCCGTGAAAGACGAAAACACGTACGCCTGGAACTTGATCCAGTCGACTGACACGCCAGTCAGCCGCGCGGCGCTCTCGTTGGAGCCGATCGCATAGAGGTGACGCGCCCACGCGGTAAAGACGAAGACGGCACCGAGGATGAGAGCAAGGATCACCATCACCCAAAAGTGGGAGGAGAATTCTGGCATCCAGTGCGGCGCCCAGCCGGCTGGCGCATGAAGTGGCCATTTCGCTTGGCCGATTGCCCTGACGATCGGCGCGTCCGGACCAAACTTGTACAACATCTGGTTCCCAGAGATCACGACGGCAAGCGAGCGCGCGATCGACAACATACCGAGCGTCACGACAAAGGACGGCATGCCAATATAGGCAACGAAGAAGCCGTTGAAGGCTCCGCAGGCCAGTCCCGCCAAGAGTCCGGCCAAGAAGGCGACGTACCAGGAATATTGCCAGGTCAGCAGCAGCCCGGTGACAATGGCAACGAGCCCCATCACCGAGCCAACGGACAAATCGATCCCCCCCGTGATGATGACCACAGTCATGCCGAGGCTCATGATCGCAAGCGGAGCGAAGTTGCGCGTGATGTTCGTCACGTTGTCGGCTGTGCCGAAGGTCGGCTCCAACCAGGTCATGAAGACCACCAGAGCAAGGAGTGCGGCAGCCACCCAGAATGCCTGACTGGTCATGACGCGATGAAAGGCGCCCTGCTCGCGGATGTTGACGATATCGCTGATTGCGGCGTGTGTTTCTTCTATCACTTTGGCAGAACTAGGCTTCACGGATCGCCCCCGTAATCAGGCCGGTGATCTGCTCCGGCGAGGTCATCGCGGTTTCCTTGTCGGCCACTTTTGAGCCACGCCGGAGCACGATGATGCGATCGCAGACGGTAAACACGTCGGGCATGCGGTGACTGATCAGCATCACCGATACTCCGCGAGATTTCAGCCGGCGGATGAGCTCAAGCACTTCGGCTACCTGTCGCACGGAAATGGCCGCGGTCGGCTCGTCCATCAGGACGAGCTTGGCATTGGACAGCCGAGCCCGGGCTATCGCAACAGCCTGCCGCTGCCCCCCTGACATCTTCTTCACGAGATCCCGCGGCCGCGTTTCCGATTTTAGCTCGTCGAAGAGCTCCCCGGCGCGCCTGATCATCGACTGCTTGTCGAGGATGCGGAACGGCCAGAAGCCCCTTTTGATTTCGCGTCCGAGGAAAACGTTCTCCGTGGCCGTGAGATTGTCGGCCAGCGCGAGCTCCTGATAGACAACTTCGATGCCCTCAGCCCTGGCCTCGATCGGCCTGTGGAAATGGCATGCCTTGCCATCGACGACAATGCCGCCTTCGGTCGGCGGGAAGTTTCCGGCAATCAGTTTCACCATGGTCGATTTGCCGGCGCCGTTGTCGCCCATCAGGCCGACCACCTCGCCTGCATCGACCGAAAAGCTGACGTCGTGCAGTGCCCGAATGGCACCGAAGCTCTTCGAGATGCTTCGCACATCAAGTAAAGCCACGCGTTCCCTCCATCGTGCGGTGGCAGCTCTATCCGGCCGCTTCACCTCCCCGATCTGCGCAATTAATATTGCACAAGCGGCAATCTCGCAACGTCTATTTCATGCGGCGGGCGGCGCCCTTACATCGACATTCATTGCGGCTCGATCAGAAAGGGTGGAAATTGGGAGTGTGAGAGACCACGTCCTGCTTGCTCGGCGCGATGCCATACCCGCGCCCGCACCTTGCCGAGAAAAGCCTCTAACCCCGGGATTGCTCAGAGCGGCGCTTCCGGATGCGGTGACGTATCGTAGGCGCCCCAGATACTTTGATCGAAGTTGATCGTGGCTCCCGTCATCATTCCGGACTCATCGCAGGACAGGAACGCAACGGCGCGCGCAACCTCGATGGGATCGAGCAATCGGCCGAAGGGCTGCCGCCCGGCGACCTCCTCGAGCCACTCCGCAGACCGGCCATGGTAGACCTGCTGCGTGTTGAATTCGCCTTCCGAGGCCATCCAGCCAATATTGAGACCGTTCACGCGGATGCGGTTGCGCAGCAGCGCATGGGCCGTATTTCGCGTCAGCGTGTCGAGCGCGCCTTTCGATGCGCAATAGGCCGCAATGAAGGATTGGCCACCCATCGCAGACATTGAAGAGACGTTCACGATCGTGCCCTGCACTTTATCGCGGCGCATGAGCTTGATCGTGTTCTGCATCAAGAAAAAGGGCGCACGCGTATTGACCGCGAATATCTTGTCAAAAAGTTCGGGGCTTGTATCAATGATGGTGCCGCGGCTTGTGTCACCAGCGGCGTTCACCAGAGCGTCGACGCGCCCGAACACCCTGTCCGCCTCAGCCACGACTTTGGCGCAATCCTCGACCTTTGTGAGGTCAGCGCGGACAAATAGCACTTCTGTGCCAGTGGCTGCGGCGATCTCGTTGGCCTTTGCCCGCCCCTTCGTCTCGTCACGACCGCATGTTACGATGCCCTTGGCGCCGCGCTCGGCGAAGAGTTTGGCGATGGCGGCACCGAGACCCTGGGTACCGCCGGTGACAATCGCGATCTTTCCGTGCATCGAGGTCATGCAAGCTCTCCAACGATAGGTACGGGCGCTCTCAGTCGCTCTCTTTGGCTCTGGGTTGCGAGGCCTTGCGTAGCTTGACCCTATTGCTGCTCGACGCCCGCATCCACGTCCCATTCAATGTCATGCGATACCGCCAACCTCGACCTTCTTGCCGGTCCTGGCAGACTCGATGGCAGCCTCCGCGAGCATGAGCGCGCGGTAACCGTCGTCGAAAGTCGCTTGGGTCGGCCGACCATCGCGAACGGCGGCAATGAATGCCGCGATCTCGGCTTCGTAGGCCTCTGCGTAGCGCTCGATAAAGAAGTTGAGGTAAGGCTCGGCCGCATTAGTCGTGGTCGCGCTGTAGAACTTCAGCTCATGCGCCTTCTTGTTGTCGGAGATGACCATCCCCTCGCTGCCAAACAGCTCGATCCGCTGATCATAGCCAAAGCTTGCGCGTCGAGAATTACTGATATGGCACAGCTTTCCATCAGCAGTGCGCATGACCACCATGATGGAATCGAAGTCGCCAAAATCAGATCCAATGGTGGGATCAACAAGCGCGCTCCCGGTCGCGAAGACCTCGGTCGGCTCATCGTTCAGCATGAAACGCGCCACGTCAAAATCGTGGATCGTCATGTCACGGAAGATACCGCCCGAGACCGCAGTGTAAGCTCGGGGCGGCATCCCGGGATCGCGCGATGTGATAACGACCTGCTCAAGTTTTCCGATCTTGCCGGCGGCGCAGGCGTCGCGCGCAGCGCGGTGCCCCGGATCGAAGCGGCGATTGAAGCCAATCTGGATTGGTACGTTGCAGCCCTCAATGGCCTTGCGGCATGCTCGTACCCGATCGAGACTGAGATCGATCGGCTTCTCACACAAGATCGCCTTGCCGGCTTTTGCCGCAAGCTCGATCAGATCGGCATGGGTCGCAGTCGACGTCGCAATCAGAACCGCATCGGCCTTATCGATCGCATCTTCCGCACTTGTGGCTACCCTGCAGCCATTCGCTCTGGCGACCGCCTCAGCAGCAATTGTGTTCGGATCGAATGCTATCTCCAGGCGTGCCCCGTCCGCCTTCGCAAGATTCCGGGCATGCAAGACACCAATGCGCCCGCACCCGAGCAATGCGAATTTGATCGCCACCATTTCCTCCCGCCGACGGATGTTCGATTTGCTTGCAAGAGTTATTGCAGATATGCAAAACTGTCAATAATTGTTCGCCGATGCTATCGATGATTCCGCTCCGCTGCCAAAGGATGGTGATGCGAGGTGCGTAAGGGGTCTTTAACCCGTCCGTCAAACGGCCAGGCTGTATTGCCGGATACTTGACTTACAGAGATGCCTTGGCACTGCCGGCTCTTGGGGAGGAAGCGTTCCGAACGAGAGCGGAGTTGTCGGCATCCGCACCCGATGAAACCAATTGTGAGAGCACCTTAGATGCAGGACGTGAAGACACCGGAAGACTATGAGGAGTTGATCCGTGTCATCCACGATCGCTACGATGACATGAGCAAATCCTATCAAAAGATAGCCGTTTATCTGACCCAGAACCCGAATGATGTCGCGGTCCTGTCGGTAAACGCCATCGCCGATCGCTGCGGCATCCATGCGTCGAGCTTCGTGCGCTTCGCTCAGTCACTTCGCTATGAAGGTTTCAAGGAGCTTCAGGCGTTATTTCAACGGCGCTTGTCAACAGCCGCCCCGGGCTTCGAGGCGCGTATTAAAGCTCTTGAAATCGAGTTGGGCGCCCGCGCCGATCGTAGCGAAGTTGGTTTCCTGCGCGACCTGGTCGTCCGCGACATTGCTTCCCTTCAGGACATGCTCGCGGACATTTCCCCAAAAGCGCTCTCGGAAGCGGTGAGCCTGCTTGAGAGAGCCGACTCGGTTTTTCTGATCGGGCAACTGCGTTCAGCGCCTGTAGTTGAGTTCCTTCGCTACATATTGACCATGCTGGGCAAACGTTGCGTGTTGCTCGACGCAGGTGGCGGACTTGCTACGCACATCGCGCGTACGATCCGCAAGAAGGACGTACTCGTTGCGGTGTCGTTTCGATTCTATGCAAACGAGGTCGTCAACGTTGTGGAGGAAGCCGGGCGCAATGGCGTTCCCATCATTGCGATGTCGGATAGCACACTGTCGCCCCTGGCCAAGAGCGCCCGTGTTCTGTTCTCTGTTCCAGAGCATGAATACACGTTTTCCCGTTCACTCGCAGCTCCGATGTGCCTTGCGCAGGCGTTGACCGTAGCGCTGGCAGCGAGACTACAGAAAAACGACGTCAATCCGCGGATTCCAACGGTTACCGGTAAGTAGAATGGCTCGAGCTGGCGCTCTCAGTCGCACGAACGGCGCGCAGCGACCTCGGGCTGCCGTAGCTTGAACCGACAGGCAGTAGCGCCTCAGAAGACCAGTCGTCGATCGGTTACAGGAGTAACTCGCACCATGTCGGGCGTTGGATGGCGGACACGTGGACGGGATGTGATGGTTTGCGGTTGTCCGGTCAGGGCGGCCGTCTCAATTGCGACAAGTGCGCGCAAGTCCGCCAACCCTTCCTCGCCATCAGCCTCGGGCGGCGTTCCAGCCTTGATGCAATCTGAAAAATATTCGACCTGCGCGCCAAAATGGTCGATTTGCGGAAACTGGGTTTCGCGGACCTCGCCGTCGCGGCGCAGACGTAGTCTTGTTGCAGTCTCGAACCTGAATCCTGGATCGAGTTCGATATCGCCAGCCGTTCCAACCACGCGGTAACTGTCGACAGCGGCTGCCCCGAAGCTGGCGACGAATTGTGCCAGCCCGCCCGAAGGGAAGCGCAGCAAAGCCGCGACCGACGCTTCCACCTCGCGAAAACGCGGGTCATCGTTCGGTCGGTGCACCATCGCCATGGCTTCAATCGGCTCTTCTGCAAAAACATGTCGAGCCGCATTGACGCAGTAAACCCCGACGTCCTGGAGCGGTCCACCCCAACTCGTAGCTTTCAGTCTGTGGTTCCCTGCCGCTGCCTGGAAACTGAAAACCGATTGAAAGAAGAGCGGTCGGCCGATCGCGTCCTTGCGGATGTGTTCGAGGACGGCGACAGTTCCGGGTTCGTTGTGGAGCCTGTAGGCGGTCATCAGAAACACGCCAGCCTCGCGCGCAGCGGCGATCATGGCGAGCGCATCTTGTTCGTTGGTAGCCAGCGGCTTCTCGACCAAGACGTGCTTGCCGGCGCGTGCTGCCCGAACTGCGTAGTCGGCATGCAAATGGTTGGGCAGAGCAATATACACCGCGTCGACATCAGAGCCCCTCAAAAGGGCATCGTATCCATCATAGTCGACGATCTGGCCAACACCGTGGAAATCCGCCAGTCGCGCGGCCTTGTCCCGATCGCCGGTCACGATCGCCGTAACCCTTGAGTTTGTGGACTGTCCGACTCCCGGCAGAAAGGCTTGTTGCGAGATCCACCCTGCGCCAACAACTGCATACTTGATCATCGTTTCCTCTCCCGGACTCGCGTTGGATCGCATGAGACGCTGTCGATTTCCGTCCGGCCTCGTTCGCTCCGTCAGTCATATAGCGAGGGACGTGGCCCATATCTGAGGGAGGCCAAGCCATTTCCGGCGAGGGCCTCGGCGACTTGCTCCGCAATGGCCGAGGCGACATAGCCGTCCCATGCGCTCGCGCCGACCGAAGTGCCAGCTTTCACGGCGCTGACCCAATCGGCCATCTGCCTGCGGTACGCCTCTTCGAACCTCGGCACCCAATTGTCGGGATACGAATGACCGCCGGCTCTGTCTCTGTTCAATAGCGTCAACGATGCCGGAACCAGCGATATCGTGCCTTGCCGACTGACCAGTTCAGCATGGACGTGATAGCCATAGCTGGCGTTCACGAAAACCTCAGTCGAAACAATCTCGTCTTTGTCGGTCTTCATCGTGACCATGAGGGGCTCGCCGCCGGGCCCTGCCTCCACGCGCGCAGAAACCATCTCCGATCCAAGTAGCCAGCGGCTGACGTCGATTTCGTGAACGAAGGAATTCGTAATGGCCATCGCACCGGTGAACCACTCCGGCGCGCGAACGTTTCGATGCACGTTGTGCAACAACACCGGTCCGCCCAGTTCACCGGTATCTTTGACGCGCTTGATCTCCCGATAGCCAGGGTCAAACCGGCGCATGTATCCGACCTGGATGAGTCTGCGACCCACAGCGACTTCGGCCTGCACCACGTCTAGGGCATCCGCTGCTGAAGACGCCAAGGGCTTTTCGCAGAGAACGGGTTTCCCTGCCTCGATACAGGCGAGTGTTAGCGCCGCATGTGTGACATCGGGAGATGCAATCACTATCGCGTCGATCTTCCCCGACGCGATCAGCGATTGAGGATCCGAAAAGACGGTTGCTCCAGAGGCCACTGCCTGCGCCCGAGCCGCGTCGGCATCAAAAATGCCGGCAAGATGAGCACCGGGGGTCTCGCGTCGGAGTATCCGAGCATGCTCGGCGCCCATTACACCTGTCCCGATGACTCCTATCCCGATGCTCATTTCACCTCCACAACCCGCCAAATGATCCGCCGGGCCAAGGCGAGCCCTAAGCGCTTCGTCGAGTACGGCGACACCCGATCCATGCGGGTCATTGCACGACGTCGTATCCGGCCGACGCCATCAAACGCATCAGTTCCGCGTGGCCTTTCTTGGCCATTTCGAGCGGGGGACTCATCTTCGGATCCTGCTCCGCCTCGACGACGAACCACCCCTCGTAGCCGTAGGATGCGAGGCGGGCGATGATCGCGGCGAAGTCGAGCGAACCGTCGCCCGGCACGGTGAACGCCCCTTTCACCACCGCGTCGAGGAAGCTCTCCCGTTTCCGGTCGAGCTTGTCGATGACGCTGCTGCGGACGTCTTTGGTATGCACATGGCTGATGCGCGAATGATGTTTGTCGATGACACGCAAAACGTTGCCGCCGGCAAACGCCATGTGACCGGCATCGAACAACAGCGGTAGTGTTTCACCAGAATTCGCCATGAGCAGGTCGAGTTCCGCCTCGGTCTCGATCGCCGCAGCCATGTGGTGATGATAGGTGATCGGCATTCCCTGCCCGGCGCACCACTCGGCGAAATCCGTCATCTTGCGTCCATAGGCCTTCATCTCGTCGTCCGAGAGCCTAGGTTTGGTAGCGAGCGGCGCGGAGCGAATGCCCTGGATCGAACGCGCAGTCTCGCCGTAGACGATGCAGGGCGCTTTCGCTGCAATGAAAAAATCCATCTGGGCGCGAATGCGGTCCTTTTCCCGCTCGATGTCACCATCGAGCAGAAGGCCAGAGAACCAGCCGCCGCACACGGAGATGCCAAACCGGGCGAGTATCGGTCCGAGTTCTCCCATATTCATGGGGAAGCGCCGCCCGGTCTCCATTCCCGTAAAGCCGGCGACGCTCGCCTGACGCAAGCACTCCTCAAGACTCACGTCATCAGACAGTTCGGCAAGATCGTCGTTCCACCAGGCAATGGGGGCAATTCCAAGCTTCGCTTTCATGGCTCGTCACACTCCGATGCGCTGCTTCGCGCGGATCTCGTCTTGCTGCTTGCGCGCGCTTCGAACCGTCTCGCGCGAAGATACTTGGGGCACGCCGACGTCCCAGTCGGCATCGCCAGGGACCCACGAATAGGCGTCCGAGGCGATCGAAAGCACGGTGGTGCGGTCGTTGCCTTTGGCCCATTCGAGCGCGGCAACGAGGTCGGCAAGGCTTTCGCAACGTCGCGCAGCCGCCCCCATGGACTCGGCATGCTTGGCAAAATCAACGTGATGAGGATTGTCGCGATTCTGAACGCGACAATCAGTCAACAAATTGTTGAAGCCTGGCACGCCTTTGAATTGCTGCAACCGGTTGATCACGGCGAACCCGCCATTGTCGCAGACCACAACGATCATCTTGTGACCGCTCAAAACCGTCGAGTAGATGTCCGAGTTCATCATCAAGTAGGTGCCGTCACCAACCATCACGATTGGCGTGCCGCCGAGTCCGCCAGGCCCGGAATTGGCCATGGCGTGGCCCCAACCGGCCGCGAGCTCGTAACCCATGCAAGAGAAGCCGAACTCAAGGTCGAAGGTATTCGGCGCCTTGACGCGCCAGCCTTTTGCCACTTCGCCAGGCAGGCCCCCGGCGGCTGAAATCAAGGTATCTCTCTCGCCAGCGGACGCATTGACTGCCTGGACTATCTGCGCGTAGGTCGGCACCGGAGCGTTGCTGGGGGCTTGCAACGACTCGAGCAGCGCGTCCCATTCCCTGAAGAGCATCTGAGCACGGGTCATGTGGGCGGGTTCGACACGCCACGCGCCGAGCGCCGCATCGAGTTCTTCGATCGTCTCCCGCGCGTCGCCTACCACCGCCAGCGCACGGTGCTTCACCGCATCGAATCTGGCCGCGTTGATCGCGATGAAACGCGCGTCCGGGCGGAAGGCGGTCCATGATCCTGTCGTGAAATCCTGTAGGCGCGTACCCACCGCAAGGATAACGTCGGCTTCGGCTGCGAGCGCATTCGCTGACGTTGAGCCGATAATTCCAATCGGCCCTGCATGCGCCGGGTGATTGTGGGTCACGGCGCCCTTGCCGGCGACCGTCTCCACGATAGGAATTCCGTGCTTGACCGCAAAATCCGCGACGACATTTCCTGCCAGCGAGTAGCGCACGCCGCCGCCAGAAATGATGATCGGCTTCTTCGCGGTCTTGAGCAGCGCGGCTGCTTCTGCGAGTTTCTGACGATCGGGGCGCGGACGCGAAATGGTCCAGGTTCGAGACTCGAAAAAGACCTCAGGGTAGTCGAAGGCTACCTCCTGCGTGTCCTGTGGTAGCGCGAGAAAGGCCGGGCCGCAGTCAGCCGGATCGAGCATGGCGGCTACTGCCTGCGGCAGCGAAGAAATGATCTGCGCGGGATGAGTGATCCGATCCCAGTAGCGCGTCACCGGCTTGAAAGCGTCGTTCACGGTGACGGTCGGATCCCCAAAATGTTCGACCTGCTGAAGAACTGGATCCGGGAGACGGTTGGTGAACGTATCGCCAGCAATGAGAAGGAGAGGCAAGCGATTTGCGTGAGCTGTTCCTGCCGCCGTCACCATGTTCAGGGCGCCGGGGCCAATCGACGACGTCGCTACCATGATTTGCCGCCGAAGCTTGGCCTTGGCGAAGCCGATAGCCGCCAACGCCATCGACTGCTCGTTCTGTCCGCGCCAGGTCGGCAGACGATCCTGCACCGCCTCAAGGGCCTCGGACAGGCAGGTCACGTTCCCATGACCAAAAATGCCGAAGATGCCGGCGAACAAGGGCACGCGAACTCCGTCGATTTCGGTGAACTGTTGAGTCAGCCATCGCACCAGGGCCTGGGCCATGGTGAGTCGGATTGTGGCGCCGGTCATGTTGTCTCCTCCCTCGCCGGTTTGTAACGAACATAACCTCCTGCATTGAATATTGACAATAGCATTTTTCCGCAACAATTATTGCCGACGACGTCTCCCCATTCAGAACGTGCTCGATTTTTTCGCAGGTGGCCTCAACACCGACCTCATCGCGAACAGGGAAATCCGACATGACCAAACCGAAGCTTCGCATCGGCCTCATCGGTAGCGGATTCATGGGTAAGACCCACGCTTTCGGTTACTCCATCGCCGCGCGTGTGTTCGACCTTCCTTTCGAGCTGGAACTGCATACGATCGCGGATATTAGCGAGGAGGCAGCCGCGAAAGCAGCCTCGGCGCTGGGCTTCGCGCGCGCGACCTCCGACTGGCACTCGCTCGTGGCGGATCCAGCTATCGACGTCGTGAACATCACCACGCCAAACGCGCTCCACAAGGAAATGGCGTTGGCCGCGATTGCTGCTGGCAAACATGTGTATTGCGAAAAGCCGCTGGCGCCGCTTGCGACAGACTCCCGCGAAATGGCCGAGGCCGCCGAAGCGGCCGGAATAAAGACGCAAGTCGGTTTCAATTATCTTTGCAACCCCATGCTGGGCCTCGCACGCGATATGATCGCTGCGGGAGAACTCGGCGAGATACGCGGCTACCGCGGGGTCCACGCCGAAGACTACATGGCCGACAATGCCGGTGCGTTCACCTTCCGGCATGACCCGGCGGGCGGCGGAGCACTGGCGGACATTGGCAGCCACGCACTAGCCACCGCCGAATTCCTGTTGGGTCCTGCCGCCGGACCGATCATCCGCGTCATGGGTGATTGCGTCACGATGATCAAGGAACGTCCAGATGGCAAAGGCGGCCGGAGGCGCGTCGAAGTCGATGATATTGGCAGAGCTTTCCTTCGTTTCGCGAGCGGCGCCTCCGGCTCGATCGAGGCGAATTGGATTGCGACAGGACGGAAGATGCAGCACGACTTCGAGGTCTGTGGAAGCAAAGGCGCCCTCGCCTTCAGCCAGGAACGATTCAACGAGTTGCATTTCTTTTCGACCGACGACGACCGTGGCCGTCAGGGATTCCGCCGGATCGAGGCAGGTCCTGATCATCGGCCATACGGCCTGTTCTGCGTTGCGCCGGGCCACCAGCTTGGCTTCAACGACCTGAAGGCGATCGAAGCCGCGGGCTACCTGGACGCAATTGCCGGACGTCGATCGGAGCCATTCAACTTCCGCGCTGGCCTGCGCATTCAAACGCTGGTCGAGACCATCCACGCATCAAGTCGCGCCGGAGCGTGGAAGGACGTTCCCTGAGCATTCGCCTTTGACAATCGAATCGCAATGAGATCCCGGAGCGACATCAAGCCGCGACCGGGGTGCGCCCGCGCTCGAAGACGAAGTCACGGTACCCCGCCTGCGCGACGGCGGCGCAGTACTCCCGGTACTTTGGAAATCCGCCCGTGAAGAGCGTGAGCCCGAGCGGCTTGTCTTTCACGTTGGCGCCAAGGTACCAAGTCTTCGCCTTGTTGAGCAGCGAGCGCTGCGCGATCCTGACGACGAGCTCCATCCATCCATCCTCCGCGACTTTGGTCGGCTCGACGGTGGCGAGGCCGTGATCGGCCATGTGCGTGATCAGGTTCGCAATCCAGTCGACGTCGTTCTCACTGATCCTGACGATGTTGGCCAGCGCAGCCGGGCCGTTCGGCCCCGTGGTCATGAACAGGTTCGGGAAACCGTCCATCATCAGGCCGAGATAGGACCTCGCACCGTGCTTCCATTTATCGTTGACCTTGCCGCCGCCGCGGCCGACGACGTCGAAGGCCGTCAGCGCTCCGGTGAGCCCATCATAGCCGGTCGCGAGAATCAGCATGTCGAGCTCGGTTTCGCCCGTCGCGGTCAGCACGCCCTTCTCTGTGATCTCGAGAATCGGTTCGGCGACGCAATCCATCAAGTGGACATTGGGCAGATTGAACGTCTCGTAGTATTCGGTGTCGAGGCATGGCCGGCGGGCGAAGATGGGATAGCCGCGCGGCTTGAGCTTTTCTGCCGTGACGGGATCCTTGACGACCTCGCCGACCTTACCACGCACAAACTCGGCGACATGCTCGTTGGCCTCTTCGTTACTCAGCAGATCTGTGAAAGTCCCGAGCATTGCGAGACCGCCGGCCTTCCAGGCGTCTTCCATCAGCTCCCGACGTCGCACCGGCGTCACGCTGAAAAATGCGCGGGTGGTCCAAGGGCGCACGCCGCCGTTTGGACTGTTGCGGGCAGCGTCACGAAGGCCCGCGTAATTGCGCTTGACCTCGGCGACGTAATCCGGCTCCAGCTTCTGGTTGCGCATGGGCATGCTGAAACTTGGCGTGCGCTGGAAGACGAAGAGCTCGCCGGCCTTCCGGCCAACTTCCTGGACGATCTGGATGCCGCTCGATCCCGTGCCGATCACGCCGACACGCTTGCCGGCGAAGCTCACCGGATGGTGCGGCCACTTGCCGGCACGCAGCAGCTCGCCCTTGTAGCGCGCGATGCCCGGGATCTGCGGATCCATGGGGACCGACAGCGGTCCGGTGGCCATCACACAGTAGGTTGCCTCGACCGTTTCGCCACGATCAGTCGTGATCTTCCAGAGCTTGCGCGTCTCGTCCCAGACGGCGCTGGTGACGCGCGTGTTGAATTGATAGTGCTTGCGTAGATCGAGCCGGTCGGCCACGAAGTTGAAATAGGTGAGAAGTTCCGGCTGAGCCGCGAACTCCTCTGACCACGTCCATTCCTGCTCGATCTCGGGGGAGAACGAATAGCTGTAGTCAACGCTCGGAAGATCGACCCGCGCGCCCGGGTAGCGATTCCAATACCACACGCCCCCGACGTCGCCGCCGGCCTCGAATGCCGCGAGCTTGAGGCCCATTTCCCGGAATTTGTACACGGCGTACAAGCCGCCGAAACCGGCGCCCACGACGACGATGTCCAGGCGTTGTGCACCCATCTCAGAGCTGCTCATCTCGGGCATTTCCTCGCTTGCATCATTGACCTTAGCTGGAGCGGCGATTGACGATCTGCCGCGTGGGAAGCCACCTGCACTCGACCGTCGCCTTGCCTGAAAACCATCTCATGAGTTCTGCAGCACAACTACCGCTTTGACGGCGTGTCGGTTCAGTTTCACATCTATGAAAGAGAAGGAGCGCGTCATGAGACCTGTACGGGGGTGTCGAAGGTCCGGCCGCCGAGATGCATCGGCCATCACCGCACGCTGGCCTGTCATCAATTGCTCGTGGTGCTCGCATCACCAGCGTCGCCGAACGCGGTCCAGCCGCCGTCGACATAGAGGATCGACCCGTTGATGTAGGACGCCTCTGCTGACGCCAGGAAATAAGCTGCGTTCGCGACTTCTGCCGGTTCGCCGAAGCGGCCGATCGGAACGCGGCGCCGGATCCGCGCACTGTCAATGCGGCCCGACGCCCGCAATGCGGCCACGCCCGGCGTGTTGATATAGCCCGGCGCAATGGTGGCCGTACGCAGCCCGGCAGGACCAAGTTCGGCCGCCATACATCGCGTCAGAATGTCGATGGCCGCCTTCGAGGCGCCGTAGGCGTGGCGCGGCGCGAACGGCAGGAACGTATTGATCGAGCCGAGATTGAGAATGACGCCGCCGCCACTCATCAGCCTGATCGCCTCGCGGGCGCAGAGAAATGCGCCAACGACATTCACCTCCAGCACCCTGTCGATATCCGCCGCAGACTGATCGAGCGCCGGCACGAAACCATCTGCCACCGCCGCATCATTGACCAGCACGTCGATGCGACCAAAGCGCCGCCTGATCGCAGCAAACATCGCCAGCACGTCCTGCTCCGACGAGACATCGAGGGCGAAAGCCATGTGTCTCGTGCCGAGCGCGCACACCAGGTTTTCGGCGCGATCACCATCCTTGTCCGCGACGACCACGGTGTCGCCGCCGGAGGCAAATCGCCGAGCGATCGCCTCGCCGATACCGTTGGCTCCGCCGGTCACCACCACGATGCGCTCGCGCGACGACGGCTCGGGCTTCACCAGTTCGACGTCCGGTGTCCCGGTGACCGCTGGATGCGCATCGCCCGGCTGATTGAAGGATTGCCAGCCGCCATCGACGGCCAGAACCGCGCCCGTCACATAGCCTGCCTCCGACGAAGCGAGAAAGCGCGCCACAGCCGCGATCTCGTCCGGCCGTGCCATGCGCCCGAGCGGAATGCGCCGCCGAACCAGATCGAGACTCGTCTTGCCTGAGCGCTCAAGCTCCGCGACCATGGGAGTGCGGACATAGCCTGGCGCAATCGCCACGACGCGAATGCCATGCTTTGCCCATTCGCAGGCAAGCGATCGAGTTGCCGAGATCAATCCTGCCTTGGACGCCGCATAGGCGTTGCGCTTCGGATTGCCGAGCACGCCCGCCAGCGACGCAACGTTCACGATGACACCGCCGAGCCCCATCATTCGCCTCGCCACCTCGCCCGCAAGCACGAAGGGGCCGCGCAGGTTGACGCTCAACGCCTTGCGAAACGAGGCAACGTCAGTGTCGACAGTCGCTGCCATGGTTGGTCCAAGTGCCGCGTTATTGACGAGGACGTCGACCCGTCCAAATCGCTGTTCGATCGCGGCGACGAGACCCACGACCTCGTCTTCGGAAGCCACATCGCAGTGGAATGCCGCATGTCCGCCGCCGAGCGAAGCCGTGACGTCGACCACGTCGGTGTACGGCAAATCGACGGCCGCAATGATGTCGCCGTCCCGGTGGAAGGCCTCGAGCAGCGCCCGGCCGACACCGCCAGCCGCTCCGGTGATGACGACGACGCGCTTTGGCTTTTCCATCTAATCCCCCTTTGCCGCGATGGCGTCGTCCTACGTACGGCGCGCCTCGGCCAGAATTTCATGGATGGGATCGTTCGGGTGCGGCGCGCCAATCGGCAGGCGCTGGCCAAAACGCACCTCCTCGCTCTCGGTGTGCACCGCCTGCTCCTCGACCCAATCAAACGCCACGATGCGCCGCGCCACGCGCCACTCGCCGCCGCGCTTCTCGAAAAGATCGCAATAGCGCCCGGCTATGAGAAACTGCCGCACGATCCCGTCATTGCCTGGACCACGCTGCAGGGCAAGAAAATAGGTCTCGACCGCGGCACGCGCCGGGCCGACGATCTCAATCAAGATGTTGCCTACCTGATGGACGTTGCGCGCGCCGCTCTTGAACACCTCGCGAGCCCAGAGAAAGAAGCCCTCGACCGGTCCGGAATAGACGCCGTGCCGATCGGTCGCGTCGGGCCAATACGAGCTGCGCAGCGTGGCTTCGTCGGCCCGGTCGATGCCCCGGCAATAGCGGTAGATGCAATCGCGGATCGCCTCACGGTCCAGAAACTCGGTCAGCTTTAATTCGTCGGCCATATGCCCACCTTCTTAGCAACCAGCCGTCAATCGCGGGACGCGGCGTTGCATGGCACCATCAATGCGTCCAGCGGTATGACGCCCTCGCCGCGCGGCATCACCAGAACCGGGTTGAGGTCGATGCTTTCAATCACGTCGGCATTGGTTGCCGCGAATTGCGAAAGCCGCGACAGCATCGCTGCCAGCGCATCGACGTCGGCCGGCGGCGCGCCGCGCACGCCATCCAGCACGGCAAAGCCTCGAATCTCGCGGATCATCCGCTGCGCCTCAGCGACGTCGAACGGCGCAACGCGGAAGGTCACGTCCTTGAGCACCTCGACGAAGACGCCGCCGAGTCCGAACATCACCACGGGACCGAACGACGGATCCCGCACCACGCCGACAATGGTTTCTACGCCTCCCCTGATCATCGGTGAGACGATGACGCCATCGATCCGCGCGTCGGGCCGCCTGTCACGGGCACGGGATAGGATGGTACGGGCGGCATCGCGGGCCTGCGCCTCGTCGCGCGGACCGACGATCACTCCACCGATCTCGGTCTTGTGCGCGATGTCCGGCGAGGAGATCTTCACCACCACCGGAAAGCCGATCGCCGCGGCGGCTGCCCCGGCATCCTCATCCGGTCGCACCAGCGCTTCCTTCGGAAAGGCAACCCCCGCCGCCTGCAACAGCGATTTCGCTTCGTGCTCGCTGAGCGCCCCATCCGGCAGCGTGATACGCGACGCGGCGGTCGGTGCCGTGCGCACCTGCTTCGCCGCGTCGAAGCTGCGGCGAAACCACACCAGCGCCGCCAACGCGTTCACCAGCGCCGAGCCATCCTCGAAGATCAGGAAGCCCTCGCCCTCATAGGCGCGGACGATCTCCGGTGGCGCGGACATCGACAGCGCAAGGATCCGACCTTGATGTCCGGCCGTCGCACTCCGCAGCGCCTGGCGCAGCGAGGCCGAAAAGGTCGGGCTCGCCGGTCCACTGCCGAAAATGCCGGCAAAAAGGTGATAGCTCCCCTTCTCCAGCATCGCGGCAATGTAGCTCGTCATCAGCGGGAGATCGGTGAGCGCCTGCGCCGTGGCGTCGACCGGATTGCGCGGCGATGCGTAGGGCAGCATCGCCTTCAGCTCGCCCTGTGCCGCCTCGGGCATTGGCGCGACGTCGAGCCCGCATGCCGATGCGTCGTCGGCCATCTGAATGCCGAAGCCGCCGGACAGCGTGAAGATGCCGAACCTGTTGCCGGCGGGATAAAGCCCCCGCGCGCAGGCATAGCTCACGTCGAGATGCTCGGCGGTGGTTCGCGCGCGATAGGCACCATATTGCCGCAACACTGCATCGAACACGGCATCCGATCCCGCCAGCGCCGCGGTGTGCGAGCTCACCGCCTGGGCGCCGACATCGGAGCGACCGACCTTCAGGAACACGATGGCCCTTTCTTTCGCCCGTGCAACCTCCAGTGCCTCGATGAACGTATCGCGATCGCGAATGCCTTCCGCATAGGCCATCACGACCTTGACGTCGGGCTGGTCGATGACCCAACGCAGCGCTTCCGCGACGTCGATATCGCACTCGTTCCCGGTGGTGATCCATTGCCCGATGCCGAGGCCGCGCTGGCGCGCCAGGTGGGCAATGTGGGAGCCGTAAGCTCCGCTTTGCGAGACGACGGCGACCGGACCTGGCTCGACGAATGCAGCATCGAGGATCGCCGAGAATGTTCCGTAGTAGCCGATGCCGGCGTTGAACAGTCCGAGGCAATTCGGGCCGAGCACGCGCATGCCGCTCTCGCGGGCAATGCCGGCGATCTGGTCCTGCGCGAGACGTCCCTGCTCGCTTGCCTCGGCAAAGCCGGCTGAGAACACCACGGTCGCCTTGACCTTGCGATCCGCGCAGTCTCTCAGCGCCTGCACCACGCCCTGCGCCGGCACTGCGAGGATCGCGACGTCCGGCACCTCCGGAAGCGTTGCCACCGAGTCGTAGGATCTGATGCCCTGGACGGTGTCCCGCTTAGGATTGACCGGATAGACCGCGCCCTGGAAACCGCCCTCGCGCAGATAGCGCAGGGGGCGTCCGCCAATGCGCGCAACATCATCAGATGCGCCGATCAGGGCGATGGATCGCGGCTTGAAGAGAGGATCGAGCGAGGCTGGATGATGGCGTATCAAGGCATATTCTCAACTGGCAGGAATTGACGGAAGTCCGAATTGCGCCTCGGGCAAGCCGGTCACGCCGAGGCCGTCGATCGCGAACAGAAAGCCTCCGTCCGGGTGTCGCGAGACGGCGCGTCCCGATCCTGAATCCTTGATCGACGTCACATAGAGCGTCGACAGATCGGATCCGCCGAAGGCCACCGACGAGGGCAAGTCGGTCGGCGCGTCGATGAGACGATCAAGCCCCCCTTGCGGGGTGAAGCGCGCAATCTTGCCCACCTGCACGAGCGCAACCCAGAGGCAGCCATCGCAATCGACCGTCGCCCCGTCAGGTCCCGACTGATATGGCCCGGTGTCGATGACGATCCGCGGCTCCGGATCGAACGCATCGCCGGGCTCGTACCGATAGGCGCGGATCGCCCGATCGAGGCTGTCGGCGAAGTACATGGTGCGGCCGTCGGGGCTGAGGCAGAGCGCATTCGAAATGCGAATGTCGCCGGCGAGCACTGTGTGCGCACCGGTGGCGTCGATGCGAAAGAGCTGCCCCAGCGGCTCGGCGTGGACGCCCATGGTACCGCAGAGAAACCGTCCCCAACGATCGACTTTGCCGTCATTGAAACGCACGCGCGGATCGCGTGGTTCGGGCTGGAATAGCGCCGTCAGCTCGCTTGAGCCGAGATCGAGCCGGTAGATGCCGTCCGCGAGCGCGACAATCAACCCATCGCCTTTGGCCAGCCCAACCGAGCCGACCATGGACGGCACGTCCCAGTGCCGCGCGATCCCGCGCTCGGGTTCATAGCCGTGGATTCGGCGCGAGACGCCATCGACCCAATAGAGCCGCTGTCGCGTGACATCCCAGACCGGGCTTTCGCCAAGCTGTGCAGCTGTCGTCGATATCCTGCTCACTTGCAGCGCCATCAAGGAACTTCCGGCTAAGTCTCGTCTCGTGTCATCTCGCGAAGTTGGGGGGTGCGAGAGGGTGACGGGCCGGTCAAGCCGGCCCGTCACTGCGCTTATTGCGTCTTCAGGAGATCGCAGGCGCTCTCCGCCGCCGGCCGCCAGGCGTCATCGGCTGGAATTGTGTCGGTGATCTCGTAGTAGTCATAAGGATACTTCGACTCGGCCGACGTCTTGATGCGGGCACCATAAAGCGGCCGCATCACCTGTCCGTCGGCACGAATGCCGACGTTCTTCATCTCGAAATCATTGATGGGTGTGATCTTCATTTGTCGCATCACCGCCTCGCCGTCGTCGGTCTGCGTCGCGGCGATCGCCTTGAGATAGTGCGTGACGGCGCTGTAAGTGCTTGCCTGCGCCTCGTTCGGGACCCGGCCATTGAACGCCGCCTGGTAGCGCTTAGCGAAGGCGCGCGTCTCGTCGGTCATGTCCCAGTAGAAGGGCGTCGTCAGGCGCACGTTCTGCAGCGGCTGCAGGCCGATGCTATGTGTCTGATTGATCATCAATCCCAGCGGGGCAAGCTGCTGCTTCTGTGTGAGCCCGAATTCCTGAGCCTGCTTCATGGCATTGGCGAAGTCCGAACCCGAATTTGCCAGCGCGATGACCTTCGCTCCGCTCGATTGGGCCGTCAGCAGGAACGAGGAGAAGTCCGAAGAATTGAGCGGATGCAGGACGGAACCGACGACTTTGCCGCCGTCGGCCTTGATGAAGTTCGTGGTGTCAGCCTGCCAGGCCTTGCCGAAGGAGTAGTCGACGGTGACAAAGAACCAGGTATCCAGCCCCCGTGCCAGCAGCGATTTCACCGTCGCCTTCGGCAGCGCATAGGTGTCCATCGTCCATTGCGTCGTCATCGGCGAACATTTTTCGTTGGTGAAAACCGAGGCCGCCGTTCCCGCCAGGAGATAGGGCTTCTTCCGGTTCCTCATGACGTCCTGCACGCCGAGCGCGATCGAGGACGCCGAGCATCCGACGATCGCATCCACGCCTTCATTGTCCAGCCAGCGCAGCGCAATGGAAACGCCGATGTCCGGCTTGTTCTGGTCGTCGGCCACGACGAGCTCGACCTTCTTGCCGTTGACGGCACCACCGAAGTCGCTGATCGCAAGTCGCGCGGCGACAACCGAACCCGGCCCGCAATTGTCTGAATAGGGACCGGTCTGGTCGTTCATGACGCCAATCTTGACGACGTCCCCGGAAATCCCCTGCGCCACGACCGGTGCAGCGCCAGATGATATTGCACCCAACAGGATCGCCACAGCGGCGACATAGGCAACCGACACTCTCATGTGCTTCCTCCTCCCTCTGCCCGCGGAGTTTTCTTGTTGTGGCGGGCGCCCAATGAACGGTTGATGCGCGCTCAAGAGAACGCGTAGGTAATTCCTCCATCGACGAACAACATGTCGCCGGTGATGAAGCTCGCCTCGTCGCTCGCAAGAAATACTGCCGCATTCGCCACGTCGCGTGTCTCGCCGAGGCGTCCGATCGGCACACGCGCGCGCCGTCGCTCCCACGCCTCCTCGCTAACGACGAGATTGGCGCCATCGGTCGGCGTCGGCCCAGGCGCGATCGCATTCACGCGGATTCCGCGCGGACCGAACTCGGCCGCAGCGGAGCGCGTTGCGCCCGCCACCGCGGCCTTCACCGCGCTGTACATCACGCCATTCACCATCGCGAGCACAGCCGACGGTGACCCGATATTCACGATGGCTCCGCCGCCGGCCGCAGTCATTGGTGCAAGAACCGCCTGATAGCCCCAGATCACGCCCTTCAGGCCGACATCGATCATCCGGCCGACCATCTCCTCAGTCTGCTGCTCCAGCGGTCCGTAACGATTCCACATCGCGTTGTTGACCAGGATGGTCGGCGGACCAAACGCCTCGACAAGACGATCGACCGCAGCAAATACATGGGCCCGCACGCCAGCATTGCCCACGATCGCAATAGCCTTGCCGCCATCTGCGACGATTGCGCGTGCCGCAGCTTCAGCCACGTCCACCTTCAGGTCGAGCACTCCGACCGCCGCGCCCTCGCGCGCGAACGCTTCCGCAATGGCGCGGCCGATGCCTCGCCCCCCGCCCGTGACGAGCGCCACGCGCCCCTGCAACCTGCCGCTTCCCACGACGTCCTCCACCTCGGCCAATGTTTCGCCCTCTTGGCCTTGACTGGAGGCACCTTGTCATGCGCAGTTGGGGCAAACAAAATATAATTCATTTGTGAAGCCGACTTTCACATCCGTGAATTTCTAGCGGCGATGGGGACGCGAAACATGCAAGCGCCGGCAACGAAATCCGCGGCGATGCCGGGTGGACCATCCACCGTGAAGTCAGCGCTGCGGGCACTCGAGATTCTACAATTCTTCATGAACGTTCGACAGCCGCGCGCGATGTCCGAGATCGGGCTCGCGCTCGGCTATCCGCCGTCGAGCACGACCGTTCTGCTCAAGACACTCGTCAGCATGGGATATCTGAATTACGACCGACGCATGCGCGTCTACTTCCCGACGCCCAAGGTGACATCGCTGGGCGATTGGATTCCGCGAGCTCTGTTCGGCAACAGCCGAACGCTCGAAGCCATGCACGATGTCCACGCGGCCACCGGCGAAACAGTTTCGATCGGAACAACGAACGACGTCTACCTGCAATACGTCAAGATCGTGCAATCGATCCACCCGCTTCGCTTTCACGTCGACGAGGGGACGCTGCGCCCACTGACTCAATCGGCACTGGGCTGGCTCTTGATGTCCACGATGTCGGACGGGAAGGTCGACAACATCATTCGCCGTGCGAACATCGCCACGCCCAACGCATCGGATCGCGTGAAGCTGCTCGACATGATGACTCGCATTCGACAGATCCGCGGCAAGGGATATTGCTCTGCCGAAGACATTCCCATTCAGGGCGGCGCGACGATCTGCGTCCTGCTGCCCGTGACGATCCAGAATCAGCCCATGGTCATCGGCCTCGGCGGCGCTGCCGAGCGGATCCGTCAGAACTTCAATCGCTACCTCGCCGTCCTGCAGCGGGCGGCAAAGTCGGTCAAGGTGGACGATTCCCTCGACCAGCAGATCGACATCGCCTTCTGACGCAGCACTAACCGGGAAGACGCAGCACCGCCTTGGCGAGGATGTTACGTTGTATCTCGTTGGAGCCGCCGAAAATCGCGGGCGAACGCGAATCGAGAAACAGGTTCATTGCGTCGATCTCGACATCCCCAGCGGTGAGATCGTCAGCAAGCCGCGCCTCTTCACCCGCGACCGTGAGCATTTCCTCGGTGATCCGCTGGTAGAGCTCGGTCGTGAAGATCTTGAGAGCAGAGACATCGGCGCCGAGCTCTCCGCCAGCGCGCAGAACCTTCGCATAGCGCTCGAAGGCGGATCCGAGGTCGTAGAGATCGAGCCTCAGGCGGGCGAAGCGCGACATGAACGCAGGATCTTCGAACGCGCCGCGGGCTTCCGCGAGCCGTCGCAGACGCTCGAGCGCGTATTCAGGGCGCGTCGGCGCCCCCAGGAAGATGCGTTCGTGGCCAAGCACTGACTTCGCGACGGTCCAGCCTTCATTGACCTTGCCAACCAGGTTCTTCAGCGGCACACGCACATTGTCGAAGAAGACCTCGCAAAAGTCGGCCTCGCCACGCAGATTTGCAATTGGCCGGACGCGAACACCGGGCGACGACAGGTCGAGCAACAGGACGGTGATACCCTTCTGGCGCACCTTGGCGTCACGTTCGGTACGAACGAGGACGAAGATCCAATTTGCGCAATGGGCTAGCGTCGTCCATATCTTCTGTCCGTTGACCACGAACTCATCGCCATCCAGCACCGCCGACGTCTGCAGGCTCGCGAGATCGGATCCCGCATTGGGCTCCGAATAACCCTGACACCAGACGTGCTCGCCGGACAATATCCGCGGCAGATAGTGGGCCTTCTGTTCTTCGGAGCCGTACTCGATGAGGAGTGGACCGACAAGCCCGATGCCATGATCCGGAATGCGCGGACAGCCAAGGCGTCCCCATTCCTCGACATAGATCATGTGCTTGGCCGCTGAGAGGCCCATGCCGCCGTACTGCCGCGGCCAGGTGGGAGCCAGCCAGCCCTTGGCGGCCAGCGCATGATACCACTCGGCGACTTCGTTGAAGAGCGGACGCTGCTTGCGCATGTAGCGCAGATGGACCGGGCAGTTCTGGTCAACCCACGCGCGAAAGATCGACCTGAACTCTTCGTCGGGAATGTCGTTCCAGTCGGACGCCATCAAAGCACGTCCTTGAAGATCGGGGTGCGCTTCTCCATGAACGCCCGCATCGCTTCCTTGGAATCGTCGTGCTGTGTCATCTCCACCGTGAGGTTCTGCTCGAAGCGATAGCCGTCCTTGAGGCCCATCGTTTCGACCGTATTGATCGCGCGTTTGGCGAGCTTGAGCGCCATCGGGCTCTTCTTTGCGATCTCGGCGGCCATCTTGAGGGCAGCGGGCATCAGCTCTTCCCGAGGCAGGCAGTCCTCGATGATGCCGCGGCGATAGAGCTCGGCCGCCGGCACCCGGTAGCCGGTCAGCACCATGCGGCGCGCCAGCGTATGCGGAATGATCCGCATCGTATGCCGCACCCCGCCCATCAACCCGACATCGATCTCGGGCAGACCGAACACCGCGTTCTCGGAGGCCAGGATGATGTCCGAGCAGAGCGCGAGGCCGAGGCCAGCTCCCAGCGCCGGACCGTTCACCGCGGCGATCACCGGCTTGTTGGATTCGATGATGCAGAAGCCGACCTCGCGCGCCCGCCGCAGATGGCGATAGGTGTCGCCCGGCACCGCGCCGACCTTGCCCCGCGATTTGATGTCGGCGCCAGCCGAGAAGGTCTTTCCGGCACCGGTCAAGACGATCACACGCACTGTCGGGGTCTCGTTCAGTTCGTCGAAGACAGCAATGAACTCTTCGACGAACTCCTTGGATTGCGCGTTCACCGGCGGCGCATCCATCGTCACGACCGCAATGTGATCCTTGATCTCGGTCTTGATCAGATTGTTATCCATTAGGTCCTCCCGCGGCGATGGCCGCTTTCGCGTTCGACAAACTCCAGGCGCAGCTGTTCCGGCTGTCCCAGCATGGCATTGAGATTGATGGTGCGCTTCAGATAGAGACCGATGTCACATTCGTCGGTGTACCCCATGGCGCCATGAAGATGCACCGCGCGACGGCAGATCGAGAATGCGGCTTCGCCCGCCCGTGCCTTGGCCGCCAATACGGCAAGCTCCGCCGTATCGTCATCGTCCGCCTGCAGCGCATCGACCGCGTTGATCACGGCTGCGGCGGCGAATTCCGCCTCGATCCACATGTCGACCAGACGGTGCTGGATGGCTTGGAAGCTGCCGATCGGCTTGCCGAACTGCACGCGGTCGCTCGTATAGGCGATCGTGAGTTCGAGTGCTTTCGATGCGAGCCCGGTCAGCTCGGCCGCGAGCGCCAGCCGCGTATGCCGGATCGCCTGGCGGAGCAGATCCTCGGATCGGTTCGCGCGCGACAGCACGCGATCCGCCGCGACCGCACAATCGGAAAACGAGATGGTCGCAAGCGCACTGCCATCAACCCCGGCCCGTTCCGATATCGTCACCCCGTCTGCATCGGCGGCGACGCTCAGAAGCATGACACCGTCGACGTCCTGGGCGACCACAAGGAAATCCGTCGCGGCACGCGCCGCATCGACGAAGCGTGTTTCGCCCGACAGAGCGATGCTGCCATTGACGCTGCGCGCGACAACCGAGTCCGCGCCGGATGTCCATGCCGGCACCGCGACAATCTCGCCGCTGGCTATTCCGGCCGCCAAACGGTTGCGCTCTGCCCCCGGCGAAGCGCCGGCAAGCAACGTCGCGGTAAAGACCGAGGCCGTGCCGGTTGGTTCGGCGATCAGGGCACGCCCCAGCGCCTCGCTGAGGACAGCCTGCTCGCGCGGCCCGAGACCCGCACCGCCGCATTCTTCGGGCAACAACAGCCCGATCCAGCCAGCTTCCGCCATCGCGGACCAGATCAGCGGATCCATGGTCCCGCCGCGGGCGCGTTTGTCGCGCATGGCCTTGGCACCTGGAAAGCGCGCGGCAAAGCCGGTGACGCTGTCACGAAGCATCAGAAGTGTACCGTCGGGATCGTCCAGCATCAGTTCGGGCATGGTCTCTGATTCTCGGTGACGCCAGCGCCGACGTTAGGTCGGCAATGCATGGTCTTTGAACAATTCGCGCAGCTTGGTCTTCTGCAGCTTCCCGGTCGCGGTGTGCGGCAACTCGTTGACGAAGACGACATCGTCTGGCAACCACCACTTGGCGACACGGCCCGACATGTAGTCCAGGATGTCCTCGGGTGCAGGGTCTGTGTCCGGTTTGCGGACCACGACCAGAAGCGGCCGCTCCTGCCATTTCGGATGCGGCAGTCCGATGACCGCAGCCTCCTGCACGGCCGGATGGGCGACCGCGACATTTTCGAGGTCGATCGACGAGATCCACTCGCCGCCGGACTTGATCACATCTTTCGAGCGATCCGTGATCTGGATGTAACCGTCGGCGTCGATGGTTGCGACGTCTCCCGTCGCAAACCAGCCTTCCGCATCCAGAACCGCCCCGCCCTCTCCCTTGAAATAGCCCGACGCGACCCAGGGCCCGCGCACCATCAGGTTTCCGGCGCTTGCGCCGTCATGCGGCAGCGGCGTTCCGTCTTCGCCCACAATCCTAATCTCGACGCCGTAGATCGCGCGCCCCTGCTTGCACTGCATAGACACTTGGTCGGCCGCCGGCAGATCGCGATGAACCGGCAGAAGATTGCCAATAGAGCCAAGCGGGCTTGTTTCGCTCATGCCCCAAGCGTGGATGACGAACGCGTCGAAGACATTGCGGAACTTCTCGATGACGCTGCGCGGCGCGGCGGATCCCCCGACGACCACGCGCTCGAGCTTGATTGCGGAAAGATCGAGCCTTGGGTTTTCCTCGACGTACTTGAAGAAGCCGAGCCACACGGTCGGCACGCCAAGCGAGAAATTGCAGCCTTCTTGCACGGCGAGATCGAAGATGCTCTTGCCATCCAGGCTTGGACCGGGCAGCACGACCTTGGCTCCGCACATTGCTGCCGCGTAGGGAATCCCCCATGCGTTCACGTGAAACAAGGGCACGACGAGAAGAACGCTGTCACTGCTCGCCAGCTTAAGACCATCGTTCGCGCAGGCGACAAACGAATGCAGGATGGTCGAACGGTGGCTGTAGAGCACCCCCTTGGGGTTGCCGGTCGTGCCGGATGTGTAGCAGAGCGACGACGCCGTTCGCTCGTCGAACGCCGGCCAGGTCAGGATGTCGTCCTCCGCCTCAACGAGCGCATCGTAACAGAGGCAGCCGGGAAGCTGAGCTGGAAGGTGCGCATTGTCCGTCATCGCTACCAGTTTGTCGACAGTGACGAGATTCGGCCGCAGCTTCTGAACGAGATCGGCGAAGGTGATGTCGAACAGCAGCACCCGATTTTCGGCGTGGTTGATGATATAGTCGATCTGCTCGGGAAACAGGCGCGGATTGACGGTGTGCAGCACCGCGCCGATGCCGGATACAGCGAAATAGAGCTCCATGTGACGATGGGTGTTCCAGGCGAGCGTCGCGACGCGATCGCCCGGCTTGACGCCGAGCTTGATCAGCGCCTTTGCGAGCTTTGCTGCGCGCGACCGCAATCCGGCATAATTGCTGCGATGGATCGTCCCCTCGCAGGTCTTGCTGACGATCTCTGTCCTGGGGTGGAAACGCGCCGCATGCTCGATCAGACTCGAGATCAGTAAAGGTCGATCCTGCATCAATCCGAGCACTGAGCCGCCTCCTCCGTAATCCCAGCTGCGGGCGGCCATTGTTGATCTTGCCGTCCTCTCCCAGACATTTCTTGGTGGCGGTGCAAACTGTCAAACGAAACGATCCGCGCGAAGGCGAATTTCACATCCTTGAAAATGCGCGAGCGACGATCGCTTCGTCTTCGCTCGGAGTGCTCCCTGCACCATCATGGCGCAAGCCAAATTGTGAGAGTAAGGCTACAGCGCGATGGGGTCGCTTCGGGACGCTCGCAAGCGCCGCCGCCCCTGGACACGCTCCTGCTTGTGCCGCGAACGGCCCCTGCGCGATGCCAAGCCACCTACCAACTTCTGACCACACGGCCACTCGCGATCAAGATTCGTCCCGCGAAAAGATCAGAGGTCTTCGAGCCGACGCCATGAATATTGCACGCGGCGGTCTTCTCTGCCGAACGCAAAATAGAAACCGCCGCCGCCGGGCTGGTCATAAGCACGATCAATCGCGACGCCAAAACAGTGGCAATACAGCAGAGTGCCGACGCCACCGTGGCCGACAAAAAGCACGTCGCCCGGTTTATTCCGGGCCAAGACGTGCTCGACCTCGTGAACGATGCGCCGCTGTGCGTCAACCGCCCGCTCCCAGCCTCGAACGCTAATCCGGGGCTGCGCAAAAAACTGATTGGCAACCGCCTCAAATTCATCAGGCATCAGGAAGCCAGTAGCGGATCGGTCATTCTCGTGCATTGCCTCCCGCACCTCGACCTCGACGTTCAGCTTTGCGGCGATGATCTCGGCGGTCTCGATTGCCTTCCGCTCACCACTGGAGATGATCTGCGTGGTGCGTGAGAGCTCTCTCGTACCCGCCACTGCCTCCATGCGAGCCCTCCCGACCTCACTCAGGCCCCAGGATGGAACGGGAATCGCCGGATCAATGTTCACCTGGGGATGGGTGAGATAGCGTACGAGGCTCGTCATGAGCTACGCATCGTTCTGCGTCGAGACCCGCAGCCCCGCGGCATTGAAGACGTGCACGTCCCGAGCTGCGGCATTGAGCATAGCCCGTTCGCCGGGCATCGGGGTCTGCCTGCCGCGCACCTCGGCAACGAACAGCCTGTCGTCAGCACGGCGAACATAGGCAAAGGAGGCTTCGCCGAGCCGTTCGACCAGTTCAACGACGCCTTCTACAGCGAAGGGACCGCCTTCCCCTCGGCCAAGGTGCTCCGGACGGACACCGACCGTCAGCGTGTCGCCAACCTTCAATGAGGTTACTGGCAGATCGAAGCTACGAAAGCCGGGTCCCGCGACGCGTACGCATCCGCCATCGACACTGGCAACCTTCGCCTCGAAAAAATTCATCGCAGGCGAGCCGATGAACCCGGCAACGAACAGATTTGCAGGCGTATAGTAGAGATCGAGCGGCCTGCCGACCTGCTCAATGCAGCCCTTGTTCATCACGACGATGCGGTCGGCGAGCGTCATCGCTTCGACCTGGTCGTGCGTGACGTAGACGATGGTCGACTTCAGCATTCGATGCAGATTCGCGATCTCGACCCGTGTCGAGACGCGCAAGGCCGCGTCGAGATTGGAGAGCGGCTCGTCAAACAGGAAAACGGCGGGCTCGCGCACGATCGCACGACCGATCGCAACGCGCTGACGCTGTCCGCCGGAGAGATCGCGCGGATAGCGCTCGAGCAATTCGTCGAGCCGCAGCATGCGGGCCGCCTCTGCCACGCGCCGTTCGCGCTCAGGCGGCTGCACCCCGGTGAATTTCAACCCGAACGTCATGTTCTTGCGCACGTTCATGTGCGGATAGAGCGCGTAGGACTGGAACACCATTGCGATGCCGCGCTCGGCGGGTGCGAGCGTGTTGACGAGCTTGCCGGCGATATGGATGTCGCCGCCCGACGCGCCGTCGAGCCCGGCAATCATCCGCAGAAGCGTCGACTTTCCGCACCCCGATGGGCCGACGAGAACGACGAATTCGCCATCCTGGATGTCCAGGTTAACGTCGTTGAGCACGGTCGTCGCGCCATAACGTTTATTGAGGTGCTCGATGCGCAGATTGGCCATTCTGACAACCTATTTGACCGCGCCGGAGGTGAGACCTGCGATGAGTTGGCGCGAGAGAATCACGTAGATCACGACGACCGGCAGGATCGCCATAGACAGTGCGGCGAGCACGGAATTCCAGTCGGTGATGTATTGGCCAAGAAACTGCTGCACGCCGAGCGTGACCGTATGCGTCGAATCGCTCGACGTCAGGATCAGCGGAAACCACAGGTCGTTCCAGATCGGCACGATAGTGAAAACGGCGACGGTCGCGATCGCCGGCCGCAGCAGCGGCGCGACCACCTCGAAAAAGATGCGGGTTTCCGGCACGCCGTCGCAGCGCGCAGCGTCGCGCAGGTCCTTTGGGATCTGCTGGATGAACTCGCTCAATATGAAGATCGACAACGGCAGGCCTTGCGCGACGTAGACGAGAATCAGGGCCGTCAACGTGTCGTTGAGGCCGGCCGACCGCATCATGTTGAGAATCGCGACGGAGCCAAGCCGGATCGGCACCATGATTCCGATCGACAGAAACAGCGCGAGCGCCGTCGAACCGCGAAAGCGGTACTCGGTCAGCGCCCAGGCCGCCATCGCGCCAAACAGCAGCACGAGCGCCATGCTGACGAGGGTCACGATCAGCGAGTTCGAATAGTAGGTCAGGATATGGGAGGAGCGAAAGACTTTCTCATAGCCAATGAGGCTGAAGGTTGTAGCATCCGGCGGCGCGAGCGGGCTACCGAAGATGGCGCTACGAACCTTGAACGAATTCATAACGACAAGCAGGATCGGGCCTACCGCCAGCAGGCTGTACGCGATCAGGACGAGATGGACGCTGAAGCTCCTTGCGCGCTGCTCCGCTGTCATGCCGGCTCCTCAGAAAGCGTAACGGCGGATGCGCCGCTGCACGAGGAAGAGATAGAGACAAAGGCCAAGGAGGATGATGAAGAACATCACCGTCGCGACCGCGGCGCCCATCGTCGGATTGCCGAGCTGGAGCTGGTTGCCGAAGAAAGTGCGGTAGAAGAACGTGCCGAGAATGTCGGTCGCGAAATTCGGCCCCGCAAGCGCGCCCTTGACTGAATAGATCAGATCGAAAGCGTTGAAGTTGGCGACGAAGGTCAAGACCGAGACCAGGCTGATCGTCGGCAGGACCAGCGGAAGCTTGATGTGGAAGAAGATACGGAAATGTCCGAGCCCGTCGACGCGTGCTGCGTCGATCAGCTCTTCGGGGATGTTGAGCAGCGCAGCATAGATCAACATCATCGGGATGCCGACGAATTGCCAGACGGAAATGAGGGACAGTGTTACGAGCGCGCTCGATTCGAGCCCCAGCCAGGGAGCAAACAGTGAGCCCAACCCCACGGCCTTCAAAGCGCCAGCAGCTACGCCCCAGAGCGGGGATAGGATCAAGTTCCAGGAGAAGCCAACGATGACGACCGAAAGCATCGTCGGCAGAAACATGACGGTGCGATAGAAACCCTTGAGCCTCAACCCCGGCAGGCTCAGCAATCCTGCGAGCGCGATACCGATCGGATTCTGCACGCACATATGCACGGCAAAGAATATCAGATTATTGCTAAAGGCATTCCAGAACGGCTTCGACCACAGCGCGTCGCCGAGCAGCGTCCCGAAATTGGCAAGCCCGACGAAATACCGGGCTCCAGACGGATCGCTTGTGTAGGTGGAGAGCGCCATCGTCGCAACGAGCGGATAGATCGAGAACAGGCTGTAGATCGCAACCGCAGGTCCGAGAAAGAACAGCAGGAGGCCCGCGAGTCTTGCGCGAGGCATCTGAGCGGTAATGTTCGAGACGGATTCTGGCATGGCGAAAAGAGATCAAACCCAGCGTGCGTTATCGTCCCTCTCCGCGCTTGAGGCTCGCGCCATGTGTTAGCGGAGTGTGCATAACCAAACGACGGAAGGTCCCTCTCCCCGCGCACGCGGGGAGAGGGACTGGTGTCACTTAGCGGGCTTGTACCACTTGTCGAGGCCGTCCTGCAGTTGCTTGCCGGCGGCATCAGGCGTCAGCTTGCCGTTGACGACCTGCGCCGATACGTTCCAAAGCTCGTTTTCCAGATTCGGCGTACCGCGCGACAGGATCTGATACGAGTTGCGGATCGTCGACTTGCAGGTCTGGCGCCATCCGACCATCGTCGCCGCGACGTCGTCCTCGACCTTCACCGGAGTCTTGGCGAGGGGGAAGAAGCCGGGAAGCGCGTTGGCGTAGATCGTTGCGAATTCCGGCGTCGTCAGCCATTCCAGGAACTTCTTCGCGTCCTCCTTGTTCGTCGACGCTGCGTTGACGCCCATCGCGATGTCGGTGTGATCGGAGATGTAGCAATCCGTCGTGCCGGCCGGCTGCGGCGGCGGAAATGCACCCATCGCGAATTTCGCCTGACCGCGGAACGTCGAGATATCCCACGAGCCAGCCGCATAGATAGCGCCCTTGCCGAGCGAGAACAGGTTCTGGCTGTCGGCGTAGGTCTGCGCCTGGAAGCCCGATCCCAGATACGGCGCCCAGCTGGCGATCTCCTTGAATGCCGCGACATATTGCGGGTCGGTGAGCTTCTCCTTGCCTGCAATCAGATTGGCGCGACCGATCTCGCCTTTCCAATAGTCGGGGCCGATGTTCTGGAATCCCATGGTTGCGGCCTCCCACTGGTCAGCCGTTCCCATCACCAGCGGGACGTATGTCCCGTCCTTCTTCAGTTTCTCAAGTACCGCGTGAAATTCCTCGAGCGTCTTCGGCTCGGACACGCCGACCTTGGCGAAAGCTTCCTTGTTGTAGATGAACCCGGCGATGACGGAGGCGATCGGAACACAGAAGGTCGTTTTGCCGTCGTCGGTTTGCCATGCGGCTTTCGCGACATCGGAGAAATTGTCCATGCCCTTGAGGCCGTCGACGCTGTCGAGCTGATGCTTCTGGTAGAGCGCGAGCGAGGCGTCGAACGGACGGCACGTAATGAGGTCGCCGGCGGTGCCACCATCGAGCCGCGCGTTGAGGGCGGCGTTGTATTCCTTGGGCGCCGAAGGCGCGAATTCGATCTTGATGTCGGGATAATGCTTGTTGAAGGCGGGAATGATCTTCGAGTTCCAGATGTCGGCGTCGTCGTTGCGCCAGCTCTCGATCTTCAACGAGCCTGCCTGGGCCGACGCAAGCCCCGCAAGCAACGCCAACGCGGCAACCTCAGCTCCCATTGCAGCCTTGAATGTCCGTCTCATGTTACGCTCCCTTGTTCGGGCCTTCGCCCTTGATTTCGTTGGCTCTTGCGCGTGCGCGGCGCAACGCGTCGTCTATCCGGCCTTCCGCAGCAGCGAGCGACGTAACGGCTTCGCTCATGCTGACGATACCGCAGGCAATCAGGATTGCCGGCTTGACCTCGCCGCCGGCCTCGCGCAGCGCCGCCTCCGCTTCCGCATTGCTGACGCCGGCAATTGTTGCGACGATTCCGCGCGCCCGCTCGCGCAATTTCGCATTGTCGGCCTTCAGATTGACCATCAGGCCCTGATGGATGTGACCAAGCTCGAATCCCATCAATGACGAGAGCATGCCGAGCGCGGCCTTTTGCGCAGCTCCGGCCGCGAGCCGTGTCGAGCCGCGCAGCGCCTCCTCCCCGCTTTCGAGCAGGATCGACGCGTCGGCGCCGACGAGCAAGGGCGAGCCTGGACGATGCGCGATGCCGATCACGAATGCGCCGCGACGGCGCGCCTCGGCGGCGGCCGCGACAGTGAACGGCGTCGAGCCGCTCGCAGATACGACGATCACGGCATCACGAGAGAGGTCACCAAGCCCGGTCATAGCCCGCTCACCGGCTGCGGCATCGTCCTCCGCGGCCCCATCGATGCGGAACGGATCAGCGGTCCCGCCGGGCAGGACGATTGCGATGCGGCTCTCCTCAAGGCCGAACGTGCCCGGAAGCTCGGCCGCATCTTCGGCCGCCGCAAGACCAGAGGAGCCTGCACCCGCATAGACCAGACGCCCGCCTGCCCGCCAGATCGCGGCGAGGCGAAGCGCGGCAGCGCGAATGTCGGCGGAGACAGCCGCGACCGAGGCGACTGCGCGGCGATAGGATGCGAGCATCGCCTCTGCGAACACGGCATCGTCGACCACCGCGCCGGTGTCGCGCCATCCCTCCCCGTCCACCTCCAAGTTCGGCAGCCCCGACATCGTGAATACCAATGGTAGATACCTCTTGTATTTGTTTTAGCCACGTGACATACCACTTGTCTAGAGGCGTTAAGAAATTTTTTAGGAGGCTCCTTGGCGAAGGCGCAGTTCTTCCTCGGTTTGGATGGTGGCGCGACCCGCTGCCGCGCGAGGCTGCGGGATTCGTTGGGCCGCGAACTGGGGCATGGTCTCGGGCCGGCTTCGAATATCTATCTCGATTTCGACGAGGCCACGCGGGTCGTCCGTGAAACGATCGATGCCGCGATCACCCCCGGCACGCCAAGGCAGGAGATCGCTGTCGGCCTTAGCCTTGCCGGGCTTTCTGATGACAAGGAAGCAGAGCGCGTCTCCGCTGCCCTGCCCGGCTTTGCGCGCATCGTCGCTGTCAATGATGCTGTCGCGGCCTGCGTCGGCGCCAATGGGCTCGGCGACGGCGGACTGATCATCGCGGGTACGGGCTCGGCGGGCATAGCTCGCGTGGGAGGTCGAACGACTATCATCGGCGGACGCGGTTTCTGGCTCGGCGATGACGGATCGGCCGCACGCCTCGGCGAGTCGGCGTTGCGCGCGACGCTGCGCGCGATCGACGGCCTTGAGCCCATGAGCGGCCTGGCGCAAGCGCTCGGTCGCCATTTCGATAACGATCCGTTACGGATGAGCCGCTGGGCAGCGGACGCAAGGCCCCGAGACTACGGCGCCTTCGCACCCGAGATCCTTGACGTCGCCAGGTCCGGAGATCTGCGCGCGCGCGAAATTGTCGGCGAATCCGCCAGCGCGATAGCGGCGCTTGCGAATGCGCTGAATGCGCACGGCGCCGAGCGCATTGCGCTCGCCGGCGGCTTCGGTGAGCCCTTGCGCCCCTTTTTGCCGCCTGATGTGGCCAAGCGCCTCGCCCCGCCGCGGCGCGACGCAGTCGATGGCGCAATCCTGCTCGCCGGCGGAACGCTCGCGGAGGACGCGGCATGTCCATGACCGTCGAAACCGCGCCGGGCCAGAAGCTCTATCGTGCCGTGGTCGACGCGCTTCGGCGCGAGATCGAGACGGGTCGCTTCGCGGAAACGCAATTGCTGCCGGCGGAGCGCGTATTGTGCGAGCTGCTCGACGTATCGCGCACCACGCTGCGCAAGGCGATCGCCGATCTGATCGCTGAAGGAGTGCTGTTTCACCGCCATGGCGCCGGGACCTTTATCCATCGCGCAACGCCGCGCGTCGAACAGCCTTCCTCGCGCCTGACGAGCTTCACGGAAGACATGCGGCTGCGTGGATTGGAGGCGAGTTCGCGCGAGCTCGAACGCGGCGTGTTCCTACCAACGCCGGAAGAGGCAATGATGCTTGGCGTGCGGCCGAACGAACGCGTGTTCCGGCTCGGCCGCCTGCGCCTGGCCGACGATTCGCCCATGGCGATCGAGCGCGCTGCCGTGCCGATACGTTTTCTTCCTGAACAGGATTCGGTCGGCGGTTCGCTTTACGAGGCGCTCTCCGCGCGCGGCTTCAGGCCCACCCGGGGCCTGCAGCGCTTGCGTGCAACCCTCGTCGATAGTGCGGATGCGGAACTGCTCGGCGTCGCACCGGACAGCCCCGCGCTCTATATCCAGCGTATCGCTTATCTCGCCGACGGATCTTGCGTCGAATTCACGAAATCCTGGTACCGAGCCGACGCCTATGATTTCGTCTCCGAACTCACGCTATCGCCACCGGCCCGAAAGGCGCATCGATGACGACCCACATGCTTGAGGAGATCGGCGAGACAGGCGATGCAGTGGCGCGCCAGCTTGGCAAGAATGCGGAGCGACTCGCTGAACTTGGCGCGCGTCTGCGCGCCCTCGATCCACCGCTCGTCGCGACCATCGCCCGCGGCTCGTCGGATTGCTGCGCGCTCTATCTGAAATACCTCGTCGAGATCGTTTCGGGGGTGCCTTGTGCCTCCATCGGCCCGTCCATCGCGACGCTTTACCGTACGCCCATGCGGCTTGAAGGCGGCGTTTCCGTCGCGATCTCGCAATCGGGACGCAGCCCGGACATCATCGAAATGCAGCGCGCCGCACGACGCGGCGGTGCGCTGGCCGTCGCACTGGTCAACGACGTCGCCTCACCGCTCGCGCAAGAGACCGAAGTGCTACTACCGTTGTGCGCAGGCACGGAACGTTCCGTCGCTGCGACCAAATCGATGGTTGCAGGTCTCGCCGCGGGCGCGAGCCTTGTCGCGGCGTGGCGCGAGGACCGGGAGCTCGCAGACGCCCTCACCGGCCTGCCGGACGTCCTGCGTGGTCAAGCGGCGCCGCCGCCCGCGGCGATGCTGGAGAGGCTGGCAAATGCCCGCAGCGCATTCGTGCTTGGCCGCGGCGCGACGCTTGCGATCGCCGCGGAGGCGGCGCTGAAGCTGAAGGAAACGTGCGCCATTCACGCCGAGGCCTACTCTGCAGCGGAGGTGCTTCATGGCCCGGCGGAACTTGTGGCTTCGGGCTTTCCCGTAATCGCCTTCCTGCCGTCCGACGCGGCGCGCGAAGGCATGCTGCCGACGCTCACGGCACTGACCAATGCCGGCGCGACGGTGATTACAATCGAGACGGGTGGCACCGACGAGGCCGATCGTCTCGCGACGGCAAAAGTCGAAGCGACACTTCTGGAGCCGATCGTCATGATCCACCGCTTCTACCGCCTTGCCGAGACGCTTGCGCTCCGGCTCGGGCGCGATCCCGACCGCCCCCGCAACCTGCGCAAGGTGACGGAGACTGTTTGATGACCATTCTGTCCGGTGCGCGGATTTTTGACGGCGAGCGTTTTCTCGATGACCATTCTGTTGTCGTCGAAGGCGAGCGCATCACTGCAATCGTTCCTTACGCCGATGGACCTCGCGGCGCCGCGCGCGATCTCGGTGGCGGCCTGCTGGCGCCCGGCTATATCGATGTGCAGGTCAACGGCGGCGGCGGCGTCCTGTTCAACGAGGATCCGACGCCCGAGGGCATCGCCCGTATCGCGGCCGCGCATCGCAACCACGGCACCGTCGGGCTGCTGCCGACGCTGATAACCGACACGCCGCAAGTGACGGCCATCGCCATTGCCGCCGCGCGCGAGGCGCGGCGTCTGACGCCGGCGTCGCTCGGCATCCATCTGGAAGGGCCGTTCCTGGATCCGCGCCGCAAGGGCGCGCATGAGCTGAGGTACATCCGCAACCTCGAGCCCGACGACGTCGCGACGATCGTCGAAGCGAATTGCGGCTCGGTCATGCTGACGCTCGCGCCCAATCGCGTCGGGGTGGAGAGCATCGCCGAACTTGCCCGGCAGGGCGTGCTCGTCTCGCTCGGTCATTCCGATGCGACCTACAAGGAGGCGCGCGCCGCGGTCGAAGCCGGCGCGCGCGCGTTCACCCATCTGTTCAATGCGATGAGTGCACCGGCCGTTCGCGAGGCGGGTATGGTCGGCGCCGCCCTCGATCTCGACGAGCCGTTCGTCGGCATCATCGCCGACGGCCATCACGTGCATGAGGCGAACCTGCGCATCGCGCTTGCCGCCAAGCGCCGCGATCGTTTCATGCTGATTACCGACGCGATGCCGCCGGCCGCCGGTGGTCCCGATCAATTCGATCTGCTGGGCCGCCGCGTAACAAACGTTGATGGTTGCCTGCGGCTCGACGATGACACGCTCGCCGGTTCGGTGCTGACCATGGACGAGGCAGTGCGTTATGCCGTCAACGTCCTAAGGCTCGATCTCACCGATGCTCTCGCGATGGCCTCCCGCATTCCGGCAACGTTTCTACGGCGTGAGACTGAGCTCGGCCGCATCGCGCCCGGATATCTGGCGAGCCTCGTGCATCTCGACGACGATTTGCGGGTACTCGAAACCTGGATCGAGGGCCGGTCGACCGCCGACCGCCCCTGACGCGATCTGGCGGGCGTTGTTTCGATTGAAGGACGCGATTGAGCCATGTCTTCTTCATCTTGGTCGGCAACGCAGCCCATCCGCGTGCTCGTGGTCGGGCTCGGCACCATGGGAACCAGTCATGCCCGCGCCTACAGAGCGATCGAAGGCTTCGAACTCGTTGGCCTTTGCACGTCTCGTGCGGCCGATCGCCAAGACCTCGAGGCCGAGTTTCCTGGTCTGCCGCGTTTCGAGCGATACGACGAGGCACTCGCGATACTGCGTCCGGACGCTGTCGCGATTTGCACTTACACCGAACATCACGCCGTCATGGCTCTTCAGGCTTTCGCGGCAGGAGCGCATGTGTTCTGCGAAAAGCCGCTGGCCGACACGCTGGAGGCCGCCAGGAGTGTGGTTGAAGCCGCGCGAGGGAGCGGAAAGGCGCTGCTGATCGGCTATATCCTGCGCGTCCATCCGTCATGGTCGCGCTTCGTCGAAATCGGCCGCACGCTCGGAAAGCCGCTCGTGATGCGCATGAATCTCAACCAGCAATCGGCCGGCTCGTTCTGGGAGGTTCACAAGAAGCTCATGCTATCGACCTCGCCGATCGTCGATTGCGGCGTACACTATGTCGACATCATGTGCCAGGTGACGCGCTCGCGGCCGATCACGGTGCACGCGGTCGGAGCGAGGCTCACGGACGAGATTGCACCTAGCATGTACAACTACGGCCATCTTCACATCGTGTTCGAAGACGGATCGGTTGGTTGGTACGAAGTTGGTTGGGGGCCGATGATGAGCGAGACCGCTCATTTCGTGAAGGACATTATCGGACCGAACGGCAGCGTGTCGATCGTTGCAAAGGAAAGCACGGACGCGACTGCGCGTTCGGCGGAACATGACACCCATACGCGCACCAACGCGATTCGCATCCATCACGCGGGTCTGAACTCGGAACGCGATTTCGCGAAGCCCGATGAACTGCTCTCGACCGAAGACGAGCCAAACCATCAGGAACTCTGCGAACGCGAGCAGCAACTGTTTCTGAGGGCGATCCGCGGCGAGATCGATCTGTCCGAGCATCACGAGGCCGCGATCAACTCGCTAAGCATCGCGTTTGCTGCCGACGCCAGCATTCGCAGCGGCGAGGTCGTACGCCTGTAGCGACTGATTCTCGGATGGAGTCGTGGCGCGGGACGTCGAGCCCGGCAGGAAGCACACACCATCAGAGCATTTGAACACTCGTAGTGGGTCCGTAGATCTTCCCTCGTGGAAGCGAGATAGCTTTGACCTGTACGTGCGCAAACGCCATCGCTATGCCGCAACGTCCGCAGAGAAAAACCCCGGCGGTTGCCCGCCGGGGTTCTCTGATCGATCGAGAGATCGAACTTAGAAGTTGCGCTGGGCGCGGAGGAGCATGCTGACCGAGTTCTGGTCCTTCATCTCGTACAGGCCTGCCGGCTTCGCAGCGGTAGCAAGGCCCGGGCTCGTGATGGTGCCAGAGTACTTCTGGTCCAGATGCGTCCAGTTGACGTCCGCCGTGAAGGCCAGGTTCTTCACCGGGGTCCACACGGTGTTGACACCGACCACGGAGAAGTTGAAGTCCGGGTTGCAGTTGCCGGTCAAGGCGAGGAGGCCAACCATGTTGGCGCAGATCGTGGTCTTGCCACCGGAGCCGTACTGCACGGCGCCGTAGCCACCGTAGATGGCGCTCGCCCAGTTCGGGTTCCAGTTGTGGGTATAACCACCACGGAAGCCCCAGGTCTTCACAGTCTCGATCGACGAGCCGGTGGTGAAGACACCGTCAGCAATACCGCCGATTCCGAGGCTCTGGTAGGCGCCAATGCCGCTACCGCTGTACATAAAGAAGGACTGTGGGAACAGGCTCTGGAAGTTGTAGCGAGACGCGCCATCCGTGTAGACGGCCTGCAGGTTGATCGAGTCGCCAGGTCCCGTCGGGATGTTCTTGATCGACAACGCACCCTGGATGGCCCAGCCCCACTTGTCAGCCGGGTGACCGGTGAGTTCCGTGGTGCCGTAGTAGGCAGCATGGATGTCATGCGCGGCAACCGAGACCTGAGCCAGACCCCAGGCCTGGTCGACGCGGATCGCACCGACGATGTCGGGAACGCGCGTCCCACCCCAATCGTTGTTGCCATAGACGCCCGTGATCATGTTGGCAGCGGTCGCACCCGACAGGTTCCAGAGGTTCGACTGGCCGTTTGCCGCCGTGCTCAGATCCTGCAATGCCACCGAACCGGTGATGCCCTGGCCGAAGTCAGCCGTATAGGCAACCTGGTTCACACCGGTGACGTTGTTGGAGCCGCCCGGAATGGTGTCGGGACCGCCAGCCGGATAGCTCTGCCACGGAGCGTCGAAGATCGAGACCGTGCGGCCGAAGGTGAAGCCAGCGAACTGGATGAACGCATGGTAGAGGCCGAGCGAGGCGGAACCGGTCGAGAACGCCGACGGGTTGCTGCCGGTGACCGAGGTCGTATCCCAGGTGAAGACCATGTCGGCGTAAGTACGAACCACGCCATACTCGGTCGCCGTACGGGTATCGACGGTGAGGTCCATACGAGCGCGGCTGTACCAGTAGTTGGTCAGACGGTTGTTCGAACCCTGGTTCGCGCCTTGCATGAACGAGTAGTCGCCCGAACCAAGCGTAGTGTCGGCACGCACGTAGCCACCGAACTTGATGCAGGTGTCAGTGCCCGGCATGTAGTAGAATCCGGCTCCGTACAGGGAGCAGATCTTCACGTATTCGACGGCCTTGGCCTTCACGGGAAGATCGGCTGCCTGCGCTCCGCCAACGGCAATCAGAGCCGCCGCCGAGCCAAGCATAAGGCTCTTCGTCAATTTCATTTGCTTACCTCCAAGTTGGTGCTGGGCGACTTGGACGCGATCGACGATCGCGGCCTCCGGCCCCTCAATTCCCCATTCGTCCGCCCCCGATCTCCGGTTGCGGAAACGACTTCAAGGGTGCCCCCCTCCGTCGCTAAGTTCGATATAATTCACCAAAACAATCAGCTCAATTAATTGTTGCGATCAATTAACTGTTCGCGGCGGGCTGTTGTAACAGCGCAACACCACTGAATTCGGGGAAATTTGACCTGATTTCGCATCGAAACTGATAGCAAAAAACCCTCGGGGGGCATCCCGAGGGTTTCCTTGGAGGTTTAACAAGCGGTGTTTCGGAACTCCCTATTGAGGAGTTCGAACTGCTCTTAAACGTGATAATGCTTATTCCAATCAATTAATATTTTCAAGTATCAATTCAAGCCGATGCTTGCCGCTATCTAGCCGCGAAAACTGGGCATTTTACCGCCGTGGATAACGAATATCTGAGAGCAAAATCACTTGAGATGACAGTAGAGTAGCTAGTTAAAGGGCTCTGGTCCTCCAACTTCGCTGGAACTCAAAAATGATCGAGAAAAACCTCGACCGAGCAATCAGGGATTTCATCTGGAATGTGGTCGAGATCCACTCCCAATTGGAGGATATCCATAAGAGCTGGGCCGAACTCCTCGGCATCACAGAACCGCAATGGCTGATCTTGATGGCCATCGAAGAGTTGGATGAGGGGCAAGGCGTGGCTGGAATCGATGTTGCGGGTAAGTTGCGGATTCATCCGGCATTCGTCACCAACCAGACGAAGAGTCTCGAGAAGGGCGGATTGTTGTCGCGAGCGACTCGTGCGGACGACGCGCGTTATGTCTTGATGTCCCTTACAGCCAAGGCACAAGCCGAAATCGCGAAGCTCGCCAAGAGGAAACTTGCTCTAAACTCGACAATGTTCAACGAGTTCGACGAGAAAGCCTTGGCAGATATCAACGTCTCGCTGGCGACGATTGCGAAGAATGCGCGGCTCGCATCCCGTCTGCTGGCGATAGATATCTCCTGAACGTGGAGCAGCTTGTTGACCGGCGCATCATGCGTCGGGGCCTCCAGCTCGAACGAGCTACAGGGCGGACATCTTTGGACTTGATCTGCTCGCTGCTGGCCGCCTGCTACAGGTAGGTTATCGGTTCAAATTGCCGATGCGGTCCGAGTTTTTGCTGGAGCCAATCGAGAACGAAATTGTCCTTGGTGACGAAGTTTTCGAACTGCCCCGAATTCTGAGCAATTGCAATGGAGCAATCCACTCCGGCAGGCTTGCACTCGGCTTGCAGTTCAAGAGCATCCTGCTGGTCGACCATCGCTCGACCGCCAGCCATAATCAGGACCGGACACCGCATTCGACGCACCAACTGTAGACTGGACTTCCGCACGCGGTCGCGGGCCGGGTCCCACATTCCCGTCATCCAGCCCACGCTCGCTCGATGTCGGAGCGCGGTCCAAAGTCCGCCATCACAAACAGCTGCAACTATCCTGCGGTCGGTTGCAGCGATGCGCGACGCATGACTGGCGGCGATTCTCTCACCGCTGACAGCGATTCGGCCAGCATCGACATCGGATCGGCTTTCCAAATAGTTCAGCCAACTCGCCAGGAAGGCTTCAGGCCCGAATAGACGATGCCTTGATGCATCGTCTCCTCGAACAACCAGGATCGACAGATTGCGCCCCTCAGCCGCAGGCAGAAGCCGGCTCAGGATCGTATCGACGGACGATTCCTCGTCGCTAATGCAAATGACCGCGGGTGCAGGCCGTGCGCGACACGCGGCGGGCAGAAAGCACCCGGCAAGCCGCACTTGATCAAAAGGCTCAATCTCTACCCGCTCCACGCGACGAGGCTCACAGGCCTCGAAACTCCTGAGGCTACCCTCGATCCGGTCCTCAAGCGCGGTGCTCGATGAACTCCCTGCCTCGGCGAGTTCTCTTGCCACCTCAAAAGCTGTCAGGGCGCAAAACCAGGATTCACTGGATGACGTTTGCAGCTTTTTCCTGATAGCGAGCTCGGCCGAATCCCGATACCGATCACCAACCGTCATCCAGTTGTGAATCCCGCGGTCGCGATCTCCAGGAGCCGCAACCAACATATTGTCAAGAAATGCCGCTGCAGCGCGCCGCACATCTGCAAGGTTGGCGCAGGCGTTCGTCATCGATGCCTGCGGCCACCAATCGCCGTCCATGTCCCCCTCCGAAGGCCTGCTCTTCAACTCGCATAAGCACCCCTCCTTGAGTATTCGCCCGACTGTCCCCTCAACGCGTCCCTTGTCCATTTCGCGAGCAGGCGAACTTGCCAGCAAGAGACGCTGGCAAAACGCGCACGTCTATTAGGATTGTCGGAACACGACCCAACGAAGATTAGATTTTTGATCGGCTCGGTCAACCCTCGTCGGCGGACATGAATGCAGCAACGATGACCAAGATTGGCCGGATCGTTTCACTTTGTTTCCCGAAGCCCAGCCATGAATCGTCGCGATACAAGCTTCCAGGATTGCATCAACCCTTCGGCATTCTCCAACGTGGCCCCAAGACTTCCATGCCCATCCCGAGCCTTCCTTGCAAGAGCAGGCGGTATTCTTACGGGAAAAGCTAACGAGCCCGGCGGGCAAGCCGACGCGGCCTGGCGCAGCCCTGCTCAGGTGGCGGAAGCCGCCTTGGTACAGGCTGTCACACAACTAGGCATGACGCGTCATGGAAGCTTTCGTGTCGGCGGCGCGCTATCCAGTCGCACCCAGCTCAAGTGTGACAGATCCTTCGATCGTGCCGATGGTCAGGGGCTCCGCCACTCCGATCGGCGTCACACGCAAACGGTCGAATGCCGGACGGAAATCGCCTTGCGCCCTTCCCGTCAATTCCAGACCGGTGGCTTTCCGGCACAAGCGAACGGACAACAGCAACGCATCCGTGCGCCAGGCTGTCATGTCGCCGTCGTCCTCGTAGAGATCGGCAGTGGAATACGTCTCCGGCGCGCCGAAGACCATAAGCGACCGCTCACCCGGACTGCCGGCCAAATCGATGTCAACGACCGGAATCATGGCGCCGGCGCGAACGAACACTGGCAGGCGCCCCAAGGGCGCGGCGACCTGCACCGTCCCACCACCGGCGAAGTGTCGACCATCGTGCCAGTCGTACCAGCCACCTTCATGCGCAGGTAGCTGGACGCGGCGCTCGGAGACGCCCTCCTCGAGCACAGGAGCGACGAGCAAATCGGGGCCGAGCATGAAGGCGTCCTCGACGCCCCTCACCGCCGCATCGTCCGGGAAATCCCAGAACAGTGGACGCACCACGGGCTCATGGTCGCGACTGGCGCGCCACATCTGCGTGTAAAGGTAGGGCAGCAGTCGATGCCGCAGCCCGATCACGGCGCGCACCTGCGGCAGCACGGATGCGTGCATCCAGGGCAGTGTCACCGAGCCGTCATCGTTCCAGGAATTCATGATCATGCGCGGCCAGAGCGCGCAGAACTCGACGAAGCGGCAGAGCAACTCCGGGCTTGGCCTCGGGCCGTGAAAACCGCCGACATCGTGGCCGATGTTGAAGAGCCCGGACAGGCTCATGTTGAGACCCTGCGTGAGATTGAAACGCAGCGTCTTCCAGGCGGTTTCGTTGTCGCCCGACCAGGTCTGGCCATAGCGCGCGAGCCCCGCCGGCCCGCCACGCGTGATGACATATGGCCGTCGTGACGGGGATCGGTCGGCCTGTGCCTCGAAGGAAAGCTTCGTCATCAGCAACGCCTGCGCCGGGCGCGCCAGCGCCTGGGCGAAGGGACGGCCATCGCCGGCACAAACCGCGTCCTCATCCCAGATCTCGAACTCATTGTTGTCGTTCCACATGGAAACGACGCCATGATCGAGCAGCGCATGCTCGATGCCCTCGCGCCACCACCGGCGCCCGTCGGGATTGGTGAAGTCGACGTGAAAGCCGACGCCATCCCAGAACTGCGCGACGGCTGGAGCTTCTGTCGCCTTGTCTTTCACCAGGATGCCGGCGTCGATGGCCTCGGTGAGCCGCGGATGATCGTCGAGCAGACACGGCTTGATGTTGGTCACCGGCTGGATGCCGGCTTCGACGAGCCGCGTCATGGTCGCGGATGGATCGGGAAACTTGTCGTGATTCCAGTTGAATACGTACCGCCGCCCGCCGATCGAGGTATAGCCGGAGCCAAAATGGAAGCTATCGCAACGGATGGCGTGGCGGCGACAGTCGGCAATGAATTCCGTAACTCGCCTGTCCGCGTCGGGCGCATCCGCTATCGCCATCGACGTGACACCGAACCCGAGCGACCAGCGCGGCGCAAAGGCCTGGCCCCCTGTGAGCCAGGAGAAACGACGCACGACCTCGCGCACACCGGGCCCCGCGAGCACGTAGAAGTCGAGATCGCCGTCATCGGCGCGATAAGACCGGAACGTGCCATGGTAGTTGTCGATCGTGCAGCCGAGATCGACAGATCCGGTGGAGAGATTGTCATAGAAAATGCCGTGAGCGCCTTGCGGCCCATCGACGATGACGAACGGCAGCATCTTGTAGAGCGGATCGCTCAGCTCGGCGTCGAAGCCGCAAGGGTCTACTGCGTCGATGGCAAAGCGTCGTCCCGTGCGATCTAATGGGCCCGCCTTGTCGCCCAGGCCGTAGTGGCGCTCGTCCGGGTGACGCGCCGTCATGTGCGCGATGGCTGGGGTTTTGTTGGAGACAAAATAGGCCTGGGTCGGTCGGTCGCGCAGGAATGGCTCGACCTCGTGCCCGCGTCGCCAGGCAACCCCGAACGGACGCAGCGTGACCTCGGCCATGAGCCCCGCTGCCGCTACGCTGATGGTACCCTCGCCCACAGTCACCGTCACCGGCGGATTGGCGAAGCCCGACAAGTCGTCGCGATCGCGTCCCCCATACGGCGGCTCGATGCCGCCAGGCGCCAGCGACCAGCCGCGATCAAGTCGAAAGCCGCCAGCACGGCGCAGCGTCACCCGGCCCAGATCGTGCTCGAGGATGCGCACCGCGACGGTGGCTCCCTGCCCGACGTCGAACACTGCGGCTCCGCCTTCGAAACCGCGATAGCGGCCCTCAACCAGGGCTTTCATGTCTCAGCACTCCATCATTGGTCTTGTTCTATCGTCGTCTGCCCTCGGGATTCAGCGGCCGGGCCCCGAACGGCAGCCCCTTCGGCGTCGAACAGGTGAAGGTTGGCCGGCTCGAAACGAACCGGAAGAGTCTCGCCGCGCCCCCGCAGCGCCTGGCCGTTCTGCCGCACTGTGATCTGCGGCAAGCCGGGCGCGCTGCCATAGAAATACGTGTCGCCACCGAGCTGTTCGACGAGGTCGATGGTGAGTGTCAGATCAGCGGCGTCTGCGGCGAGCGTAATATGCTCGGGGCGCACGCCGAGCGTCGCTGATGTGCCCGCAGCGACCGAGCCCGTCGTTATCTTGATCGGTTGACCGGCCTCGCCGACGCGCACCAACCCCGGCGATGCCACCTGCACCGGCAGCAGGTTCATGCGCGGCGAGCCGATGAATCCGGCCACAAAGAGATTGTCCGGCCGATTGTACAGTTCGAGCGGCGTACCAATCTGCTCGATGCGGCCGCCACGTAGCACGACGATGCGGTCTGCCATGGTCATCGCCTCGACCTGATCGTGAGTGACGTAGATCATGGTGCCGCCGATCTCGGCATGCAGCGCCGCAAGCTCCTTGCGGGTGGCGACGCGCAGTTCGGCATCAAGGTTGGACAACGGCTCGTCGAGCAGGAAGATCTTGGGATCGCGGACGATCGCGCGACCGATCGCCACGCGCTGCCGTTGTCCCCCCGACAGTGCTTTCGGCTTGCGCTCGAGATACTCGGTGAGGCGCAGCATCTTGGCCGCGCGCCGAACCCGGGCGTCGATCTCGGTACCGGCAAGACCCATGTTCTCGAGCGCGAAGGCCATGTTCTTGTAGACGGTCATGTGCGGATAGAGAGCATAGGACTGGAACACCATGGCGAGCCCGCGGTCGGACGCCGGCACGCGCGTGACGTCGAGGCCGTCGATCGCAATCTCGCCGTCGGTCACATCCTCGAGCCCGGCGATGATGCGCAGCAAGGTCGACTTGCCGCAGCCGGACGGGCCGACGAAGACGATGAATTCGCCGTCCGCGATCGCAAGATCGACGCCGTGAATCACGGCGATCGTTCCGTAGGCCTTGCGGACGCCCTTGAGAGTCAGGCCAGCCATGACGACATCCCCGCCATCATTTCATCCCCGTATTGGCTATTCCCGTGGCGATGAAGCGCTGCAGAAACACGAAGACAAGAGCCACCGGAATCAGCGATACTACCGTCATCGCCAGGAGATAATTCCACTGGGTCTGCAACTCACCCTGGAAGGCGTTGAGACCGATCTGCAGCGTGAACGATTCGGACTTGGTGAGCACCGCGAGCGGCCACAGAAACTCGTTCCACCGCCACATGATGGAGAAGATGGCCAATACTGCCAGAGCCGGTGCCGCCAGCGGCATGACGATCCGCCAGTAGATTTGCCACTCGCTTGCCTTGTCCATGCGCGCCGCCTCAATGAGGTCCCGCGGTAGCGTCAGCATGTACTGCCGCAACAGGAAGACGCCTGTGGGCGTCGCGGCGCCCGGAAGAATGACTGCCCAGAGCGAATTGACGAGGCCGAGCTTCGTGACGACGAGATAGACCGGCACGAGGATGATGGTGATCGGGATCATGAGCGTGCCGATCACCATCAGCATGGCGACGGTCTTGCCTCTGAATTCATAGATGGAGAGAGCATAAGCTGCCATCGAATTGATGAGCAGTGTGATCAGAGTTGCGATCGTCGTGACGAATACCGAGTTCCACAGATAGTGCGTGAAGGCGAATTTCTGGAGCGGCTCGGTGTAGTTCGAGGTCACGAAACTCAGGTGCCGAACCGGCGCGAGCTTGGCGGTTGGCACGCGATATTGCTGTTTGGGATCGGCCGGATCGACCATCTGGGCGACCAGCCCGATGCGCCTGATTTGCGCGAACTCGCGACGCTCGCCATTGTCGAGGATGGCTGCAAAAAGCGGCAGCGGCTGCGGAAAGCCCTGCACTCTGACTTCCTGCTGGGACAGCGGCAGCAGCGAGGGCGGAAATTCCAGCAGGCTCGCCTGGGTCTTGAACGAGGACAGGACCAGCCACACGACGGGCCCGAACATCAGCACGACGCCGAGCCCGAGATAGGCATAGGCGGCGATATCGGTCCAATGCCAGTGCCCGCTCCGACGGCGGGCGCGCAGCAGCTGAATTGGCTTCATGAGGCGCTCCGGGTACGAGACAACTGCGCCAGCGTGAGCAGAAACAGCACCGCGCCGAGCACGATCGAAGCCGCCGCAGCGAGGCCGAAATTCTGCACCTGGCTGGCAAATGCAGTCTCGTAGATGTACTGCACGATCATCAGCGTTGCGGTCCCCGGTCCGCCGCCGGTCAACACGAACACCTCATCGAACGTCTGCACGCCGCGGATCAGCGCCAGCACGATCACCACGATGAGGTTCGGCCAGAGCAGCGGCAGCGTGATCCGCCAAAACACGCGCCAGCGCGGCGTCGCGTCCATCTGCGCCGCTTCGTAGAGATCGGCTGGAATGGCCTGCAATCCCGCGAGCAGGATGAGCGTGTAGAAGCCCATATGCGCCCAGACCGAGACGAAAACCGACCAGAACATCGCCCAGCCGGGATCCACGAAGAACAGCACCTTCTGCCCCCCGATCGTGGTGAGCCCGGCGTTCAGCAGGCCGTCGCGTTGCAGTATCCATTTCCAGACCAGCGCAACCACGACCGGTGACAGCAGCACTGGAAAGAAATAGACCGCGCGAAAAATGCCGCGGCCGCGGATCCGCATGTTCAGGACCAGCGCGGTGACGAGCGAAAACGTCACCATGGATACGAGCTGGAAGATGGTGAAACGCAGCGTGTTCGCAACGCCGCGCCAGAAATGATCGACCCGGCACGACGCGGGATCGAAGAAGGAGCCGCAGTCGAACAGATAGGCGTATTGATCGGTCCCGACATAGGGTCGCTCCGAAGGAAACAGCGACTCCCCGCCGGTGAACGAAAACACCAGATCGATCGCAAGCGGGACGAACACGAACAACGAGAAGAAAACGAGGTTCGGCAGCAGGAAGACATAGGCCATTCGCCGCTCGCCGATGAGCCGTTGCAACAGGCGCATTGGACGATCGACGAGGCGCAGCAGGTTGCCGCACACCGCACCCAGCGCCGTCTCGGCCGCGCGGCGCAAGCGCGCGAGCAGCGAGACCGTCGGCGCGGCCTGCGGTTCACTGCCAGTTGGCAAATCGGTCATGCCGCGATGCGCCCAGCGCCTACTTCTTGTTGCGCTCGGCGAGCTGCTGCTCGACGTCGCCCGAGATGCGCTTATAGGCCTCATCGAGTGTGATCTCGCCGGAGACGGCCTGGCCGAGCCGGCTGATCACCGCGTTGAGGATGACGCGACTCGCCGGATAGCCCTGCAACTGATTGGCCGCCGGCGCGAGTTGATTGACACCGTCGCTGAAGACCTTGAGCGCGGCATTCGCAACCGGCGACGCATCCTTGTAGTCGAGGCCCTTGCGGGCGAGACCGAGATGGCCCGGCACGAACAGGGAGCGGGCATAGAACTCGGCGACGACGTCCTCGCTCGCGAGGTAATCGAGCACGCGCGCCACTTCTTCGGGATGCTTGGTGGACTTGATCCCGACGAGCGCCGCACCGCCCGGCATGCCGGAGCAGTTCGCCGGCCCGCACGGCGTCGGCACCGCAACCCAGTCGAACGCCGTTCCGATCGTCTTGTCGAACTGGCTGATCTGCCAGGAGCCCGATTCATACATGACGACCTGGGCGTTCTTGAATTCCTCGTTGGCTCCGCGGTAGGTCGCCCCCGCCACCGAGCCCCATAGCTCCTTCGACATCACGCCGCTGTTGTGCCAGTCATAGATCAGCTTGGCCGCGCGCTTGAACCCGTCGTCGATGATCGCCGGCTGCCCCTTGCCATCGAACACGGCTGCGCCTTGCGAAATCGCCATGCCGAAAAAGCGGTGACCGGAACGGTCGAACGCGATCGGAAACGGCGCCTGGACCTTGTCCGCCACCTCTTTTGTCGCCTTGCCCCAGTCCTCCCAGGACGCTTTCGGACCCGGCATTGCGACGCCCGCCTGCTCGAACAGCGTCTTGTTGACGAATGGACCGGTCACGGTCAGTTGGGTCATGAAGCCTGGAATCGACGACGTGTCGCCCGGCACCCGCATCCACTGCAGGAAGGGACCGTAATTCGCTTCCCAGTAGTCGGCGTTCTTCAAGTAGGGGCGCAGGTCGAGCATATAGCGGGCAAGGCCGCCCATGTCGCTGACGCGGGCAATGTCGGGCCCCTGCCCCGAGGCAAGTTGCACCGGCAGATTCTCGTTGATGGCCTTGAACGGCACCTGATCCAGAACGACGTGGATGTCGCGGTTCTTTTCCTCGAAGCGGCGGAGGAGATCGGCCATCACCTCACCTTCGTTGCCGTCCGAGTACCAGGTCATCCGCAGAACGGTCTGCGCCGCGGCGGGATGAACGCCCGAACCGCCCGCCAGGAGGCAGACCGCCAGCACAGAGGCGCTGATGGCGTGTCGGATAACAGTTCTCATAGCGTCCTCCCGGCGAAGTCTTGGTTGTTAGGGCTAGTTTGGCAAACGTTTGCCTAAATTGTCAATCGCTGTATTCTCCCTCTTCAGCGGATCACAACCGAGCCAATCAATGAAGAACAAACAACGCTCCGCGCCCGCCTCACTTGCGACCGTCGCTGCGGCGGCCGGGGTTTCGATTGCCACCGTCTCGCGCATCGTCAACGGCGAAACGCGCCGGGCCTCTGCCGAGACCGTCGAGCGCGTCCGCAGGGCCATCGCCGTCGTGGGCTACCACCCCAACCACGCCGGCCGGACGTTGCGCAGGCGGGAAAGCCGCCTCGTCGCGATGCTCGCCCCCAACCTGGACAATCCCGTGATGGCCGCGATCGCCGCTTCGACCGAAGCCGCGCTGCGCGCCGCCGGTTACGTGATGATCCTCTGCGACACGCACGATCGACCTGATCTGCAGGACGAATATCTCAACGCCATGCGTTCGCAGGTGGTGCGCGGCTATATCATGGTCGCTAGTGTGCCGAGCGCAGTGCTGAAAGATTTCGTCGCTGACGGCGCGCCAATGGTTTTCGTCAACCGCCGCCCGCCGTTCGGGCGCGGCGCCTTCGTTGGTATCGACAACGTCAAGGCGGGCGGCGAAGCCGCCGAAATGCTGTGGTCCGCGGGACTGCGGCGCTGCGGCGTGCTGGCGCCCGCCCGGGGATCCTCCGTCACGCGGGATCGCCTCAAGGGATTCTGCAACCGTATGCGCGCGCTCGGCGCCACAGAAATCCCGAAGGCGGAGGCGGCCGGCCGTTCTCACCTCGAGATCGGCTACGAAGCCGCCCAGCAGCTCGCCGCGCGCGATGGCTGGCTCGAGGGATTGATGTGCGTCAGCGACCAGATCGCCTATGGCGCCTATCGCTTTGCTCGCGAGAGCGGCATTCCGGTTCCGGAACGCTGCAGGCTCGTCGGCATCGATGGCAACCCACTCAACCGCTGGATTGCACCGTGGCTGCGATCGATCGAGGTGAAATACGAGGATTTTGGCGAGCCGATCGTCGAGCTACTCGACCAGGTCTGGCGCGGCAAAGGCCAGGCGGAGCGCATCATGCCGCACGGCGTGGCATGACAACGTCTTGAGAGCTTCGCCACTGCCTGGATCTGCGCGGTTGAACGGCTGATCGAGGGCGTCGATGGACAGGCCGACACCATTACGGCGTACGGCTGCGCAGGCTTGCTCGTCTCGCGTATTCCAGCGCCGTAAGCTAGGAGCCTTCCTGCACACGCTCCAACTTCTGCAAACAACGCGTGGCGCGCACGACGGCGGGCATCTCCTCGTCCGGAAAGTTCGTCTTCCAGTCGGTGACGCCGACCTCGCCGACATACAGGTCACCATGCGAATCCAGCGCGATGCCGTGCGGTGCCAGGAACTTGCCGCTCGCGATACCCGGACCATCTTCGCCGCCGAGCCGCGCGATGCGCCTTCCTTGCGCATCGACGATCGACAGTCGCGGGCCGAGATTAGGCACCTTGCGGTTCACCGGCATGGCGGGGCCGAGCTCTCCGATGATGAAGGTCGGCTTCCTTCCGCCGCAGCAGCACAGCGCACAGGGCCGATGCAGGTTATTCCACTGTGTCTCGTACCTGCCGTTGCCGTCGAACACTTGCACGCGATGGTTCTCGCGGTCGGCGACGTAGACATAACCGTCGGCGTCGGTGGCGATGTTGTGAACGATGTTGAACTGGCCGGGATCGGTGCCAGGCTCGCCCCAGCTCATGATCAGCTTCCCATCCGGCGTGAATTTGTGGACGCGGGCGTTGCCGTAGCCGTCGGAGACGTAGATCTCGCCCTTCGGCGACAGCGCGGTATGGGTGCAGCGATGAAAGGGATTGCCGCTCATGAACGGCGTGGGCTTCTCGGGGATGCCGATCGTCAACAGCACCTTGCCGTCGGGGGTGCACTTGCGCACAGTGTGATCGCCGTCATCGGTGCAATAGAGATTGTCGTCGGCGTCGATATGCAGACCGTGGGCGCGGTTAAACAGTCCCTCACCCCAACTCCGCAGGAAATTGCCCTCGCGGTCGAGCACCACCATCGGATGGGCGCCGCGGTTGAAGACGTAGATGCAGTCCTTGCTGTCGACCGCGACGGACGCGACGTCGGTGAGCTGCCAGCCGTCCGGCTTCGCCCAGTTCTCGACGACGCGGTAACGATGCTCGCCCGAGCCGAGAATGGCCGGCATGTAGTCTCCTTGCCTGTCGCGTTGCGGCACTGGATCCGCCTCGATCGCAGAACGCTACGCCCTAACGTTCGGATTGCCGGAGCCGCGGGCGAGTCGATCGTCGTAGGCCTGCCTGTTCAGGCAAAGGTACAATTCTTGGCCTCGAGCACCTTGCCAATGCCCGACAATTCGAGAATGTCGCCACCCGCCTTAAGCGCTTTCATCACGCTGGCTTCCTTTTCCTCGCGCGCGGCGGATTTGACGCAAACGTCGGCGATGTTCTCCTTGGGCACGATGACCACGCCGTCATCGTCTGCGCTGACGATATCGCCTGGGCGGACTGCGATGCCGCCAATGACGATCGGCTGGTTGATGTAGCCGAGGGTCTCCTTCACGGTTCCCTTCATGCACAGCCCATAGGAAAAAACATGGAAGCCGGTATTGCGGATCGCCGGACCATCGCGCACGCCGGCATCCGTGACCAGGCCGGCGAGCCCCTTGGCGACACAGGCGGTCGCCAGCACCTCGCCGAAACCGCCCTGCTCCGGATGGTCACCTGCGCTCACCACGAGCACATCGCCCGGCTTTGCCAGCGAGATCGCCGTGATGAGCATCATGTTGTCGCCGGGGTGACAGCTCACGGTAAACGCCGGCCCGCAGGCCCGCATTCCCGGATAGATCGGCTTGATCCGGGACGTCAAAGCACCCGAGCGCCCCTGCGCCTCATGAAGGGTGGATGGAGGAAATTGCTTGATACGCTCTACGAGGTCTGCGGCAGGCCGATCGAATGTTCTGACAACGTGAACCATGGTCCCTCCAAGGGTCCGAAATCTGTGCTTCACCCTGAGATAGTTGACCGCCTCACGTCGGAGAATTTCAGATTTGGGATTGCCGCATCGTATTTCGTTATGGCTCGTCCTTCGATCCGCTCAGAGGCGATGTTGGGCTGCCAGTAGCGCCGGCAGCCGAGCCGGAGGAGCAATCGAACGGCCTCCAGTTCTTACCGATGATCTCGAGCAATATCTTGTAAACAGCGAATGCGGCATCGGACAAAGCAACGTTGTCGGAAATGCATAGCGACATTTGCTGCGACGCCGACGGCGCATCGATCCGACGAATGCAGAGTTCATCCAGGTTCGGCAATGCCTCTGCGATGGACATGGGTAGCACGGCAGCACCCATCCCGGCTGCAATCGCCGAAGACAGGGTCGATTGTGAATGGATCTCCGCGACGATGCGCGGGCGGAGCCCAACCTCGGCGCAGACCCGTTCGACCGTCTGTCGCAGGAAGGATTCCCGATATGGAAGCAGCAGATCAAATTGCGCGACCTCCTCCGCAGAAACCTCTTCCGAAGGCATCTGCCCCGAATACATGCTGCGGGGCGCAACAAGATAAAAGTGCTCGCGCATCAGCGGCTTGTAGTCGAGACCGGTCACGGGACGATCGCCGTAGAGGACAGCCATATCCAGGATCCCCTTCAGCACCATTTCGCTGAGCATGACCCCGGAACTGTCGTATATGTGCAGCACGACGCCTGGATAGCGTTCACGTACCTGCATCAGCAGCGGGGTCGCGAGCAATGCCGCCGAGCTGAGCGGCGCCAGGCCGATCGTAACGTTGCCATTCAGCCCCGATCGGTTCTCCAAAATAGTACGCCGCGCTTCGTCGATCTGCCGCTGGATCGATTTGGCATAGCGGTAGAGGATTTGCCCCGCATCGGTCGGCCTGACGCCACGAGCGCTGCGGTCCAGCAGCTTTCGCTTGAAGTCGACCTCCAGGCTGGCGATCTGCTGGCTCAGCGCCGGCTGGGCAATGTTGAGCAGTTTCGCCGCACGCGACATGCTTCCGAGGTCGACGACTTTGACGAAGGCTTCGAGGCGGCGCGTATCCAATACGGGGTTCCCAAGAACGAGGTCATCACGGCGGCAGCAATACGCTGCGGCTATGGGACTAGAACGAAATATTCTTACCACCTGGAACCCGTCGGGCCTATAGGTAACGCTGCACTGAGGAGCCGAACGAATGGGATTTTCAGACTATCGAACGGCGCTGGTGACGGGCGCCTCCTCGGGCATCGGGTCTGCGACGGTTCGCCGCCTGAGCGCCGAGGGGCTGGACGTCTATGCGGTCGCACGCGATGCGGACCGGCTGGCGGCCCTGTCGGCCGAGACCGGGTGCCACGCCTGCGCCGTTGACGTCAGCGACTTGGACGCGCTGACGGCGCTGGCAAACTCGGCTGAATTCGACGTTCTCGTCAACAATGCCGGCCAGTCCCGGCGAGGTAATATCCTGGACACTACGCCTGACGATGTCGACGCCCTGATCGACGTCAATCTGCGCGCCGTCCTGCATCTGACGCGGCTGATCGTACCTGGAATGGCGAAGCGCGACCATGGCCATATCGTCAACATCTCGTCGATCGCCGGCCATTATGCCTTCGGCGGGGGAAATACCGTGTACCACGCAACGAAGGCGGGCATCCATTCGCTCTCGCAGCAGTTGCGCGTCGATCTCTACGGCACCCGGGTTCGCGTGACCGAGGTTTCGCCGGCCCGCGTCGAGACGGAAGTCTTCGGGCGGCTGCTGGGTGATCTTGCCGAGGCAAAGCGTCGCTTTTTCGATGACTACGATGCGCTGCAGCCCGAGGACATCGCCAATTCAATTGCTTTCGCGATCGGCTCCCCCGCGCGCATGAACGTCGCGTTCATGGAGGTGCTGCCGACCCAGCAGGTGGTCGGCGGCCTCAACTTCGCGCAGAGGCATCGGCGGACCACGACTTGATGATCGAGAGGCGCACATCGATACGCTAGACAGGGGCGATGACCGTGGACCTCGCTAAAATCGAGCAACTGGTCGATCTGGTCTCGCGATCGCGCATCGCGGAGCTGGAGCTGACGCAAGACGGGACGCGCGTCCGCATCCTGAAAAGCACTGCGTCGCACGAGGCGAATCCCGTCTCACCTCATGCCCCGCATGGATCGGACGTGATGCGCGTTCCCAGGCACGAGCCGGCACGCGCGCCGGCGGTACCTGATGCTGATGCCGAAGAGATCGTCGTGCCCGCGCCGATGCATGGCGCGTTTTATCGCGCTGCGGCGCCGAATGAGCCGCCCCTGGTGGAAATAGGCACAACCATCGAAGCAGGTCAGAAAATATGCATCATCGAAGCGATGAAGACCTTCATCGACGTCACCGCCGAGGCGTCCGGTGTCGTTCTGGCCGTTCTCGTCGAGGACGGTAACGAGATCGAAGCCGGACAGGCGCTGTTCCGGATCCGACCTGCAGGCCCCTCCTGATGTTCGACAAGGTCCTGATCGCCAATCGCGGCGAGATCGCGCTTCGCATCCAGCGCGCGTGCCGGGCGATGGGTCTCAAGACCGTCGTCATTCACTCCGAGGCGGACCGGGATGCGAGATACGTTGCGCTCGCAGATCAAGCGCTCTGCATCGGACCGGCCGCGGCGAGCAACACCTATCTAAATCCTGCGGCGATCCTGCTCGCAGCGGAAGTCACCGGAGCTCAGGCGATTCATCCGGGCTACGGATTTCTGTCGGAAAGCGCTGATTTCGCCGACAAGATTGCACAGGCCGGCCTCACCTTCATCGGGCCGCCAGCGGACTGTATCCGAACCATGGGCGACAAAGTCGCGGCCAAACGAGCGATGCGGATGGCGGGCGTTCCTTGCGTGCCCGGCCCGGACAGCGCCCTGCCCGATGATCCGGTCGAGGTCCGTGCCATCGCCCGGGAGATCGGGTATCCCGTCATCATCAAGGCGGCAGGCGGCGGTGGCGGGCGCGGCATGCGGATCGTGCGCGCCGAGAATGAACTCGACGACGCGCTTGCGCTGACGCGCGCAGAAGCGAGTCAGGCCTTCAAGAACGCCGCCGTTTACATCGAGAAATTCCTCGAAAAGCCGCGACACATCGAAATTCAAGTCCTGTGCGATCAGCACGACAACCATCTTTGGCTTGGGGACCGCGATTGCTCGCTCCAGCGCCGGAACCAGAAGGTCGTCGAGGAGGCCCCCGCGCCCGGCATCGACCGCGCGCTCGTCGAGCGGGTCGGAGAGAACTGTGTCGAAGCCTGTCGGCGGATCGGTTACCGTGGCGCAGGCACCTTCGAATTCCTCTATGAAGACGGGCAGTTCTTCTTCATCGAGATGAATACGCGCGTCCAGGTCGAGCACCCCGTTACCGAGATGACTACGGGCATCGACATCGTCAAGGAGCAGATTCGCATCGCACGCGGCGAGTCGTTGCTGATCTCGCAAACGGGTATCGCGCGGAGCGGTCATGCCGTGGAGTTTCGCATCAATGCGGAAGACCCGGTCACCTTTGTGCCTTCGCCAGGCGCCGTGACGCGCTGGGACGTTCCCGGCGGCATCGGCATCCGTGTCGATTCGCACATCGTCACCGGTGCCAACGTTCCGCGTTATTATGACTCCTTGATCGGCAAGCTCATCGCCCACGGCGCCACCCGCGACGAGGCACTGGCGCGCGCACGTGTCGCGCTATCCGAACTGCGCGCCGAGGGCGTCAAGACCAATGTGCCGCTGCATCAGGCCATTCTGTCAGATCCAATATTCTGCCGGGGTGGCTACGACATCCACCATCTGGAGCATTGGATGGCTGTGCGGAGAGCCATAAAATGACGGCTCTCGATCGACCACGGATCAGCCTGCTCGGCACGTCAGCTCTTCTGTTCGAGGCCCCCGGCACGTTCGACCTGGCCCACCAGCAACGCATCTGGGCGCTCGCCGCTGCGGCTTCGAAATGGCCGGGAATCCGCGAAGCCATCCCGGGCATCACCAACCTGATGCTGACCTTCCAAACACCCCCCCGCCAACTGGACTCGCTGATCGCGGCCCTCAACGATGGATGGGACGAAGCGCAGGAGTTTGCGATCGGGGGGCGCGAGATCAAGCTGCCGGTCACCTACGGCGGAGAGATCGGATTGTCACTCCAGGCCGTTGCCGAACACACCGGCCTGTCCGTTGACGACGTAGTATCGATCCATGCCGCGCCCCTCTACACCGTGTTCGCGCTGGGAAGTCATCCCGGCTATTGCTACCTCGGCGGCATGGACCCTCGCATAACCATGCCGCGTCGCCAGACGCCGCTGCAACGTTCCGCCGGCGGCTCAGTGTCCATCGGTGGATCGCAGACGGGCGTCTCCGCTTCACCGGGCCCAAGTGGTTGGCACGCCATCGGACACACGACCTGGACGTTCTTCGATCCGTCCTGGCAGACGCCGGCCGCGCTCGCGCCGGGCGACACCATCCGCTTCGAGATCGAACGGGTGATCCGTTGATCGAGATCCTCTCAGCTCTCGGCCCGACCAGTGTCCAGGACCTCGGCCGCTTCGACCAATACCGGTTCGGGGTCGGCACGTCGGGCGCGATGGACGACGTTGCCTTGCGCGCCGGCAACATCCTGCTTGGCAATGACGAGAACGCGGCGGCCATTGAGATCCCGATGACGCCGTTCAAGCTTCGCTTCTGCCGGAATATGGATTTTGCGCTTACGGGCGCCGAGGTCGACGTCGAGATCGGAGGACGAACGATCCCACCATGGTGGCGGTCACATGCGCGCGCTGGCGACATTCTCAATCTCAAGGCGATGCCCCGTGGCGCGCGATGCTATCTGACCGTCAGTGGCGGCATCGACGTTCCGGTAGTCTTGGGATCACGGAGCACTCAGTTCCGCGGCGAGTTCGGCGGTCTTCACGGGCGACCGCTCCAGCCGGGAGACATGCTGCAATGCGCCGAGCCCAAACCAGCGACGGGCATCGGCGAGCTCGGGATCGAACCGGCCGACATCGTCCTCGCCCGGCCGAATGCGCCAGCGGACGATATCCCGGTCAGGGTCGTGATCGCCGGCGAATACGGCGCGTTCGACAGCGCCACACAGGAGTTGTTCTGGCGCAGCAGCTGGAAGATTACGCCACAGAGCAACCGCTACGGTTATCGCCTGCAAGGTCCCGCCGTGAAACCGATCGCACCGATCGAAAAACGGTCGCACGGCATCGTCCCGGGTGTCATTCAGATCCCGCCCAATGGACAGCCCATCATTCAGATGCGCGATGCGCAGACCTCCGGCGGCTACCCGAAAATCGCAACCGTGATCAGGGCTGATCTTTGGCGCGTCGGACAGGCAAGGCTCGGCGGCAGACTGCGGTTCGAGCAAACTCCGTATTCGGATGCGCTTGCAGCCGAGACCGATATCTCGGCCTATCTTGATCGGCTCAGGACCAACGTTCGACTTCTCGAGGAGCTTCGCAGATGCCGATAGATGCATCCCACATCGAACGCCTGGCCAGGCTCCTGGAGATATACGGCGTCGCGTCCATCGAGGTCGAGGACAAGGACCAGTCGTTGAAACTCGTCGTGGAGACCGGCGCGTCTTCGGCGGCGCCTGCCGCAGCATCCAGCCCTCACCAGGATCCGCACGTCGTCGCGACGGCAAATGTCGCGGGGCATTTCCTCGCCGGGCATCCCTGGCGGGCAAAACCCTTCGTCGAGGCGGGCCAACGGATCGAGGCCGGCGCGATCGTCGGCCTCGTCAAGGTTGGCCTGATCTATGCGCCAGTTCTTTCTCCGGCCGAGGGTATCCTCGATGCTGTCCTCGCCGAGACGGGCGCGCTGGTCGGCTACGGAACGCCCATCGCCAGGATTCGCCCCTTTGTCGAGGCCTGCCCGACCTGAACGACGGCACGCCCGCCCAAGCAACGCATTCTAGAGCATGATCCGGACCCGAAGGGCCACGTCAGTGCACAATGTGGTGCTGTTTTCCCTCGCGACAAACGCGGAACGCGTTTGCGCGGAGATGTAGCTCAAACAGCAGGCCAAAGCGCGATGACGATTCATCCTGATCTCATCGCGCTTTAGTCCACCAACACCTTCGCCGGGGCGACCTCTCCGCCACCCTGTTCCACCACGCGCCGCACCGTGGCCGCGAGATCGACGGAGCCGGGGGTGTCGCTGTGAATGAGGATCGAACGCGCCTCAACCTTGATCGATTTGCCTTCGATCGTCTTCACCGTGCCGCCGTCCAAAAACCTCTGGACCCGTTCTGCCACGGCCTCTGACGAGGTGATGACCGAATTGGGCAGCTTGCGGGACACGAGATGGCCGTTCTCGTCGTAGGCACGATCGGCAAGAAAGAGCGTCAACACCCGCAGGCCGACTCTGCGCGCGGCGCGCACGATCTCGGCGTCGGGCTGCGAAAACACGATGAAGTCTCGATCGATGGTTGCGATTGCGCGGGCGACCACGGCGGCCATGTCCGCATCGGCGTTCACCATATTGCCCATCGCCGCGTGGAAGCTGACATGGGTCACGCGATGGCCGGCATTGGCCGCGATGCCCTGGAGTGCACCGATCTGATAGACCATATGCTTCTCGAGCTCCGCTGCATCCATCTGGATCACGCGGCGGCCAAATCCAAGCAGATCCGGCAGACCCGGATGCGCGCCGACTTCGACCCCCTTGGCCTTTGCCATGCGGACCGTGCGATCCATGATGATGGGGTCGCCGGCATGAAAGCCGCACGCCACATTGGCAGATGAGACGATTCCCATGAGCGCCTCGTCGTCACAAATGCGATAGTTGCCGAAGCCTTCGCCCATGTCCGAGTTGATGCCGATTTTCATGTTTGAACCATCCTTCTTGATTGTTGCTTAGTTCCACTCAGAGAGCTCGATAAAGATCGGCCGTGGCGCGCACCCTACCGATGTAGTCGTTGACGGGAGCCATGGCGGCAACGGCGTCCTGGTAACTGACCTCGCTGAAAGCGATGAATGATCCCGACCGCGCTTGGCCCAGGCGCCAGAGATCTGCCTGGATCACCGCGGCCATCTTCGGATATCCCCCGGCCGTGTTGGCGTCGCTCATCTGGATGATCGGCTCGCCGCCCGGCGGCACCTGTACGACGCCGGCCACCACGCCGTGCGAACGCATCTCGACTGGCGCAGCCAATGTCAGCTTCGCTCCGCTAAGCCGATATCCGCCGCGATCACTCTGCGCGCTGATCTTCCATCTCGTCGACCAGAACGTCGCCTGCACCTCCTTGGAAAACAGGTCGTGCTCTCCAGCGCGTACGACGCGCACCCGCAGAATGCGGTCCTCCGCCGGATCGGGCTCCGCGATCGAGACCTCGGGTGGCTCGGCACCAAACTCGACCCGGCTCAACGATTGGCGCTGCGGATTCCCAACCGGCACAACGTCGCCCGACTGCAAGGCCCGCCCCTCCAATCCGCCGAATCCCGCACGAAGATGCGTGCTCCGTGAGCCAAGCACCGGTGGAACGTCGACGCCTCCCTCGAACGAGACATATACGCGAGCACCGCGTTTGGGCGCGCTGATCGAGAGGACATCCCCTGCCCTCGCCCGCATGCACCACCAGGGCGGAACGGCTCGCTGCCCCAACCTTGCGTCACAATCAGCTCCAGTAAGCGCAAATGAGACGTCCGCGTTGAAACGCAGGCGGAATGGAAACGTCTGCACCTCGATACTTGCGGCATCACCATCGTTGCCGAGAAGCGCGTTTCCAGCCTCGAGGGCGACCGGGTCCATGGCGCCAGACGTGCTCACACCGAAGCGGCGCACACCGCGGCGACCGTGGTCCTGAATCGTGTTGAACGCGTGGCTCGTCAGGATCTCGATCACAATTCGATCCGATCTATTCTGAACTTGACGCGATCGCCTGGAGCCATCAGCGACGGCTGCGTCTTGCGGGGATCGAACATCGTCATCTCGGCCCAGCCGATCGCGTTCCAGCCGTTCGGGCTCGTGAGCACCGCAACGCCGGTCTGCATCCCGCCGATCGTCACCGAACCGGCGCGCATGTTGAGCGATGGGACCGACTTGCGTGGCATGAAAATGCGGGGATCAAGGCCATGGAGATAACCGAAACCCGGGGAGCTCGCGATCGCACAGACAGTATAGTCGCCCTCACTGTGGATCCTGATCACTTCCCGCGCCGACAAACCCGAGCGCGCAACTACCGCCGGCAAATCGAAGCCAAGTTCGCCGCCATAAACAACGGGAATCTCGATCAGCTTGCCGCCCGCATTGCGCGGGCTCAAGCGATGCCAGAGTTCGACGATATCAGCCGCGATTGCGCCGATGTCGTTCGGCGGCAGCACAAACGTGAGCATGACGTTGGTCACGCCAACAACGGCCTCTTCGACATTGGGCCAGGACGAAAGTACGTCGGCAAGCGACCAGACGCGGCCCTGTTGAACAAGGTCGAACTCCCCTGGAGCCTCCACCAGCATAGCCAGTGTGCCGATCAGACTGATCTTTGGGTCCTTCTCGAGCACGCCGATGAAGGGAGAGGCCCGCTGGGTGATCGACAAATGGCGCTCCGGAGATCGACGTGCGGCCCTGTGGCCGCTATACCCTATCTAGATGACGCGCACGAGCCGAACCAACACGTTGTCGCTCTGCGGGTATAGGGGATACTGATTGCTGGCGCCCCCCCGCCGCCCGCACTGCGACGTATGGCAGCGAGCGCACCACTTGCGCTCGCCATCCAGGTCGATGGTCCTCGGCTTCCAACCGTGACTTTAGTGTCGCGCAATGACGTGATTGCTCGGCGCGTTCCATCGCGCAACGACCTGCTGCCCTACCGCGTAGCGGAGCTCCGATTGCTGCGATTGGTTTTGCTCGAACACGATCAGTTGCTCACCGCTCGCCGTCTTTAGATAATAGTGACTGACGAAGCCGCGATAGACGACCTGATCGATCCGCGCAGCTACACTGTTTGGTCGATCATCCGCAACACCCTGGCTGGCTCCCTCGACGATGATCGCTTCCGGCCTGATCGAGACCATTACGTCAGCCGCAGAAGCAGGCACCTGATCGACCTGGAGCTTCAGATCCTGTGACACGCGAATGATCGCGCCATTTCCGTTCCGTTGCTCGACCCTGCCCTCGAACAGATTGGAGGCACCGATGAACTGTGCAACGAATTTCGAGGCTGGGCGCTGATAGATCTCGGTGGCCGAGCCGACCTGCTCGAGCTTACCGTCCCGCATCACCACGATCTTGTCGGCCATCGTCAGGGCTTCGTCCTGGTCGTGCGTGACCATGATAGTGGTCAGGCCCAGTCGTCGCTGAAGGGCTCGCAATTCGACCTGCATGCTTTCGCGAAGCCCCTTGTCGAGGGCACCCAATGGCTCATCGAGCAGCAGCATCGCAGGCTCGATCACCAGCGCTCGCCCCAGCGCAACGCGCTGTTGCTGGCCGCCCGAGAGTTGGGCGGGATAGCGCTTCCCGAAGTTCGACAACTGGACGAGGCTCAGCGCAGCGGCGACCTTCTTGGCGGCCTCCGCCTTGCCGATCCCGCGCATCTGTAGGCCGAATGCGATGTTCTCCTCGATCGTCATGTGCGGAAACAACGCATAGTTCTGGAACAGCATTCCGATGTTGCGACGATGCACGGGCACGTCGGTAATCTTCGCGTTGTTAACCAGGACATCACCGGATGTCGGGCGGATCAGTCCAGCGATCATGCGAAGGCAGGTCGTCTTCCCGCATCCGCTCGGCCCGAGCAAGGCAATCATATGACCCGGCTCGATCGTCAGAGATACCTCATCGACCGCAACAAAGCGGTTGTACTCCTTGCTGAGGCGTTCAAGCCTGACTTCGGAAGACCTCATGGTTACCCGCCTCAGCTCGTGAAGACTTGGTTGTAACGCTCCAGCCAGGGGCCACGGCGCGGCACGATGAAATTCCAATCGGGTGTGAAGAGCCCGAGATCGGTGGCCTTCGTATCCGGATATGCGAGGAACTTCGCCGTCTCCGGCTTGAAGTCGATGCCGCTAACCGAGGGCGCGCTCAGCGTCTGCTCGGAAAGCATCTTGGCGACCGACGGCTCGAGAATTCGGTTGATGAGTGCGGCTCCCAGTTCCGGTTCGGGCGCATTCTTGACCACCGTCATGCTGTTGATGCCCGTGAACGCGCCTTCTTTGGGGAAGGTCATGTCGAGAGGCATGCCCTTCGCCGTATGCGGGTAAATGGCCTTCGAGTACTCGATGCCGCCGATCGTCGCCTGCCCCTGGGCGACCTGGAGGACCTGCGCCTCGCTGTCATAGATCGTCAGCACGTTCGGCTTGAGCGTCGCCAGCTTGTCCCAGCCCTGGTCGACCAGGTACTGGGCCTCCTTGAACGGCTTGCCCGTCACGAGCGACGTCGCGGCGATGAGCATCAGCACGCTTTGGGTGTTCTTCGGCGTGTTCAGGAGAATTTGCTTGCGATACTTCGCATCGAAGATCTGTTCGTAGCTCTCGATCGGCTTCGTCACCTGTGGGTTGATGAACAGCGCGGCGCTCGAGATCGAGAATCCGACACCGTAGCCGTCCTCGAAGATGTAGCGCGGATATACCTTCGCGAGATTGGGAATCTTGGCGGGATCGAGCTTGTCGATCAACCCTTCCTGCTTCGCCTGCGGGATGCCGACGTCATCCATCATCATGACGCTGTATCGTGGCGTCTCGCGCGTCGCGCGAAGTGCGGCGATGTTGGAGAGCGTGGCGCCTTCAATCGTGAAGACGCGACACTTGAACTCGGCCTCGAACTTGGGAATGACCTCCTTCTGGATCAGCTTGCCCAGAGCGGAGTTGTAGACGCCGACATGAAGCTGCTTGGCGTCCTGTGACCAGGCCCGGCTGATGATCGTCGGGAAAGCAACCGCGGATGCACCGGCCTTGATGAGAGTCCTACGCGTCAGTCTCATGGTCCAATCTCCATCTACGAAAGTAAATCAGGCGGCCAGCGCGCGGCGAAGACCTACCAGCTTTTCCAGAACCAGGACGCCGACCATCGCCATCAGGATGATGATCGTCGACATCGCGGGCACGGAAGGGTCAAAGACGTTGACGAGCTGCCGCATCAGCACGAGCGGCACCGGAGAGTATTCTGAATTCGCGAGCCACATCGTGACCGGGTAATTGTCGAAGGACACCATGAAGGCGAACAGACCACCGGCGGCGACCCCGGATGCGATCTGCGGCAGCGTCACGCGCCAGAAAGTCCACAGCCGGTTCGCACCGAGCGTGCGAGCGGCATCCTCCAGGTTCTCGTCGACCAGTTGCAGGCTCGTGACCACCGTTCGGATGACATACGGCGAGGTCACGACGACATGCCCGATCAGCAGGTTCAGCCTCGCATCCTCGGAACCGAGCTTGGTGAGAACCTGGAGCAGCGCAAGGCCGGTCACCAAGGCAGGGAAAATCAAGGGCGAGAGCAGGAAGCCCTTGATGGCCGCCAGGCCGAAGAAGTTTCCGCGCACCAGCGCAAAGGATGCCGGCACGCCGAACAGCAGCGAACCCGCCGTCGTGCCGAGCGCGAGCAGGATGCTCAGCCGCATCGCTTCCAGGAAGTCACGGTCCCCGAGCACCTTGACATACCACTTGAGCGTAAAACCCTGGGGCGGAAACGTCACGAAGTAGGAGTCGGAAACAGACACCGCCATGACGAGAAGCAGCGGCGCCATGATGAAGACCATCATCGCGGTCGTGATCGCGTACAGGACATAGGCGCCAAAGCCGGAAAAATGCTCGTCCATCAGCTCGGCCTCCGAAGACGGCGGCCCTCGAGAAGCCACATCGAGAAGCCATTCACTGCGAAAACGACACCTACCAGGACCACGGCGATCGCGGCGCCGAACGGCCAATCGTACACGACGAAAATCTGCTGCTCGATCAGATTGCCCAGCATGACCGCGGAAGCCCCTCCCAGGATGGCGGGGATGACGAAGGATCCGGCCGTCAGCGAGAACACCAGGGTGAAACCCGCCACGAAGCCGGGCATGCTCAACGGCAGCGTTACCCGCAGGAAGACTTTCCACCACGGCGCGCCAAGAACGCGGGCCGCGTCCTCCAGATTGCGATCGATCTTGCCGAGCGCGGACGCCAGCGGCAGCACCATCATCGGGAAGAACACATGCAGGGATCCGATGACGACGGCCTTCTCGGTGTAGAGGACTGAAACCGGCGCGTCGACGATGTGCAGCGTCATCAGGATCCAGTTCAGCATCCCTTTCGGGCCGTTCGCCAGGATCAACTGCCAGCCGTAGCCGCGCACGACGACGCTGACGACCAGCGGCGCGATGACGATGAGCGTGATAATTCGCGTGACGAGGGGGCGACTCTTCACCATGACCAGCGCGACCGGATAGGCCAATACAGTCGCAAGGGCTGACGTGATCAGGCTGATCCTCAGCGTCGTCCAGAACACGCGCGCATAGAGCTCGACATCAATGAGCCTCGCATAGTGCGCAAGCGTGAAAGGAGGCCCGATGATGCCCTGGCTGTTCTGGGTTTGAATGCTCGAGAACAGCAGCCTTATTGCCGGATAGAAGAAGAAGTAGGTCAGAAAAGCCAGCATCGGGAGCGCGAGCAGCCCGGCAGGCAAGTTCAGGCGCCAGCGCGATCCCTGTCGGGCCTCTGGTTGGGCCCCTACAACTGCCACCGCATCGTCGCTGGTCATTGCTGGGCGTCCCCGACTGCGCGATCCCAAGATCTACCCCTCTTTAAGCAAAGCTTAGACGCCGGCACCCGATAGGACCAAGATTGTCTCCATTTAGGGGCATTGCAAACGGTTATGACAATGGCTGCGGCACCCTGCCCGAACTCCGGTCATCGGATGCCTCGTCCGACATCCGTCAACGCAAACCTTCGCAGAAGGTCGCAATGCGCCGGCAGCCCTCCTTCAGCGTCTCGATGTCGGTCGCGTAGGAAATGCGGAAATACGGGCTCATTCCATAAGCCCCGCCGTGAACGGCGGCGACGTACTGCTCCTCCAGAAGGGCCGAGATGAAGTCGGCATCGGTCTCCAGCCGACGTCCTCCCTTGGACGTCTTGCCGATGCAACCGGCGATGTTCGGGAACACGTAAAATGCACCCTGCGGCTTGTGGCAGGTGATCCCGGGGATCCGATTGAGGAGCGAGACCACCAGATCGCGCCTGTCGCGATAGATATCGGCCCGCTCTTTCAGATACCCCTGAGGACCATCCAGAACCGCCACGGCGGCCGCCTGGCTGAGCGTGCAGATGCCGCCCGTCGCCTGACCGTGGACATTGTTCATGGCGGCAATCAAGCTTTTGGGGCCACCGCAATAGCCAACACGCCATCCCGTCATGGCGTAGGCCTTGGAAGCGCCGTTCACCGTTACGACGCGCTCCTTCAGCCTGGGCTCGACCTCCGCGATCGTGCAGAACTCGAAGCCGTCATAGGTGAGGTGTTCATAGATGTCGTCGGTGAGGATCCAGACATCAGGATGCTTCAACATGACGTCCGCGATCGCGCGCATCTCGGCGCGCGAGCAGGCGGCACCGGTCGGATTGTTCGGGAAGTTCAGGATCAGCCACTTCGTCTTTGGCGTGATCGCAGCCTCGAGATCCGCCGGCCGCAGCTTGAACTGGTTGTTCTCCGGGCATGGCACCGAAACCGGCGTCGCCTCGGCGAGGAGAACGATGTCCGCGTAGGTGATCCAGCCTGGCGCCGGAATGACCACCTCGTCGCCGGGATTGCAGGTCGCGAACAGCGCGTTGAAGATGATCTGCTTGCCGCCATTGGCGATCAGGATTTCATCAAGGGCATATTCGAGATTGTTCTCGCGCTTGAACTTACGTTGGACCGCAGTTCTCAGGGCCACCGTCCCTGGCATCGCCGGGTATTTGGTATCCCCTGCCAGTGCCGCCCGATGCGCGGCATCGATGGCATGCGGAGGCGTCGGGAAATCGGGCTCGCCGGACGACAGGCTGACGATCTCGACGCCCGCATCGCGCAACTCACGCGCCTTGTCCGTCATCGCCGCCGAGGCGGACACTTTTACCGTTTTGAGGCGGTTCGCAAGTTTAGGCATCGTCAGCTCCGTTTCTTGATCTCTGTCTGTTGCGCGGCCTCGGGTCGACGCGCAAATCGCAGGTCACCTACGACCTGAAACGTTGGAATGACCTCGAGCATCGCGACGTTCATGCGCATCGGCGATCCCACCGCGAACGCGATTGCGTCCGCGATGTCCTCGGGTTGAAGCGTCTCGAAGGCGCCGACAAAGCGATCATTCCCGTCGCCGCCGATGTCCGGGTTCTGGAAAATGCCGGTCGCGACCCGCCCCGGGGACACTTCGGTGACGCGAACCCGGGTGCCGTAAAGATCCACGCGCAATTGCTGCGACAGCGAATGGACGCCCGCCTTGGTCGCGTGATAGGCGACAGACGAATTGAACGTCGTCGCATTCTCGCCGAACGCATAGCAGCCGGCGATGGAGGAGATGTTGATGACATGCCCGCGGTCGCGCTTGGCCATGCCCGGAACGATCAGCCGCGTGAGATGCAGGACTGCCCGCATATTCACGTCCACCAGCGTGTCGACGTCCTCATGGGCGGTATCCAGAATATTGCTGCGCCGGGACTGGCCGGCATTGTTGACGAGCACGTCGAACTCGGCCGAGCCTGCCAGTTCCGTCAACGCGCCGAGGTCATTCACGTCAACGGCACGGGCGCGGCAACCGGTCTCTGCCGACAGCACCGCCAACCGTCCCGCGTCCCTGGCGGTCGCGTAGACATCGAGGCCCTCCGCGCTCAAGCGGCGAACCGTCGCAGCCCCGATTCCCGAGGATGCACCCGTCACCAATGCCGTTCGCAATTCCGCAAATCCCATCCGCACGGCTCTCTTGCGATCAAGCGGAGCGGCGGAACACTACGTTCACATAAATGGATGCGGATAGAACCGTTTCGATCTGCCCTCATAAGCATGGCCGATAGCTCCACAGGCCCCGCTGGCAGTCCCATAAGCGTCACCAATACCGGCAGAGTGAATTGCTCTTACTCGCTTCCAGCCACGTCCCCCTACATTCGCTCCGGCCGTTTTGGCACACCCTTGGGAAAGAAACGCACATGCTGGAGGTCAACAACCGGATCGTCATGGTCTCGGGCGCCTCGCGCGGCATCGGACGCGCCGTCGTCGATCGACTCCTGGCATCGGGTTTCCGTGTCTCGGCGGGAGTTCGTAATCCGGGCGCGCTCCAGGAGAGTCCGCGGCTCATGACGCACCGCTACGACGCCGACGACGCCGAGAGTCCCAAAGCTTGGGTCAAGGCGACGCTCGCAAGGTGGGGCGGCGTGGATGCCATCGTCAACGCAGCCGGCATCAATCCGAAGGTCCGCGTCTCCGACGAGGGTGAAGACGAATTGGACGACATGTGGCGGATCAACGTCAAAGGCCCGCTGCGTGTCGTCAGGGCGGCCCTGCCCCATCTGGCAGTCTGCGGCCATGGGCGAGTGGTCAACCTCGGTTCACTCGCTGGCAAGCGCGTGGGAAGCAATGTCGGCTACGCCATGACCAAATTCGCCGTAGTCGCACTCACGCACGGCATCCGCCGTGAGGGTCGCGCTGCAGGAATCAGGGCGACCGTCATATGCCCCGGCTATGTCGCCACCGACATGACGCTGAACGATGACGAGATTCCCCGTCACGAGATGAGTCAGCCCGGCGACATCGCGCGGCTGGTTGAGACCGTCCTCATGCTGCCGAACAACGCCTCGGTCTCCGAGCTGCTGGTGCATTGCCAGTTCGAACCGATGTTGTAGCGATGGGGTCGCATGGTCGTCGGTAACCCGCCGCAGCGAAAAGAGGCGCCTGGCGCCGGCTGGCGGGCCTCCGCGATAAAATCTCGAAAACAACCCCATGCAAAGTAGCCGGCAAACCCGAACATGGGGCGCTACGGAATTTACGAAATCGATTGACACGTCGGGCAAATCACCGGCATGATGCCATCATCGCAGACTGGCGCACACGACCTGGCCCTGATCAGGCATTTGCGAGACGGGCTCGAACTTGGCGATGCGCTGGTCCAGGCGCCATAGCTCGATGCGATAGAAGCTAACGAGCGCCTGCGCCTGACGCTTGGCATCCTCCTCACCTTCGCAGACGAGATTGATGCAGCCGAGGACATGGCCGTCGGGATCAATCTGGAATGCCCGGTAATGCTTCATGATCTGCCCTCTCCTTGCCAGCGCCTGCGGACGGCCGGGGCGGTCAACCAATCGGTCAGACTGGAAGCCACCTCGTCCTGCTTCGCACGGCGGAGCAACATCTCCCGCTCCTTGCCGGCCGGAAGGCGGCGGGCAGTTTGGCGGGCCTGTTCGGCCGAGATCTGCAAACGCTCCTGAAGCGAATGCGTCTGTTTCCTTCGATTGCGCTTTGCGGTCATTTTCTGTTCACGAATGATCTGCCTTGAGGGGAATCGACCCCGACTGGTTGCTCAGAGCGCCGGGGCCGATCACCTGCAGCACCGGAGGCGGCCCCGGCGACAGCCTTTGTAGATTCGGAGCGGAACCGGGTTCCGGCATTTCCATAGGTTAAGCAAATGCGATTGTTACGAGCAGGCTGACGAACGCTGCATCGCAGTATGATGGATCGCCACGGTCTCGCGTTCGGGCGACACGATATGCCCGGAGCTTCTCCGCATACGTCAGAGGCTCTGAATGCTGGATCGCCCGCTCCTGTGCGCGATTGCGCACAAGGTTGATGATACCGATAGTTGATGCTCGCAATGACGAAATTGTTGAAACTGCGCGCCGCACTCTCGCGGTCATGCACCGCTCGACCGGTGCATGACAGCGAGCATTCGAAGCTACCTGCTGCGATAGAGTTGCAGATAGCTCGGCGAGTACAGCGCGGCGTCCTTGAGTGCATCGAGATCGTTGATGGTCAACGTTCGCTCGCGGAGCACGATCAGGCCCGCGGCGCGCAATTCCTGCACGGTACGATTGAGATGGACCACCGACAGGCCTGTGGCATCGGCCAGATCCATCTGGGTTACCGGCATGATACAGGAATTGCCGTCGACCATTCCGACCGGACGCAGCCGCTCGAAAATCTCGCAGAACAGATGCGCGACGCGCTCCAGCGCGACACGGCGGCCGAGATTGATGGCCCATTCGCGCTGGATCGCACCGTTCACGAGCGTCTCGCACCAGAACGCTTCCGCGAGCGACCGGTCGCTCGCGACAAGGCTCTCGAAGCGCGCACGCTTGATTTCCGTATAAACCACCGGCGTCAGCGTCGCGATCGAGTGGTCCATCACCGCCAGCAGGAACGCATGCGCATCGCAGGTCTCGCCAGGAAAAATGAAGTTGACGATCTGGCGCCGGCCGTCCTCGAGCGTCTTGTAACGGCAGAGCCACCCCGACAGCACGATGCGGACGCTGTCGACGGAATCGCCCTCGGAGATCAGATCCTCGCCCGATCCGGCGCGCTGCATCCCTTCGAGAGCGACGTGCTCGAGCAAAGCGGAGGCTTCGGCCGACAACGACCGCAGCGCGCTCAGCCTGCGGACGACCGGATCAGTCACGCTTCGATCGAGAGTAGAGACGGGCATCAACTAGCTCCCCCCGGCGTATGGAACGTACGCTTGCTCAAGGGAATGGTAATCGTGCATTGCAGTCCCGAAACGCTGAACGCCATCGTCGTCTGCCCCTTGAACTCGAACGCCAGCGTGCGCTCGAGAAGCTCGGTGCCAAAGCCCTTTCGCGGCGGCGGTGTAACCTGCGGCCCGCCCCGCTCGCGCCATTCAAAGACCAACTCCGCCGGGTCGGTGGATTCATCGACGCGCCAGGCGATCTCCACCCGCCCCGTGGGCCGGCTCAAGGCACCATATTTCAACGCGTTGGTCGCAAGCTCATGGATGGCGAGCGCGAAGGTCTCGGCGGCTTTCGGCTGGAGACGCACCTTGGGGCCGGAGACCCGCACCTGCTCGCCTTCCCTGGCATTATAGGCCAGAAGCTCCTCGACGACGAGATATTCGAGATCGACGCCGCCTTCGGGATCGCGTGTCACCAACGCCTGGGTGCGCGCGAAGGCGTTGAGGCGGCCGTCGAGATGGGAGGCATATTCGTCGACGTTCGAGCTCGATTCAGCCGTGCGCCGCGCGATCGAGCGCACGACGCCGAGCGTGTTTCGGACGCGATGCTGGAGCTCGGCGAGCAGCAGGCGCTGCCGCTCCTCGGCGCGGGTGATCGCGGTGACGTCGATGAAGGTAATGACGACGCCGGCGATGAAATTGTCGATGCTGCGATAAGGCAGGATGCGCACGATATAGCGCGTGCCGCTGTCCGGCGCGGTCAGCTCGCGCTCGGCGCTGGCCAGCGTTCGCAGTACCCGGCGCACGTCGTCATAGAGCTCCTCGATCGCAATGCGCGCCTTGATGTGGGCGATAGGGCGGCCGACGTCGGTTTCCACCAGATGCAGAACCTGCGTGATCGCGGGCGTGAAATTCATCACTCGCAAATCGTTGTCGAGGAACACGGTCGCGATTTGCGTGCTCTCGAGGAAGTTCTTCAGGTCGCTCGTGGCACGGGTCAGCTCCTGCACGCGATGCGCCAGCTCGCCATTGACGGTGGTCAGCTCCTCGTTGACCGACTGCAATTCCTCGCGCGAGGTCTCGAGCTCCTCATTGGCCGATTGCAACTCTTCGTTCAGAGACTGGTATTCCTCATTGGAGGATTTCAGCTCCTCGTTTGTGCTCTCGAGCTCCTCGATGGTCGCCTGCAGCCGCTCCCGCGTTGCCCGCAGCTCGCTTTCCAGACGCTCGACATGCTCGGTGCGCACCAGCACGTTGGGGTTATTCTGATTGGTATCGATCACCCGGGCCGGGCCGTCCTTGAACAGGACGAGGAAGTTGCGATGGCCGCCGGCGCCGTCCTGGATCGGCTCGACGGTGATGTCGACCAGCACGCGGTGCCCGTTCAGCCCGAGCTGCACCTGCTCGGCACTGGCGGCCTCATTGGTCTCTGCGGCGCGGCTGAGCGCCGTGCGCAATTCGAGCCTGAGATCGCGATGCACGAGCTGGAGCAGGTCGAGCGTGGCGGCACCCGCGGTCGGCTCGATGTAGCGGCCGGTGCGCCCCGAGAAATGCAGGATCTGGAAATTGTCGTCGGTAATGACGTAGGCCGGCGCGTAGCGCTCGGCGATCCGCTGCGCGCGACGCTCCAGACCCACATCTGGACCGAACGAGCGCACTGGCGGCACCTCGACCGGCACCCTGCCCGCCGCAGTCGTGATCGGAAATTCCGGCGGCAGCCGTGTTCCGGTCTCGAGTTTCTTGAAAATACGGGCGCGGCGGTCGACCGGCGCGAACAGCTTTGGATGCCGCGTCACGTTCTCGGAATTGCCGAGAAACAGGTAGCGGTCCGGCAACAGCGCGAAATGGAACAGCGGGATCACCCGGTTCTGCAGTTCGGAATTGAGGTAGATGAGGAGGTTTCGGCAGGAGACGAGATCGAGCTTGGAGAATGGCGCGTCCTTGATGACGTTGTGTTGCGAGAAGATGCACATCTCGCGCAATTCCTTCACCACGCAATAGGTATCGCCTTCGCGCACGAACCAGCGCGCGAGGCGTTCGCTCGTCATATCCGCCTCGATACTGGTGCGGTAGCGGCCGACCCGCGCAGTGGCGAGCGCGCGCCCGTCGATGTCGGTTGCGAAGATCTGGACCTGCGGTCCGGAATCGAGCCGCGCCATGTGCTCGCGCAAGAGGATGCCGATCGAATAGGCCTCTTCGCCGGTGGCGCAGCCGAGCACCCAGATCCGAACCTGCTGGCCCGCGCCCTTGCCTTCGAAGATCTTCGGAACGATCTGGGTCTCCAGCACCTCGAACTCGCGCTTGTCGCGGAAGAACTCGGTGACGCCGATCAGAAGATCGTTGAAGAGGTGCTGGGCCTCGTCCTTGTCGTTTCGCAGGAAATCGACATAGCCGGGAATCTCGTCGATCTGGACCACCTGCATGCGCCGCTGCACGCGACGAAGGAAGGTGTTCTGCTTGTAGCCGTGGAAATCGTTGCCGGTCTTGTTGCGCAGGATGTCGGCGATACGAGCGAGAGAGGTCGCGGCCGCGGCCAGGACCTCGTCGAAGCCCTGCTTCTCCTCGAGGCGCCGCAGGTGACGGGCATAGACCTGGATGTGTTCGGGGATATCCTCGGGCGGCAGCACGTAGTCGGCGATGGCCGCGGGCGTGTTGCCGTCGAGCAGATGCTCTGGCTCGGGTCTCGCGGACTTCTCGGCGATGGCGAGACCACCGTGGTCCTTGAGCGTCGCGGTGCCGAGCGTTCCGTCGCCGCCGGTACCGGCGAGGATCACGCCGATCGACTGCTCGGCGCGCTCTTCGGCGAGCGACACCAGGAAACTGTCGATCGTCGCACGTTCGCCGGGGGCCTGCTCGGCCTTGCGGATCGCGAACCGGTCGCCCTGGATGGTGGTGATCATCGCCGGCGGGCACAGGTAGATCGTGCCCCCCTCGATCGCTTCGGCTCCACCGATGTCTGCCACCTTGGCGCCATTGGATCCCCGCACGATCTCACGCAGCCGGCCCTCGTCGAAGGCCTCGTGATGCTGAAGCGCCAGGACGATGGCCTGGTCGGACGCCACGGTCAGCTTGGCAAAGAAACGCTCGATGCTGTCCAGAGCACCGGGCGATGCGCCTACCCCGATGATCAGCGGGGCCTTGACCTGACGCTCTCCCTCGACCGGCTGGTCGCCGACTTCATTCATGGCTCTGCTGGCTCTCATTGGCTGGCCGGGAGCAACGGGCGCCCGGCCTCTGCAAATAGCAGAAACCCATGTTACCCCAACAGTTCAAAGGCAGAAATGGTCCAGCGGCTGCCCCCCGGGCGTTGTGATGCGCTGCGCAAACGGCCATTGTCGTGCCGTGACGCCGGAACCCGCGATGCAATTTTCCGAAGAAGTCGCGACCCTGATCAGGCGGGCCGCGGGTGCCACGGCAACCGCCCGCCGCCTGCTCGACGAGAACGACCGCAGGGCGCCAGAGCGTCATGTGGCAGCTCGACTACATGTTCGAGATCGGCACGGAATTCAGGAGGCCGTCCCCTAGCTGGACGCCGGCGGCTCTGGATCGACCTGCGTCTGAAGATAAATGACGCGCTGCTCGATCAGGGTGCGGTGGCGCTCCCATTCGACCAGCGTCTGCTTGAGCAGGTTGACGAGGCGCTCGGCCTGACGCGTATCGTGGCCGCCGGCCTCAAGATCGCGAACCCGCTCCTCCTGGTCGCGCACCCGCTGCCAGCCTTGCTCGATATCCTGATCGGCCTTGACGAGAAGTCGCTGCTCGGAATGGAGCTGCTGGGTACGCTCGGCAAGTGAGAGGGCCATGGCCATGCCTTCAGGCCTCCCGCTTGCGCGCCGGAGGATCGAGCGACTGTAGCACGACGCGCCGGATCATGTCGGCATATTCGCGATATTCGGCGGCACGGGCGTCATACATCTCCGCGACCGCAGGCCGGCCGCTGCGCCTGCCGTCGGAGGCCATCCGCTGCACCAGCTCCGCTCGCTCCTCGATGATGCGCAGCGCGACGCGGAGTGCTTCGTCCACCCGCCCCTCCTGCTCCTTTGCAAGGACATCGGCGGTGTAGGCATGACCGACCTGGCAGCGGAAACGCATCGGACGCAATCCTTTGACCTCGGACAGGACGCCGCCACAGCCCGGGCAGGTCAGCGCGACGGGATCGGCAAGTGCAATAAGGCTGTCGCTGCCGATCCGGTCACCGGCTGCAATCTCGACTTCGAGGCGGATGTCCGGCGGGATCGGCAACGTCGCGCCCGGAGGCTCCTTGACGAGATCGGACAGCACGTCACCCACGGCCGCGCCGGGCACGCACAGATCGATGGTGCTCGCCTCCAGGGCGCGCCGCGGCATCTCGTCGGAAATGGCGTCCAAGGGGTCCTGAACCACCGTCATCCCGCCGCATCGCTTGATGGCACTGAGACCGGCTGCACCATCGGACAGCAGGCCGCTGAGAAGAACGCCGATCACGCGAGGGCCATAATGCAGCGCCGCCGAACGGAACAGGGCATCGATCGCCGGCCGTACCAAGTTCTCGCGCGGACCGCGCCCGAGTTGCACATGATTTTCAGCCAACAGCAGATGGTGATCCGGCGCCGCCAGATAGACATGACCGGTTTCGATCTTCATGCCGTTTTCGGCCTGCCGAACGGGGAGCTTGGCGGCGCCGCTTACGACCGTCGAGAGTATGCCGATGCCTTGCGCCGGTATGTGCAAGACGATGAATACGGCCGCCGGCAGGTCGGCCGGAAGGCGGCCCAAAATCTGCTTCAAGGGTGCGGTCGCCCCTGCCGAGCCCCCGATGACGATGATGTCGCGGTTGCTCATGGAACCCGCCTTCGATTGCATCGTTTGCACCAAGGCGGCTGCCCGTTTTATGTTCCTAACGGCCTGGAGCAGCGCTGGAGGCATCATGTCGGTATCGCCCACATTGTCCCGTCAGAACATCGGTCTTACGGGCCGGCGGATTCTCGTCGTTGAGGACGAATATTTTCTCGCCGATGACATCGGCAAGACGCTTCGCGCGCTCGGTGCAGAGATCGCCGGGCCGGTCGGTCATATCGAGGACGCGGTCGAGATTCTGCACGATGGCGGCGTTCTGGACGCCGCGGTGCTCGACGTGAACATCCGCAGCGACATGGTCTTCCCTATTGCCCGCGAGCTGAGAGCGCGCCACGTGCCTTTCGTATTCACGACGGGTTACGACAAGATCACCATCATTTCCGAATTCCAGGACGTGTTGCTCCTGGAGAAGCCGATCGATCTCACAGCAATGGCCCGGAAACTGACTGCGCTCATCAACGATCCGAGGGTCTGACGCACGACGGCGCGGTGCTTGCGCCGCTCATCGCAAGATAGAGGGACATGCGATGATGATCTACACTCCTGATCACCCGCTGGACGCAAGAGTCCTGGCGAATTCCCGCGAGATGGTTCGCGAGGCGCTCGCGCTCTTGCGCGACAGCGATCACCTCGTCAGTGGACTGCGCCTGCGTGAGGAGCTGGGACGTCGCGAGCCGCCGCGCAGCGACGACTGACCGTCCGGACACAACGGTTCACAGCAAGTTGACAGCTAAAAGAGATGCGCGAAGGTGAGCCAGGCGGTCACCGCGAGGCACAGAACAACGGCGGCGTAGGACAACGCGACGCGCAAGATTGCCTCCGGGCCCATCAGCTCAGCATCATCCAGACAATCGCCCCAGCCATCACCAGAAAACCCGTGATGGCGGTTGCAACAAAGGCCTGTTCCACGCGGTCCATCGCCACGGCAGCCCCCCTTTCCAGCCAGGTCAGTGTGATGGGCTGCGACGTCTCGCGCATTAGGATATGTGAATCGGCCGCGCCCACTTGTTTCGGCCCCGCCTCAAAGGTTGCAGCGCTTCGGCGCTACGATCGCGGCTATTCACGCCAGAATTTCGCCAGTTCCCCGGCCGTCACCAGATTCACCTGGCCGTGGAAGCGCGTGGGTGAACGGCATCCCGCATCTCGGCGATCTCCGACCTGTCGTCCCTCATCGTTCCATGCACCGTCAAGAAGCACAGGGATTCGACTGCCTCCTGCTCAAGCGGTATGGCCGTCGAAGCCACCAGTTGCAGGCGTCTTCTTGTCGCGCTGGGGCGTCATCCGCGCGGGATCCGGCTCGCCCGGAATACCGCGCGGCCCGAGTTGCTCCCGTTGCAGATCGTCCTCCGAGAACGACGGCTCAACGCCGTTCGGCTGCTTCGGCCTTCGCGCAGTTTCGTTGTCATGGCTGCCCATGGCACGCTCCTGATGTACTCGAGGTCAATCATGACCGGGCGCGCGCGTTCCAAGCAGACTTCCCGACTTCAACGGATGTTCCCGTGGCGCGGCTACGTGCCTGAAAGTGGCATCTCGCCGCCTTCGATCAGCTCAGGAACGACATCCCGGAACAGACGCACCGGAACGGACTTCGCCGCCCTCCGACGCCAGGCGATTGGGAGCGACGCGTCGCAATAGCAGCAACCGCGCTACAAGTAGCGCAATCACTCTGGCGTAACGAAGTACCAAGCTCGCTAGATCGTTGCGGTGTCAACCAAAGACCCCGCGATGTCCCTGTTCCCGAGCGGCACCACCACGCCCGCATCGATCGTCGACGCCCTGAAAGCGGTAGCCGGTGATCCACCAAAGATACGCGCGAGCTTTGCCAAGGGCCAATGCGTCCACGGCGCTTATATCCCGTCGGATCAGGCGGAGGAGATTACGAAATCCCGCAGCTTCACCCGACCATCACGCGTGCTGGCGCGCTTCTCGGTCGGCGGCGGCAAACCCGGAGCGGCGGATACCGACAAGCTTGCGCTGCGCGGCTTCAGCTTCAGGCTCGGAAACGTTGATCATCGGTCCGACATTCTCACGCAGAGCGCTCCGGTGCATTATGCAAGGACGCTCGACCAGATGCTGGCGTTCCTCAACGCGAGCATTCCGGGAGCGGACGGCAAGCCGGATGTGGAGAAAATCAACGCATTCTTTGCCGCCAATCCCGAAACGCTGCATCAAACCGACTTCATGGCCGCGCGTCCGCTACCCGCGAGCTTCGCCGGCACGACCTACTGGGGCGTGCACGCCTTTCCCGCGACGAATTCGATGGGTGAGACCCGGTTCATCAAGTTCAAGGTCGCGCCGGTCGGTGGGGACATCACGCTGACGGAGGATGAGGCCAAGGCAAAGTCTGCCGACTTCCTGCACGATGATCTCGAACATCGGATCGCCGCAGGCGATGCCCGCTTCAGCGTGATGGCGGTGCTCGATCGTCCCGGGGATCCCACGATGGACGTGACCATCCGTTGGCCAGACGAGGACGAACGAGAAGCAGTACGATTGGGAACGATCGTCATCACGGCTATCGAGCCAAACGAAGCGTGCGATGCCTTCTTCTTCGATCCCGCAAACCTCGCCGAAGGCATCGGTCATCCGCCTGACGAGATCTTCGCGGCGCGCAGCCCTGCCTATGCCATCTCGTTTGCGAAGCGGCGTTGATCAGGTGAGTTCTCACGGAGCGCTGCTGACTATGTCTCGCCTTCCGGCGCCCCCAGTGTTTCGCGGCGCCACACCGCGGGGCTGACGCCGACCTGCGCCGTAAACACCTTCGTAAAGTGGCTTTGATTGGCAAACCCCGCCGAGATGGCAATCTCGGACAGCGGCAGGTCCCGTAGGGTCATCAACTGCTTGGCCACCTTCACACGCTGGCGCAGCAGCCACTGGTGCGGCGGCAGGCCGGTGGAGATACGAAACGCGCGCGAAAAATAACTGACCGAGAGACCGAACTCGGCCGCGACCCGCTGCAATGAAAGTGTCCCGCCGAGGTCCGAGTCGAGCTTTTCGCAGGCCCGCTTCACCTGCCGTGGAGCGAGACCGCCACGACCCGATCCGGCGATGCGCTGCAGCCCGCCATAGGCCTGGACGATGTGCGCGCTGAACGCGAGCATCATGTGATCGATGAAAAGCTGGTTGGCCTCGGCCGGCCGACTCAGCCCTTCCAACAGCAAAGCCCCGATATGACGCATGACCTTGTCGTCGTGACCGAAGCCGAACTGACAGGCGAGATCGCCAACACCCCGCGTACGGGATTCCTTCGCGATGGCGTCGAGCGCTGAACGCGGAAGATAGAACTGGAGGGAGTGGAACGGTTTGTCGATGATAAAGCCCGGATCGCTCCTCAGGTCGTACAGATAAGTTGTGCCGGCTCTGACATCCGCTTTCGCGACGCACTTGCCGTGATCCCAGAGCTCGCAGTCCGGATAATCGTGAAGCTTCAAGCTGACGAGATAGGCCTCATCGGCGACTGAGCCGGAAAGGCCTGGCACGGGGTTATCGTCCTGGGTTTCGGTGACCGCGAGGTCGACGCCGCGCATTGACCGCGTGATCAGCGAGGGCGGTGCATCCCTCAGGCGCAACTGCTGCCTGACCCTCTGTACAAAAGTGCCCGCGTCTCGCATGCCGACCGATCTCATCCGTGGGAGCCGCAGCAGGAAGGCCTTCTTCAGCTTTCCTAGCTGGCATTCTAATACCGGAGGTCAAGCTCGCCAGTCCAGATCGGCTGGCGGAACGAGCATCGGCCCCGGCAGCCACCGGATCAATCCCCGCGAGGTCATTTTTTCAGCAGTATCAGGATGATCTGGATCGTCCGGCAACGAACTTCACTCAATCCCAGGTAGCTTCGATCGGTTCGGTCGAGCGTTTGTGAAGGTGCCGCCCTGCTATTGTTCGATCTTCGACGCTCCGTCGTCGCGCATTCCTCAATCGGAAAGTTTAGATCTACCTGGACCAAAAGATTGAGACCAAAAGATTGGGCGCCGAACCGTCGGCACGATAGGCCGTTCTGCAGTTGCAGCGCATCTTCCGAGTCTCGGCAAGGTTGATGGGAGACTGCAATGCGGCCAAGTCAATTCGACCAAGCGTTGGGGGCTCGTCTGAGGTCGCTCAGTTCGCGCACGCGCTAGCTCCGTATAGGGACCAGCGTCAATTCAGCAGGGAGGCCGTGCGAACGAGTGCCCTCTTGGCGAGCGAGAGCCTCGAGCGATCAGCACCGGGTCTCCGATGACGATCTCATCAATGCATTGCGATGCGTGATCGTACCGCAATGCATATTCTCTACCTGCGTCACCGAGAACGGCTATTCAGGTTCATGGCACGACGGCTTTTCTGGTGATCCTCGCCTTGACCCTCGGGCTTATTCTGCCACGCATGCTGCTCGAAGATCACGCGTAGCATCGCTCGTGTCTTCCAAGAGCGGCACAAGCCGCTACCAACATGGAACTATACATCCCGAAGTTCAACAAACAGCTTTTCGAATTCGGTCTCTGCCCTGTAGAAGACCGCGGGCTGCCCCAGCGGCGCCTTGATCGATATGTCTTGGCCGCCCGCAAATGACTGGCCCGTCCAGACGTGAATCCAGTCGGTCCCCGACGGAAGGTAGAGTTTCCGCTCCTCTTGTGAGGCCTGCCAGACGGGTGCGACCAGCACGTCCCGACCATAGAGATAGCAATCCTGAATACCGTAGGTCCGCCGGTCTTCTTCGTGATGCAGGAACAACGGACGCTGAACCGGAAGACCCTGGCGAGTTGCTTCCAGCGACAATCTCCTGAGATAGGGCGAGAGGTGAACGTAGATCGCAGTCATTCTGGCGAAATGCGAAAGGACCGAAGGGTCGCCGTCGATCTGCAGGTTGTCGCGGGGCCTGTTCCCTTCGTGACTACGCATCACGGGCGTGAATGCCGCCATCTCGGCCCAGCGCATGATGAGTTCGGGCGTGCGGACATTTCCGAACAAGCTCGTGTAGCCGCCGATATCGGAATGGTGAAACGCATTGCCGAGCAGTCCCGACGACAACGCAGCGCAAATGACCGTGACCAACCCGTCATGCCGCGAAAAATCAACCGATTGATCGCCGGCCCAGAGCAACGGGCACCACTTCTGTGTACCCGTGAAGCCAGCCCGCATGAAGAACACGGCCTCACCTGTCCGGCCGCGGCTCGTCACCGCCTTCGCGTTGACTTCTGCCCATAGCGTTGGCCAATGGTTGTGCGCAAGCCTTGCGTCGGCCCCGTTGGCGAGACGCACATCAACCGGTAGATACTCGCCGAAATCGGCCATCCACCCGGACAAGCCATAGTCGAGCATCCTTGCGCCTATGATCTCTTCGGAAAACCACGCCGCAGCGTCCGGATTGGTGAAGTCGACGATACCACAGTGAAATTCCCCGAAATCGATCAGGGCAATTCGCGCCGACGCATCTTTGACGAAGTAGTCCGCATCCGCAGCCTCCTTGAACAGGACACCATCGTCGCAGAGATACGGATTCACGTAACCGAGGAAGTGGATGCCCTCGCTGTTCAATTCCGCGATGCGCTGTCGCAGGCCCGGATACCGCTTCTCGTTTGCCTGCCAGTCCCAGAACAGTCGCGCACCGAATGTCGTCGGCCGAATCCCGACCCAGTCCTCGCACCACAGACCGGCGACCTTGACGCCCGCCTCACGCATCTTCGCAAGGCGATTGAACGAGTTCGCTCCATCCTTTAAGCCGATTATCGCACCATTGTAGATCCATTCCGGGAGTGGTGGCTGGCGTCCAAAACGGCTGGACAGGATCTCAACCAGTTCGACGAACGACGGGGCAGCAAACAGTTCGATGCGCTCCGGAACAGCCCAGACTTCAATCTCGTGAAACGATTCATCGCGAAAATCGAGAACGCTAAAGGCGAACGTTGCGACATGCAGCGCATAGCGCGCCGATGAGACATAAGTCGGCTGGGGATAGTACGTGTGATAGTAGTCGCCGCCCGCGTGGCCCGCCACGTCCGCCTTGAACGTGATCTCGGTGTTCTTGTCGCGCCCGACGCCCGGCTCCGAACTCCACAACGGAAATTGCCGCCCGCGCAAATCAAAGTAGGAGAATTGCTCGCCCCCGCCCCAGACGTTCTCGTCCCGGTCGGCAACGACACGCAGCCAAAATCGGTTCACGGATGGATCAAGGGCCTGCAGCGCCAGCGCATTGCCCTCGAGCGTGACCGCCAGGCGCGGGGGCTGCCCCTTGGCAGCGGCAAGCACGATCCTTTCGCCATCCATCTCCGCATGCGCCAGCGGACAGCGTTCAGCAAGGCGATCTTCAATCTCGAAGCGACCGCGATGCATAGCGATGCTATCGTTCCCTTGGCCGACAAAGAAGCATGGGGCCGCGGCGCTGTGTGCAAGAACCCGGCGGCCACAAACGGAGACAGTAAAGCCGGATTGGGTCGTCTCAAGTTTCAAGTCCATTCCTCTCCATCCCTTCAGGTCAGGCCAGCATCGACCACGAAGTTCGCCCCTGTGCAGCCTGCGCTCTCGTCGGAGGCGAGGAACAGCGCCACGCGCGCAACGTGCGTGGCATCGAGTCGAAATTTGAGCGCCTGGCTCTCGATGAACTTCTGATTGCTTTCGGGCGTCGCCCACAGCCGCAGTTGGCGTTCCGTCACGATCGCGCCCGGCACGATGCAGTTGACGCGAATGCCCGCCGGGCCCAGTTCGCGAGCAAGTGTCTTCGTCATGCCGTTAATGGCCGCCTTCGCTGCCGTATAGCCGACCATTCCCGGAATCCCGCGCATCCAGGAAACCGAACCAAACATGATGATCGCCCCGCGGCCGGCCTCAATCATCCGCCTGCTCACGGCCTGGCTGGCGAAAAACTGATGATCGAGGTTCAACGCCAGCGCGCGTCGCCAAGCCTCAGGCCCAACGTCGGCCATCGCGTGGCGATCATCGCGGGCGGCATTGTTGATGAGCACTGCGACCGGTCCATGCTTGTCTTCAACGCCCGCGATCGCGGAGCGCAGCGCCTCAACGTCGGTGATGTCGCAAGCAATGAACTCGGCTCCCGTGGCGGCAGCGGTCTCCCGCCCCGCCTCCGCGTCGATGTCGACGAAAGAGACGATCGCCCCTTGGGAAGAAAAGGCCTTCACCATTTCGGCGCCAATTCCAGAGGCCCCGCCAGTAATCAGTACGCTGCGACCAGCCAATGATGCGTAGCGAACCGAATCGTAAGCTGCCATTTTTCTTTAACCTCGTGAAGCCTCAGGCATCCGGATCGAAACGCGGCTTCTCGATACCGGGAACCATTTTTGCTGTTTCTTTGACACGTCAGCTCCTCATCCCTTGAGGCCGCCCGCCGTCAGCCCCGAGACCACACGCTCCTGGAAGATCACGATCAGGATTGCCACCGGTACGATGCCGACGACGAGCGCGGCCGAGATCACCGGCCAGGGGAAGGCGAATTCGCCCTGATAAAGCTGGATTCCGACCGGCAGCGTGCGCAGTGCCGGATCGGAATTGAACGAGAGCGCGAGCAGAAACTCATCCCATGAATTGACGAAGGCGAGGATACCCGCGGTAAATACGCCCGGCGCGGACAGCGGCACAACTACCTTGAACAACGCGCCAAAGCGCGTGCAGCCGTCGATCATGGCGGCATTCTCCAGATCGCGCGGAATGCCCTCGAAGAACGACGTCAGCACCAATGTACAGACCGGCAGGCTCAGCACCGTGTAAGGCAGAATCAGCGCCGTCCAGGTGTTGAGCAGATTGAGCGCGCGCATCGTCTCGAACAGCGGCACCAGGAGCGTCACCAGCGGGAAGGTCGAGACCGCGATGATCAGCGACATGATGAGGCCGCGAAATCTCAGATTCAGTCGCGCCAACGCATAGGCCGCGAGAACGGACACTAGCAGCGTCAGCACGGTCGACAATAGCGCGACCATGAAGCTGTTGAATAGGAACGTGAGCAGCGGTTGATCGGAGAATGCCTGGACGTAATTCTTCAGCGTCGCCGCTTGCGGCAGCCAGGTGATCGGCTTCTGCGTGAGCTCGGCCTCGGTCTTGAACGAGGTCAGCAGAATCCACAGCGCCGGGAACAGGCCGTTCACGACGAGAATGAGCGCAGCGATGGCCCGCAACGGTTTGCCGGACAAGGCCGCGCCGAGGGCGGAGAAGGCAGCCGTGCTCATGATGCGGACCCGCTGCCGCGGATCATCCGCAGGTAAAGTGCCGTGACGCACATCGAAAGGCCGAACATCACCACCGCAAGTGCCGATCCATAACCGAGGTCGAGGAACGACACGGTGTTCTGATGGATGTACATGGCCAACGTCGCGGTTGCGGTGCCCGGCCCGCCTCCCGTCATCATGTAGGGAATATCGAAGGTCTGCAGCGCGGTAATGGTGCGGAAGATCAGCGCGACCACGATCGTGGGCTTCAGCAGCGGCAGCGTGATCTCGAAGAACTGCCGCACACGCCCTGCCCCGTCGACGTCCGCTGCCTCGTACAGCGAACGCGGAATGGTCTGCAATCCGGCCAGGATGATCATCGCCATGAAGGACGAGGCCTTCCAGATGATGGCGAGGCAGATCGCGGCGAACGCGAGTCGCGGCGAATTGAACCAGATCACGCCCGGCAGGCCGATCCGATTGAGCACGTCGTTGACGACGCCGTATTCCGAATGGAAGAACCAGGCGAAGATCAAGCCCGCAAACGCAAGCGGCAGCGCCCACGGAATCAGAAGCGAGAGCCTCACCGGCCATCGCATCTGGAACGGCAGATTGGCGAGCAGCGCAAGTCCGAGCCCCACAAGCAGCGCGCCGGGCACCGTGATGAGCGTGATCAGGATCGTGTTCCAGGTCGCCTGCCAAAACACTGGATCTTCCAGCATCTGCTGAAAGTTCGCGAGCCCGGCGAATCGCGCCGGCAGGCCCGACGTCAGCGACAGGTCGAGGAAACTCGTATAGATTAGCCGGCCCACCGGATAGACGATGATAACGCTGAGCAGGATCGCGGCGGGGGCCAGGAGCAGCACCGCAAGCGTCGTTTCGTCCGGATCAAACCAGCGCGACAGCCTCGCGCGCCGCGCATCGACGCGGCCGGCTGCGTTCTTGGACGTGGATGTCATCGTCATTCCGATCCGGATTGCGCGCAAGGCGACCGCAAGAATTCGCGACAACGAGCGGGATGCGAACAGGAGCGCACCCACTCGTCGCCGGAACGTGCCTTAGCGGAGGATTCGCTTCAGGCGAGCCTCGATCTGGGTGGCGCCGTCCGCCGGCGTGGTCACGCCAGCAAGCACCGCGTTGACCGTGGTCCGGATCGCTTCACTGACCTCGTTGTAACGCGGGGTCACCGGACGCGGCTGCGCGGTCTCGACAACCGGCTGAGCGTCGGCGAACCACGGCACCGCCTTGGTCACGTCCGCGTCCTTGTAGAGCTTGCCATAAGTCGGCAGCAGCGAGCCATTGACGGCCATGAATTTGGAGACTTCGGGGCTCGACAGATATTCGACGAGTTTCTTCGCCTCCTCCTGATGCTTGGAAAAGGCGGACACACCCCACTCCCAACCTCCGAGGCAAGTCGCCTGTTCGCCGCCCTCGACCGCCGGGAGCCGCGCGACGCCGACCTTGCCGACCACGGCGGAGTCCGCGCCCTGCGTCATGGCCCATGCGTAGGCCCAGTTCACCGCGAATACGACGTTGCCGGCCTGAAACTCCTTGCGCGTGTCGTCGGTCGCAACCTCGGCAATGTTCTTCTTGGCGACACCACTATCGGCGAGGCTCTTCCAGAGCGCGAGCGATTTCGCGGCAGCCTCACGATCGAAATCGAGCTTGCCGTCCTTCATGACTACCTTGCCCTGGCTCCAGTACGGTACGAGGAAAGTGCAGACAGCACCTTCAATTGCCTTGCCCTGGAACGAAAGGCCCTGCAGATTCGGATTGTGCTCGCCGTCCGCGATCTTCTTCGCGGCGGCAGCGAGCTCGTCCCAGGTCTTTGGCGGCTGGAGCCCGTATTTTTCGAGCAGGTCCTTGCGATAATAGAGGAACATGGAATCCGCAAAGGCGGGGAGCGCCACCACCTTGCCATTGACGGTGTTCGCCTCGGCGTAGGCGCGGAGGTAAGCCGACATGTTTTCGCTTGCAAACGGACTGGTCCAGCCCGCAGCCGCAAACTGCGCCGGCCGTATGACGTCGAGCATCAGCACATCGAGTGACGAGTCCTTCGCCGTCATGACCGTGTTGAGATATTGCGCCTGCAGATCTGAGGTCGCGCCGCCCAGCTCGATAGTGACTTTGACGCCCGGATTGCGAGTTTCGTATTGATCGAGCACCGCGCGCCAAATGCCGGGCTGCCCCTGGCTTGTGATGAAGACCTTCAACGGGGTTTCGGCGGACGCGCCGGTTGCGAATGCCAATGCTCCAAATCCGAGCAGCAGTCCTGTTATCTTTGCAATGCGTCCCAAACTCATGCCGTCCTCCCGATTAAGATCGCCGCTTGCTCGCGACATTTCTAGCTTTTGGTCGATAGCTCGCCGCGCACCTCTACTGCAAGGCACGCTCCGTCTCCACATCGAACAGATGAATCTTCGCAGGGTCGAGGCCCAGCTTGAACGCCTCACCGGTGTGCGGGCGCAATTCGGGCTGCAGCCGCGCGGTCAATGTCGCGCCGCCCAACGAAAAATGCACCAGCGTATCGGAACCGAGCGGCTCGACCACCTGCACCTGGCAATTCAGGCCGATATCAGACACCCCAGATGTGAAATGCTCGGGCCTGATGCCGACTATGAATTCGCGCCCGTCAGCCGCCGAGATGCCGGTGCCAGTCAAAGCCGCAAGCGGCAGACGGTTGCCGTCGGCAAAATCGAGGTAGCCATGGGCAGCCCTGGCCTTGGCGAAGTTCATCGACGGAGAGCCGACGAAGCCGCCGACGAACACGCTCGCGGGATGGTTGTAGACCTCATCGGGCGTTCCGATCTGCTCGATGTTGCCGCCACGTAGGATGACAATGCGATCGGCCAACGTCATCGCCTCGACCTGATCGTGGGTCACATAGACGATGGTGGTCCCCATTGTCTGGTGCAGCCTCTTGATTTCCGTGCGCACCTGACCGCGCAGCTTTGCGTCGAGATTGGAGAGCGGCTCATCGAACAGGAACACCTGCGGCCGCCGAACGATGGCCCGTCCCATCGCAACCCGCTGGCGTTGCCCGCCGGAGAGCTGTCCCGGCCGCCGGTCGAGAAGATGGGTGATGCCAAGCATCTCCGCCGCGCCCCTGATCTTGGCGTCCGCTTCCGCCGCGTTCGTGCCCCGCACCTTCAGGCTGAACCCCATGTTCTCGCGCACCGTCTTGTGCGGGTAGAGTGCGTAGTCCTGAAACACCATGGCAATGTCGCGCTCGCGCGGCGGCAGATCGTTGACGATACGGTCGCCGATCCGAATCTCACCCCCACTGATGCTTTCAAGTCCGGCGATCATGCGCAGCGTCGTCGATTTGCCGCAGCCCGACGGACCAACCAGCACCACGAACTCGCCGTCGATGATCTCGAGGTCGATGGCCTTGACGACGCGAAACGCACCGTAGCTCTTCTCAAGCTTGCGCAGGCTGACCGAAGCCATGAGCCCTCTTCTCCCGTCCCCGCCCCGCATCCCCGACGGCCGTAGAAGCCGTGGCCCCAATGGTAGCGCTACGATTTTCGCAAATCAACGGTCGAGAAAACGCCTGCCGACCCCGGCTCTCGCCGTGGTTCTGAGATCCGATTCTAGCCTATTTGACTGATCTTTTGCCAGTAGCGAGAATGCGATAGTATCACGGACAGAACCTCGGCCAAATAGCAGCGCTATTATTTCGGGGCTACCAAGGGAATGGCGGCAGCAAAGCCCACACGCACCCGGCGCAAGATGCAACGGGTCACAATCATGGATGTGGCGGCGCGCGCCGAACTCTCGCCGTCCACGGTGTCCCTCTATTTCAGGAAGCCCGATGCAGTTTCGGCGGCGGCGAGCGAGTCGATCGCACGCGCCATCGAAGCACTGGACTACGTGCCGAACCTGATGGCCGGCGGCCTGGCTGCGGCATCATCGCGCGTCGTGAGCATCATCGTGCCATCCGTCCGCAATGCGTTCTTTGCCGAGACCGTCGCGGCCATGCAGGAGGAACTCGGCAAGCAGCGACTGCAAGTCATGCTCGGCCATACCGAGTACAAAGAGCTCGACGAGGACAATCTGGTGCGCGCGGCACTGTCCTGGGCCCCTGCCGCCATCGTTTTGACCGGCCTCTCCCACAGCGCCGCGACGCGCAGGTTGTTGCGTGACAGCAAGGTGCCGGTTGTCGAAATCTGGGAGCTCGGTTCCCAGACGATGGACATGGCGGTCGGTTTTCACCACGACCAGGTCGGTCGCGCCGCCGCATCGCATCTCATTCAACGAGGGCGCAAGCGATTGCTGTTTCTTGGCGCCCGCCTGCACGAAGATCGTCGCGCTGCACGGCGGGCCCAAGGCTTCGTCGAGACGGCGCGGAACGTGCCGGACGTCACTGCGGAGATCATCCAGCATCCTGCGCCGGCGAGCACCGAGGTCGGTGCCATGCTGCTCGGCGAGGCCCTGCATCGCTTTCCGAACGTGAACGGGATTGCCTGCTCCAACGATCACATCGCCCTCGGCGTGATCTTCGAGTGCCAGCGCCTCGGCATCGCAATCCCCGAGCGCGTGTCGGTGGTGGGCTTCGGCGACTTGAGCTTCAGCGCAGCCTCCAATCCGTCCTTGACGACCATCCGCCCGCCTGGCGACCTGATCGGAAAGGAAGCTGCGCGACTGATCATCGCAAGGATCTCGCACCCCGACGGTAAGCCGGAGCAGGCCGTCATCGATACGCGTTTCACATTGCTCCATCGGCAGAGCAGTTAATTGGAAATTCAATCACCTGTGACAACGGCGACGCCCCAATTACGCCCGAGCCGACTGTCCTCGACTTCGTAAATACTGGTCTCGACGACGCTTTTTCCGACCTCGACCGTCTGATCTTGTGCGAGACTCGATGCGCCACGGAGGCCTACTCCAAGCTCCCGTCGAGGACTTCACCGAACTGCTCCCAGCCCGTGCCTGTCCATCGCTGAAGCTGCAGTTGCGTCCAGATCATGTTGTTCCGGTCACTGGTGTTGATCTGAACGCCGGGCAGCGCCGTTGGCAGCAAGAAGTTCTTCAGCGACTTCGCCTGCTTCATGATGTTTTCACGCGAAAGGTCGTCGCCGCATTGCTTGAGGATCTGCTCCAATACCATACCCTGCTGGTATCCGGTCAGGTAGCTCGTATTGGTGATATCGGAGCCGGGCAGGTATCGTTCGAAGAAGGCGCGATAGACCTTCACTCCCTCGTCATCCGCCCATTTCTGGTCGCTTGGATCCTTGTTCGGGGTACCGACGATGACACCGATCGAGTTCTCCAATCCCGCGGGCTTCAGCGTGCCCGCTATCGTTGACGACGGGAAGTTGATCAAGATCGTGGGATGCCACCCGCTCTCCACCGCACGACGGATAGCCTGCGCGGCAAACTTCGGTGTACCAGCGATGAACAGCGCCTGCGCACCCGAGCTCTTGAGCGTAACCACCTGTGAGTCGATCGTCGGTTCCGTCACCTCGTAACTGGCGGTCACCACGCGCTTGTCGAAATCGGCGCCCAACACGGCCTTGAAAGCGTTCACGTAGTCACGACCGAGATCGTCGTTCTGGAACAGAATCGCGTATTTCGCCATCGGCAAGGCGCGCTGCAGATATCTTGCGTAGATCTTGCCCTCGGTATCATAGCTGACGAGGCCAGTGGTCGTGAGCGGATAGTCCTTGACGCTGGTAAATTTGCTCGCGCCGGTGACGATTGCGATTGTCGGTACGCGTTTCGCAGCGAGGTATTTTGCCACGGCGGAATTGCCCGCCGTACCGAGCTGGCTGAACATGAAGGCGATTTCGTCGCTCTCCACCAGCCGGCGCGCGTGCTCAAAAGCCTTCGGCGGGCTGTAAGCATCGTCGAGCATCACGTACTCAATCTTGCGTCCGTTGATTCCACCACGATCGTTGATTGATTGCACATAAGCGCGCACACCCTGCCCGACCTGGCCGATCGAGGAGGCCGGTCCGCTCAACGGAAATATGCCACCAATCTTGATTTGCGTCGCTGTGACGCCGGGGGTGTCGCCCGCCCAGCAAGGGACCGACATTGCAAACAGCAGTGCGCAGGCCAGTCGGATGCCCCAAAACATTGTGCACTTCTCCATTGTTTTCGCGCCCTGCCTCGAGCAGGAAGCGATGCTTTTCTCAGTTCAAGTCAGGTTCTCAGATCAAGTCAGGCGGCAAACTTGAGTATCTTGACGATGTCGCCGGGCTCGCGGATCGGCTGTGGGTTCGCCCGCGTAAAAATTGAGAGCATTGCGTTCTTGCCGATCAGTTCGAAGCGGTCCTCGGCAACGCCGACCTCGGCGAGCGTTCGGGGAAGACCGAGCTCCGCAACAAACTCTGCGAAAGCCTCGCCGGCGTCACGCCCTCGCGCGCTGAGCGCCGCGGCGACAGCCTTCTGCGCGGCTTCCGTGGCGGGGCGGTTGTAACGCAATACGCTCGGCATCATCACGGCCGTGCAGAAATAGTGCGGCACGTCGCAGGTCCCGCCGAGCACATGCCCGATGGCGTGGCTCGCGCCCATCGGCACCCTCGCCTGCAGCCCAAAGGCCGACAGCCACGAGCCCAACTGACAGCTCAGCCGCGCCGCTTCGTCGTTCGGGTTGCTCCTGGTGCGCCGCAGACCATCATGCAGATAGCGCAGTCCCTGTTGACACACGGCATCGACGAGCACGTTCGGACGACTGGAACAGATCGCCTCGATGCCGTGATCCATGGCCCGGGTGCCGGAGCCGAGCCAGAGCTTCTCCGGCGTATATTTCGTCATGGCGGGGTCGAGGATGATGCTGCGCGGCATCATCATGGGGTGGTTGAATATCTGCTTCAGCTTGCGACGGGTATCGGTGACCAGCGCGCCGGAATTGTATTCGCCACCGGACAACGTGCTCGGGATGGCGATCATACGCGCCTTGGGAGTGCGGAACTGTCCAAAGCGGCGCTCTGGCGTGGTCTCGAAGCCGTCAAGGCCATCCTGCTCGAAAATCTCGTGCTCCATGCACATCAGCACGATCTTCGCCGCGTCGACCACCGAGCCCCCGCCGACGGCCACGACCAGGTCGGCCTTGGCCTCCGTCGCCCGCCTGGCAATCTGCACCACCGCTTCGCGCGTCGTATGCTGCGGGATACCGTCGAAAGTCTCCGCATGGCGCTCGCCCAGGGCCTTGCGGATCTTTTCGATCTCATCCGTCTTGGTGTTCAGTGTGCGACTGACGATCAGGTAGACGCGCTTTGCGCCAAGCCGCTCCGCTTCCTCGCGCAGCGCTTCGGCCGCGGGCTTGCCGTAGATCACCGATTCCATCGTCGGGTATTGATAACTGCCCACTGCAAGCATGCTTTCCCTCCCATCGATGCTGTTGTTCGACATCCCCGCAAAGCGCGCTGAACCGTCACGCGACGGCGCGCGCCGGAACGTCGTCGATGTTCTCGTCAAGGAAGCCGATCAGCCGCTGGCGTATGATCTGCTCGGCCTCGATCATGATGCGGTCGATCAGTTCCCTCACCGTCGGGATATCGTTGATCAGGCCGACCACCATCCCGCAGCTCCAGGCGCCCGCGTCCATCTCGCCGTTCACCATGACCTTGGGGTAGACCCCGGCAACCTGTTCGTGGATGTCATCGATCTTCAGGCTTGCGCCCTTCTCTCGTTCGACCTCAAGCAACTGGTCGACGCCCTTGTTCTTGAGCACACGCTCGGTGTTGCGCAGCGCGCGCATGACCAGCACGGTGTCGAGCTCGGTTGCCTTGACCAACGCCTGCTTGACGTTGTCGTGGACCGGCGCCTCCCTGGTGGCGACGAAGCGGGTGCCCATGTTCATGCCGGCGGCGCCCATCGACAGCGCCGCGACGAGGCTCCGCGCATCCGCCATGCCGCCCGACGCCACGAACGGGATCTTCAACTCGTCCGCCGCGCGCGGCAGCAGGATCATGTTCGGAATATCGTCCTCGCCAGGGTGACCGCCGCATTCGAACCCGTCAACGCTCACCGCATCACAGCCGATCTTCTCGGCCTTGAGCGAATGCCGCACCGAAGTGCATTTGTGGATCACCTTGATCCCGGCTGCCTTCAGCGCCGGCATGTACTGCTCGGGGCTGCGGCCCGCGGTCTCGACGGCCTTGACGCCTCCCTCCTTGATGGCAGCGATGTATTCGGGATAAGGCGGCGCGGTAAAGCTCGGCAGGAAGGTCAGGTTCACGCCGAACGGCTTGTCGGTCATGTCGCGGCAGCGCGCGATTTCCTTCGCAAGCAGTTCAGGGGTTTTTTGCGTCAAGCCAGTGATGATGCCGAGACCGCCAGCGTTGGAGACGGCTGCCGCAAGCTCGGCAAAGCCGACGTAATGCATGCCACCCTGGATGATCGGATGCTGGATGCCGAATAGTTCAGTGATTGCCGTCTTCACGTGTGATCTCCGCTTTTGAATCAGTGGACGACTTCGAACAGACCGGCCGCGCCCATGCCGCCGCCGATGCACATGGTCACCACGCCGTATTTCGCCTTGCGCCTACGGCCCTCGATCAGGAGGTGCCCCGTGAGCCGCGAACCGGTCATGCCGTAGGGATGGCCGATCGCGATCGAGCCGCCATTGACGTTGAGCTTGTCCGGATCGATGCCGAGCTTGTCGCGGCAATAGATCACCTGCACCGCATAGGCCTCATTGAGCTCCCAGAGATCGATGTCGTCGATCTTCAGATTGTGGCGCTTCAACAGCCGCGGGATCGCAGCGACCGGGCCGACGCCCATCTCGTCCGGCTCGACGCCGGCGGCGACGAAGCCGCGGAAGATGCCGAGCGGCTTCAGGCCCTTCCTGGCAGCGATCTTGTCGCTCATGATCACGCAAGCCGAGGCGCCGTCCGAGAGCTGGCTGGCATTGCCGGCGCTTATCGTCTTGCCCTCGAACACGGGCTTGATCTTGGCGAGGCCCTCGGCGGTCGTATCGGGGCGCGGTCCTTCGTCTTTGGTCAGCGTCACCTGCTGATAGCTGACCTCCTTGGTGTCCTTGTCGATCACGGCCATCTTGGTCGT